>CAZISF010000125.1:0-9420 GCA_964541915.1 uncultured Caulobacter sp.
GACTGGGGATGTCGCAGCGGGCGCCGGGATAGCGGTTCCAGTACCAGGTGCCGCCCACGTCGCCGGCAGTGTCGACGCCCTGGACGCTGAAGCCGGCCTCGCGGAGGCGGTGGACCATGTACAGGCCGGCGAACCCGGCGCCGACGACGACAGCGTCGATGGACTGTGCGGTGGTGGTCATGGTCGTCTCGCCCCTGTTGCCGCGCCGGGTCGGATCCGCGTCCATGCCCGGTCTTGTGTCGTCCGGCGATGACCGCCGACGGCTCAGGCTAGCGCAACTGGCGAACTTGATAAGGGGCGCCCCGACGGCAGCCGCGCACTTCGTGATCAGAGGGGGCCGGCAGGCTGTCGGGTGCGTCGTATCTGGAGCGGGCACCGGGAATCGAACCCGGGCGTAAAGCTTGGGAAGCTTTCAGGCTACCATTACATCATGCCCGCACCGGGCCTCTCTAGGCGAACTCAGCCGCCAGTTCCAGCCTCAGCCGTCGGCATGCCGACGATTGAGGCAGCAAGCCGGAGCAGCCAGTGCCGTTGACGCCGACCCTCCCCTCCCGCACCATCGGTTCAAACAGGTGTTGGGAGAGATCGACATGGCCGATGGCGCGCACGGATCCGAAGAACGGGCCGGCTTCACCTCGATGGTCGAGAGCACCCAGGAAGACTGGCTGAAAATCGCGACCGCCTCGGCCGAATACGGCCGCGAGCTGCCCGGACGGATCATCAGCCACCTGAACCTGCTCAAGGGCGACTGTGGCGGCTTCATCGTCGACCGGCTGGAGCACAGCCTGCAGACCGCGACACGGGCGTTCCGCGATGGTCGGGACGAGGAGTATGTCGTCTGCGCCCTGCTGCACGACATCGGCGACGTGCTCTGCCCGCGCAATCACCCGGACATCGGGGCGGCGATGGTGTTTCCGTTCGTGTCCGAGGCCAACCACTGGATGGTGCAGCAGCACGGCATCTTCCAGGGCTACTACTTTTTCCATCACCTGGGCCTGGACCGCGACATGCGCGAGCAGTTCCGCGGCCATCCGCACTTCGAATACACGGCCCAGTTCTGCCACCTGTACGACCAGTCGGCGTTCGATCCGAACTATGACTCCATGCCGATGGAGGCCTTCGAGCCGATGCTGCAGCGGGTGATGAGTTCGCCCAAGCGGTCGATCTACCTGCGGCCGAAGGCCGAGACGGCGGCCTGAGCCGCCGCCTCCCCTCCCGCTAGTCCGGCAACCGTTCGGCCTTCAGGCCGCGCTTCGCCAGCTGAACCTGGACGCTGTCCGGTCCGGCGAGGTGCGCCGCGCCAACGGCGATGACCGCCACGCCCTTGCCCTTGAGCAGGGTCTCGATCTGGCCGGCCCAGGCCTGGTTCCGGCGGACGAGCAGGGCCTTGTAGAGTTCGGGATATCGCGTCGCCATCTCATCGTTGAGCAGGGACCCGATCGCCTCGACGTCGCCCGCGCTCCAGGCGGCGATCAGGCCGTCCAGCATCGGCGCGGCGTCGGAAGCGTCGTCGAGGCTCGACAGCAGGAACTCCAGTTCCACCTGCGGCGGCAGGTCGGCGAAGAACCGGATCTGCTGTTCCTGGGTCTCAAGCGTGCGGATCGGCTTGCCGTCCGCGCGGGCGGCGGCCTTGAGCTTTTCCTCGACACCGCTCTTGGGATCGAAGCCGCCCTTGAGCAGCGGGGCGATGCTGAGCGTCAGGCCCGCCAGCCAGGGCCGGAACGGCTCAAGATTGGCCGGATCCGCCCCGAGCCCCGACACGGCGGCCTTGAAGCGGGTCAGCTGGTCGGGGGTGAGCTTTCCCGACAGCGGGTGAGCGGCGTCCACGCCATAACGGCGGACGAGGTCCTGCATGCCGGCGACGTCGTCGGTGTCCACCTCCAGCCACAGCTCGCTGGAGTCGGTCAGCGCCTTGTCGATGGCCGCAGTGCGCCAGACCGTGTCGGGCTTCAGGACGTGGACCGTGCCCAGCAGGTAGAGGGTCGAGTCCTTGTCCTTGACCACCCAGACCGCGGGGTCCGCGGCGGCGGGCGAGGCCGCGAGGCCGACGGCGAGAAGGGCGGCGCAGGCCGCAAGGAAACGTTTCAGACGATCAAACATGGATGTTCCTTTCGGGAGTCCGAGAAGTGGGGTGCGGGCGCGCGGACGCAATCCCGCGTACGGGACGATCCGGCGACCAAGGGTGGAAAGGGGTCGGCTAGTTCAGCAAGGCCTCGACCTCGGCCGCGAACGCCTGCGGCTGGTCGAGCATGACGAAGTGGAAGGCGCCGTTGACCGCGCGAAGCCGGACACCTTTCAGCGCGGCGTAGTTGCCCGCGTAGACCTGGTCGACGACGCCGTAGAAGAAGCCCATGTCCGGGTCGCGGGCATAGACCACGGTCACCGGGGTCCGGATGTCCGCAAGGTCGCCGCGCAGGTCGGTGGTCATGACGTCATAGGTCGCCCGGGCCATCACGCCGCGATCGCTGGCCAGGGACCAGGCCGTTGGTTCGACACGCGCCGCCGGGGTCTTGATCAGGGTCGCCATCGTCTGGGGCTGGCCCGCCGCGAAGGTCTCCGGCGACTGGGCGATCAGCGCATCGCGAAAGCGGGCGGCCTGGGGCGTGACCGACTCGACGGTGGCGGTCGGACCGAACAGGACGCTGAAGAACGGCAGGGCGTCGACGACCATCACCCGTCCGACCGAGTCCGGATGGTGCGCGGCGATCATCAGGGCGGTGAAGCCACCCATCGAATGGCCGATGATCACCGGGTGGTCGAGGTGGTTGGCGGCGATGTAGGCGACGAGCTCGTCGGCCAGCGGCTCCACCACCGGGCCTTCGGCGTTGCCCGCGGCCGGCGCGCCGGCGAACCCGGCGACCTGGACCAGATGGACGCGATAGCGGCCTTCCAGTTGCTTCGCCGTCGCGGTCCAGACGTCGCGGGACGACACCAGGCCGGGGATCAGGATGATATCGGGTCCCTTGCCGCGCACCTCGACGGTGAAGCGGGTCGGCTCACCAGCCATCGCGGCGCCGGCGGCGAGCGGCAGCAGCAGGGCCGCGGCGGCCAGCAGGGTCTTGAAAAACTTGAACATAGGGAGGTCCTGACGATCAGCGCGCTTCAGTTGAAGCCGCGGCGAATGGAAATGAGGGAAGAAATGACGAGGTAGAAGCCCATGAGGATGGTCATCAGATCCCAGGCGCTGAGCGCCGGAGCCAGCTGAAGCTTCTCGGCGCAGGCCCAGAGGAACAGCGCGCCCTGCAGGACCCAGAAGCAGATCGAGCCGGACTCTGCGATCATCTGGCGCACCATTTCATCGGCGCGCATCCAGACGGTCACATTGAGCAGGGTCTGCAACAGGAACAGGGCGACAATTCCGGCCATGATCGCCTGGGCCAGATCGACCGGCAGGGGCTCGAAGGCGAGGCTTGCGACCACCGGCGCGGCCATCATCAGGCCGGCCAGGGCCATGACGGCGGCCTGCTGGCGATAGAAGCTGGCCTGCGCCGGCCGCGCCGGCCGGTCGCTGGTCGGATCGATGAGCTTGCCGGCGAGACGGCCGCTGAAGCTGATCAGGCCGACCATCAGGCCTGTCGCCAGCAGCATGGCCGCGATCGTTCCGGCGGCGAGGTCGGCCCAGGTCGCGCTGGACATATCAAGCGCGCCCGCCTTCGCGAGGCGGCCGACCAGCCAGCCGATGCCGGCGCCGACGACCATGCCGGCGAAGGCCAGGGCCAGTTTCACGCCGAGGGGTTTGTTGGAGAGGGTAGTAGCCATGATGGGAGTTTCCCTGGTTTCGGATCAGGCCTCGCCGTCATCGAAGATCGCTTCGATGGGCTGGCCGAACAGGCGGGCGATACGGAAGGCGAGCGGAAGGCTGGGGTCGTACTTGCCGGTCTCGAGCGCGTTGATGGTCTGGCGTGAGACATCGAGCCGCTCGGCGAGATCCGCCTGGCTCCAGTCGCGCTCGGCCCGCAGGACCTTGAGGCGGTTCTTCAACGGTAGCGCCTCCGCACGAACACCTGTGACAGACCCATGGAGCCGCAGAACAGCGGGAAGGCCCAGAAGGACTGCAGCGGCGGGGTGTGGACGTACATCTCCAGGAAGCCGGCCACCGTCGTGGCCGACAGGGTCAGACCCATGCCCCAGAGCATCGACTCGATCAGCACGTTGCGCTGGAACTCGTCAGTCTCTTCCTTGATGTAGAGGCCCATGATGGCGATGACGCCCAACACCGGCAGCGCCGGGGCGACAGCCAGGACCCAGGCCAGGGGCCCGGCCAGCGACTCGTCGCGGAAGGCGAACGATACGCCGACGATAATCACGGCGTAGGCGAGCATCGTCGGGATGAAGCGCCTGAGGTAACGGCGACCGGCTTCGCTGCGGTTGTTCATTGGGGTTCTCCAGAATTTCAGGGGTCAGCGGCTGCGAGTGAACCACCAGCCGGCCCAGAAGACGCCGTAGCCGATCAGTTGAAGCCCGAGGGCGACGACAATGCCGGTGAGGATCAGGCCGCCGTCGCCGGCCGCCATCGCGAACCGTTCGAGCGAGACGCCGGACCGGTCAAACAGCAGGTACGCCGCCAGACCGCTGACGATCACCATTCCCGCCGACCCCCCCCCAGTACCAGGCGGTCTTGTGGGCTTCGCGGACCGCCTCATCCACGCGAACCCACCATCCGCGTGACCAGAGCATGACCAGGGCGCCGACGAGAAGCGCGCCCAGGGCCGCGCCTTCGGCCGGGAGTCGGGCGCCGAACGATTCAAATACGGCGATCGCCGCGCCGGCAATGACGCCCCCACCCAGGAGCGAGGCCATGAACATCCCGAGTCCGGGGCGGCGAGCGGAGGCTGACTTTTCAGAGGCCATGTCTTTTGTCCTTGTCGTTTTGACAAGGGTACTTGTCTCACACGGCCACGAAGAATGTCAAGCACGCCATACAAAAAGTTTTGCGAGCTTGTCTGCGCGCTACTTCCAGGGTCGGAAATGTTTGGACAGCTTGAGGCCTTGCCGAAGATAGTGGGAACCATCCTCACCATAGAGCCGGGTCGGTCGCGCGGTCAGCGGCTCATAGACCAGCCGGGCGACGGTCTGGCCGTCCTCAAGCAGAAACGGGGTCTCGTGGCTGCGCACCTCGAGCACGCCCTTGGAGCCGCGCGACTTGGTTTCGTCCGTGCCGAAGCCCGGGTCGAAGAAGCCGGCGTAGTGGACGCGGAACTCGCCCACGGCCGGATCGATCGGGGTCATCTCGGCGGCCTGGTCGACGGGGATCTCGATGTCGTCCTTGGAGGCCAGGATGTAGAACTCGTTCGGGTCGAGCAGCAGCTCGCCCTTGGGCGACTCCAGCATTTCCCAGAAGTCGCGCGGGTCGTGGCCGTCTTCCTTGTCCAGATCGATGACCCCGGCGTGACGACGGCCGCGGAAGCCGACGGTGCCGATCGACAGGTCGACGCCGACATCGCGGCTCGACAGCCGGACAGGCGTGCCGCGCTTCAGCCGCAGCTGGTTCAGCCGGGTTCCGGCGCGAACGAGGACCGAAAAGGTCTGCGGCGCGATCTCGATGAACAGGGGCCCCGTGTAACCCTCGGCGACGTCATCGAAGGCCGCGCCATGATCGGTCAGCAGGCGCACGAACACGTCGACCCGGCCGGACGAGCTCTTGGGATTGCCCCGGGCGGAGACGCCGATCGGCAGCGCCAGCCGTTCCTGGATCTCGGCGATGTAGACGCAGCCTCGCTCCAGCACCGCGCCCTTGGTCAGGTCGAGCTCGTGCATGGCCACGTCGGGCAGCCGGTCCATGACCTTGCGCCGGCCGGGCAGGAAGGACGCCCGCACCCGCCAGCAGCGCTCGCCCAGCCTCAGGTCGAGACTGGCCGGCTGGACCTGGTCGGAGTCAAAAGGCGTGAGCGATCCGATAGCCCCCTGGGCGATCAGGTCCTCGATGGATTGGCAGGGGAGGATCCCCGCGGACTGTGCAGTGGTCATCGTTGGACCATTACTCATGGCCCGTGACGACAAAGGCAAGGGCGAGTTGCCCCCTCCCCGCCGCTTTTAGTGGTGCGCCCTGCCGCCCGCCGGCGAGAGGACGTAGATGCCAGCCCCGACGCCGAACAGGGTCAGCGCCTCGCTGAGCGTGCCCACGGCGTGGAGCTCGACCGGCGAATAGCGGGCCAGGGCCTCGCCGAGAATCAGCAGGACAACGTTGACCGCCCCCAGAACACCGAGAATGGCGGCGAATACACGGAACACCATCGAGAGCATGTGAGCCTCCCCAGCTGCACGTCACGTGCGTTAACCTTATCCCGAAAAGCGCGAGACCCGTAGCGGTTCCGGCGAACGCCGTTCGTGGAGGCGCGGGGACATGTACCCGCACCCCCTTTCCCGGTTGACCGGACAGGGGGCTTTCCTGTTGATGCCGCCCGTATCGCACAAGGAACGCCGCCATGGCCGAAGACCCCAAGTCCTGGGAGCCCTCCACCCGTCTGATCCGCGGCGGCCTGATGCGCAGCAACTACGGCGAAATCTCCGAGGCCCTCTATCTGACGCAGAGCTTCGCCTATGAGAGCGCCGCCGCCGCCGACCGGCGGTTCTCCGGCGAGGACCCGGGATTCGTCTACGCCCGCTACGGCAGCCCGACGACGCAGATGTTCGAGGAGCGGCTGGCCCTGCTGGAAGGCGCCGAATACTGCCGCGCGCTGGCCTCGGGCATGGCGGCCGTGCACACCGCGCTGAGCGGCCTGCTCAGGGCGGGCGACCACCTGGTCGCCGGCCGCGCGCTGTTCGGCTCCTGCAACTGGATCGTCCAGAACTGGCTGCCCCGCTTCGGCGTCGAGACCACGCTGGTCGACGCGACCGACCTGAAGGCCTGGGAAGCGGCCATGCGGCCGAACACCAAAGTCGTGCTGCTGGAATCGCCCGCCAACCCGCTGCTGGAGATCACCGACATCGCGGCGGTGTCGAAAATCGCCCACGCCGCCGGCGCGAAGGTCGTGGTCGACAACGTCTTCGCCACGCCGCTCTTCCAGAAGCCGCTGCAGCTCGGCGCCGACGTGGTGGTCTATTCGGCGACCAAACACATTGACGGCCAGGGCCGCGTTCTGGGCGGCGCGATCCTCGGCGCGAAGGACCTGCTCGAGGAGTCCTACCGCGACATCATCCGCCACACCGGCCCGGCGCTCAGCCCGTTCAACGCCTGGATCCTGCTCAAGGGTCTGGAGACGCTGGACCTGCGCGTTCGCCGCGAAACCGACAGCGCCGCCGCCCTGGCCGACCAGATCGGCGACCACAAGGCGGTCAAGCGCGTGCTCTATCCCGGCCGCGCCGACCACCCGCAGGCGGCCGTCGCCCGGGCGCAGATGAGCGGCTTCTCCAACCTGCTGGCGTTCGACCTCGGCAGCCGCGAGGCCGCCTGGCGGTTCCTCGACGCGCTGGAGATCATCGACATCTCCAACAACCTCGGCGACGCCAAGTCGATGGCCACGCACCCGTCAACGACGACTCACAGGGCCATGCCAGAGGCGAATCGTCTGGAGATCGGTCTGACCGAGGGCTACGTGCGCATGTCGGTGGGCCTCGAGGACCTGAAGGACCTCTCCCGCGACGTCGCCAGGGCGCTCGACGCCGCCCTCTGAGTAGCCGAGCAGGGCCATGAGCCGCATCAACCGCCGGGGGACCCCGGACAGTCCGGTCTACGAGGCCCGCACAGGGGACATCCTCGTGCGGGTTTCTCCGGCCTATTCGCCCGAGGAGTCCAACCCGGACAGCGGCCGCTGGATCTGGATCTACACCATCGAGATCGAGAACCACGGCCAGGAGACGGTCACCCTCGTCTCGCGGCGCTGGACCATCACCGACGGCCTCAACCGCGTCGAGGAGGTGCAGGGCCCGGGCGTGGTCGGCGAGCAGCCGGTGCTCGGCCCCCGCGAGGCGTTCCGCTACCAGTCCGGCTGCCCGCTGACGACGCCGTCCGGCGCGATGCGCGGCGCCTACCAGATGGTCACCGCCGCCGGCGAGGCCTTCGAGGTCGAGATCCCGGCCTTCTCGCTGCACCTGCCGGGGGCCAGGCGGCGGCTGAACTAGGGACCCGTCACCGCGCCCGCTTCACCGGGACGATGGCCGCGGTCGCGACCAGCACGGTAAGCGTGCCGACCACCCAGACCAGGGTGTAGTCGCCCGTCGCCGCGACGATCCCGCCGGCGACCGCCGGGGCAATGGCCTGCCCCAGGTTGATGGCCAGGAGCCCGATGCCGAGGTCGCGGCCCGCCGCCGCCTGGTCGGGCAGCACGTCGATCATCAGGGCCTGGTCCACGACCATGAAGCAGCCGAGCGCGAGCCCGGTCAGCACCGCCTGGACGAACAGCGCCGGCAGGGTCGGCGAGATCAGCGGCACGGCCAGGGCGACCGCGAACAGCAGCGAACTGACGATGACGAACGGCTTGCGGCGCTGGATCCTGTCGGACCAGCGGCCGCAGACGGCCATGGCGATCATGGTCCCGGGCAGGGCGGCGGCTCCCAGCAGCGGCGTGATCCGGGCCGCTTCGGCGGCGCCGAGCGCCGGCCGGATGTAGCTCTGCAGCATGTAGAGGGTGAAGGTCGTCGCCGCCGAATAGGCGAACATGATCAGCACCTTGGAAACCCAGACCAGGCGGAAGTCGCGATCGAGCAGCGCCACGGTGAAGGCCAGCAGCTGCTCCACGGCGCCGGCCCGCCGCGCCTCCAGGGTCCGGGACGGCCGGTCGGGCGCCCCGGCGACGAAGGCGGTCGCGGCCAGCAGCGTCACGGTGAAGGCGAGATAGGTCTGGACGCCGAATCTGGCGAACAGCGCGCCGCCGAGGATGCCCCCGCCGATCAGCCCGATCACGCCGCCGACGCTGGTCACCGCCGAGACCAGGCCGATCCTGTCCTCCGGCACCCGGTCGGCCATCGACGCCATCAGGGGCGCCAGCGCGGTGTTGGTGGTGGCGCCGATCAGGCCGGACAGCGCGACCAGCTGCCAGACCGAGGTCGCCCGGGTCATCAGCACCAGCACGAGCACCGTCGCCACCGCCCCGCCGAGGATCCACGGCGCGCGCCGGCCCCAGCCCGATCGTGTGCGGTCCGACAGGGCGCCGACGATCGGCAGGATCATCATGGTGGCCACCACCCCGGCGGTCGACACCCAGAGCAGGCCCTGCGCCCGGGCCGACTCGAACCTTGCCAGCAGCCCCAGCAGCCGCGCCTGCTCCGGGCTCGCCGAAAGGCCCGCCGCGACCTGCGCCTTGAGCAGGCTCAGGGCCTGGAGGTCGACGCCGCTGTCCCGGCCGGTGAAGATGGCGGCGAAGGCCAGCTGCTGGACATGCAGGGGGTAGACGATGGTCCCCAGCCCGCCCCAGATCATGTTCAGGGTCAGGGTGGTGAGCGCGAACAGCAGCCCGTACCGCCAGAGGCCGGCCCCGCCGT
>CAZISF010000126.1:0-3899 GCA_964541915.1 uncultured Caulobacter sp.
GGCACCTGCTCGCCCGTCACATGGTTCGGGGAGGCGTTGACGCACAACACCAGATCGCCCGGGCCGACGGCGTCACTCATGGCTTCCATCCCTTGTCGTTGGCGGAAGTCTAACCCCTGGCCCACGATGGGCAAAGTCCGCTGTCCAGGCCCGTGCTCAGGCCGGCGCGTAGCTCAGCCGGATCACGCTCTCGCCGATCCGCTCGCTGTCCAGCAGCCGCAGCGGCGGCGGGGCGGCGGCGAAGAACGGCGTCCCGCTGCCCAGCACCACGGGGTGCAGATAGATCCTGTATTCATCGATCAGCCCCAGCGCCGTCAGGGTCCGGGCCAGGTCCGGTCCGCCGACCTCGATCTCGCCATCGACCTCGGCCTTGAGCCGGCGCACGGCCGTCTCCAGGTCCCCCTCGACCAGCGTGGCGTCCGGCCCGACGGTCTTCAGGGTGCCTGAGACCACCCACTTCGGATGGCTCCGCCAGGCCGCCGCGAACGCCCGCTCCGGCGCGTCCCAACCGGGCTGTTCCTCGTCCCAGTAGGCCATGAGCTCATAGAGCTTGCGCCCGTACAGGCTTCCCGCCTGGCCCCGCGCCTGCCGGATGAAGTGCTCGAACAGCACGGGATCGGGCATCATCGCCGGGTGGTCGTGGTCGACATAGCCGTCCAGCGACTGGTTCATGCCGAAGACGAGCCTGGCCATGGGTCCATTCCTCCTTGCCGCGTTCCTGTCGGGACTACGCCGTCGCCGGGACGTCGTCGCGCCGGTCATCAAGGCCGAAGCCGATCGCCTCTTCAAGCACGCTGACGTCGATGTCCTTGAGGCCCTTGAACCGGATGCAGTAGCCGGTCACCGACGCCTTGCCGAGCCGCGGGCCATAGGTCCGGGCCAGCAGGGTCTTGTCGTCGAGGCCCATGATGTAGACCGAGATCCCGGACGTATTGGCGCTGAGGCCGACCCTGTAGAAGTCGCGGGACTTGCCGTTGGCATAGGCGATGGACTGAACGCCGTAGCCGATGTTCGGGTTGGAGACGATCTTCCCGTCGTCGTTGCGGCCGTCGAGGAACCACAGCCGGACGTCCGGCGCCCGCCGCAGGATGGCCTCGTGAAGCGCGGCCATGTCGGCGCGCTTCGGCTCGGCCTGGCTGCCGATGTACCGCTCGATGTCGTCCTGGACCGTCATGCGCCTGCCGGGCTCCCGTTCGCCGACGCCAGCCTAGCCGCGATTCACGTCAGGCCATACCGGCGGAAGGGCAGGATTCTTGACATTCCACCCGTCCCCGGTGAGAAGCCTTGAGCTTCCCGTCCCTGTGCAGACCGCGCGGGGATTTCTTCCTTCTGGGAGGCGACCTTGACCACCTCGACCGCTCCGACCGCGACCCCCGACCACATCATGGGCGTCTACAACCGCGCCCCGCTGGCGGTTGAACGAGGGCTCGGCGCGCGCCTTTGGGACGTCAACGGCGTCGAGTATCTCGACTGCGTCGCGGGCATCGCCACCAACGGTCTCGGCCACTGCCATCCGCGCCTCGTCGAGGTGCTTAAGGAGCAGGCCGACAAGCTCTGGCACGTGTCCAACATCTTCCGCATTCCGGGCCAGGAAGCCCTGGCCACGCGGCTGACCGACGCGACCTTCGCCGACGTGGTGTTCTTCACCAACTCGGGCACCGAGGCGATCGAGTGCGCCCTGAAGACGGCCCGCAAGTACCACACCGCCAACGGCCAGCCGGAACGCACCGAGATCTACGGTTTCGACGGCTCGTTCCACGGCCGCAGCTACGCGGCGATCAACGCCGCCGGCAACCCGGGCTACGTCGAGGGCTTCGGTCCCCGCCTGCCGAACTACGGCCAGCTGAAGTGGGGCGACCACGACGCCATCAAGGCGGCCATCGCCGATCCGACGACGGCGGCGATCATCATCGAGCCGGTGCAGGGGGAGGGCGGCGCCCGCGCCCTGCCCGAGCAGTGCCTCGACGGCCTGCGCGCCCTGACCCGCGAGCACGGCGTGCTGCTGATCTATGACGAGGTGCAGTCGGGCATGGGCCGCACCGGCAAACTGTTCGCCCACGAGTGGGCCAGCGACGCGGCGCCGGACATCATGGCCGTGGCCAAGGCGCTCGGCGGCGGCTTCCCGATCGGCGCCTGCCTGGTCTCGGCCGAGGCGGCCAAGGGCATGACCGTGGGCGTCCACGGCTCGACCTTCGGCGGCAACCCGCTGGCCATGGCCGTCGGCCTCGCCGCCTTCGACGAGATCAGCAAGCCCGAGACCCTGGCCAACGTCCGCGACGTCGCCGGCTACTTCAACCAGCAGCTCACGGGCCTCAAGGACCGCTTCCCGGACATCATCGTCGATGTGCGCGGCAAGGGCTTCCTGATCGGCCTCAAGGTCACCCCGGTGAACCGCGAGTTCATGGCCATGGCCCGAGAGCACAATCTGCTGGTGGCCGGCGGCGGCGACAACTGCGTCCGCCTGCTGCCGCCCCTGACCCTGACGGTCGAGGAAGCCCGCGAGGCCGTCGAGAAGCTGGAAAAGACCTGCGAAACCGCGCGAGCCCGGGCCGCGGCCTGACTCATTCCTCATTCCGCTCATCCCGGCGCAGGCCGGGACCCAGGCTTTTTTCGGAAAGCCCGGGCCGAGCGGAAGGACACACAAACAAACCTGGGTCCCCGCCGTCGCGGGGATGAGCGGGGGATTTCATGACCCAACCCAGACACTTCCTCGATATCTGGAAGCTCGAAGCCCACGACCTGCGGGTCATCCTCGACGACGCCCGCGCCCGCAAGGCCGCGCGCAAGGGCTGGCCGCAGGCCCGCGTCGACGCCGATGCGCCGGGCGCCGAGCGCACCCTGGCGATGATCTTCGAGAAGAACTCGACCCGCACCCGCTTCAGCTTCGACGCCGCCATCCGCCAGCTCGGCGGCGCCGGCATCATCTCCACGTCCTCGGACATGCAGCTGGGTCGCGGCGAGAGCATCGAGGACACGGCCAAGGTCCTCTCGCGCATGGTCGACGCGGTGATGATCCGCGCCAACCGGCACGAGGACGTCGAGCTGTTCGCCCAGAACGCCGCCATCCCGGTGATCAACGGACTGACCGACAAGAGCCACCCCTGCCAGATCCTCGCCGACATCCTCACCTTCGAGGAGCATCGCGGGCCGATCACCGGCAAGACCATCGCCTGGGTCGGCGACGGCAACAACGTCTGCTCCAGCTTCATCCACGCCGCGCCCAAGCTCGGCTTCAGGCTGAACATCGCCTGCCCGGCGGCCTATCACCCCGATCTCTACGACCTGGCCCGTGCGGCCGAGCAGCAGGGCAGGGTCGAGATGACCGACGACCCGCGCGAGGCGGTGCGCGGCGCCGACTGCGTGGTCACCGACACCTGGGTGTCGATGGGCGACAAGGACGGCGAGGAGCGGCTGGACGCCTTCGAGCCCTACCAGGTCGACGAGGACCTGATGGCGCTCGCCGACAGCCAGGCCATGTTCCTCCACTGCCTCCCGGCCCACCGGGGCGAGGAGGTCAGCGACGGCGTCATCGACGGCCCGCAGTCGCGGGTCTGGGACGAGGCGGAAAACCGCATCCACGCCCAGAAATCGATCCTCGCCTGGTGCTTTGGAAAGATCGGCTAGAGCGTTGTACGGGCTGGAAAAAGACGACCGCGTCTCACTCGCCCGAATGCTGCGCGGCTACCTGAAGGACGAGCTGGACCTGGAGATCGGCGGCCTCGACGCCGAGTTCTTCCTCGACCATCTCATCGAACGCCTCGGCCCCAGATTCTACAACCAGGGCCTCGCCGACGCCGCCTTCGCCTTCAGCAAACGCGCCGAGGAAATCGCCGAAACGGTCCACGACCTGGAGAAGCCGGTCCCGCGGGATTGAGCCTTCTCCCTTCCCCCTCGATGGG
>CAZISF010000126.1:3909-8967 GCA_964541915.1 uncultured Caulobacter sp.
GGGGGGCCCCCGCCCGCCCCCCCCCCGGGGGGGGGGGGGGGGGGGGGGGGGGGGGGGGTGGGCTACGGTGGTCCGGGAATGTCACTGATCGGCGCCGGCGCCTTTCACAGAGCTTCGCCTGACCTGGGCGGCCACACCTCCACCCAACCCTCCTCCATCGAGGAGGAGGGCTCTTCGTGCGCCGAGCGTCCCGAAGGACGCATCCTCTCGCAATCCGCCCTCCCGTCCCCTATCTACCCGCCCCAATGACCGAAACCACGCTCCCCCCCGCAGACGACCTCGTCGCCACCTTCCAGATCGAGGGCTGGCCCGTGCGCGGCCGCATCGTGCGGCTGGGCGCGTCCGTGCACGAGATCCTCACCCGCCACGACTACCCGGAGGCCGTCGCCAACCTGCTCGGCGAGGCCTGCGCCCTGGCCGCGCTGGTCGGCTCCAGCCTCAAATTCGACGGCCGGCTGATCGTCCAGGCCCAGGGCGACGGCCCGGTCGCCTATGTCGTGGTCGACTACGACACCGAAGGCTCCCTGCGCGGCTACTGCAGGTTCGACGCCGACCGCGTCGCCGCGCTCTCCACCGGCTTCGTCCGCCCCGGCGCCAAGTCCCTGCTCGGCCAGGGCGTGTTCATCATGACCGTCGACCAGGGCCCGGACATGGACCGCTACCAGGGCGTCACCGCCATCGAGGGCGAGACCCTGGCCCTCTGCGCCGAACAGTATTTCGCCCAGTCCGAACAGACCCCGACCCGCATCCGCCTGGCCGTCGGCCAGTCCGACACGGGCGAGGGCCCCACCTGGCGCGCCGGCGGCCTGCTGATCCAGAACATCGCCGGCGACGAGACCCGCGGTGACACCGCCGACGCCTGGGTCCGCGCCCAGGCCCTGTTCGAGACCACCGGCGAGGACGAGCTGATCGACCCGACCCTCCCGGCCGACACCCTGCTGTGGCGCCTGTTCAACGAGGACGGCGTCCGCCTGTTCGAACCCAAACCCCTCAAGGCCTTCTGCCGCTGCTCCCCCGAACGCATCGCCGGCGTGCTGGAAAGCTTCAGCCTCGCCGAACGCCTGGATATGGTCGAGGACGACGGCAAGGTGCGCGTCACCTGCGAATACTGCTCGCGCGTCTACGAGCTGGACCCGCCCCCGGCGGGGTAGGGGTGGGGGGCAGTCTGGCCCACATTCGCCGCCGGCCTTTGTGCGCGTTGCCCGCTAGCGGCGATGCCGCTCTATGGCATCTTGGTCGAACATCGAGTGCCGTGTAGGTTTCGCCGTCCCGCTGGCGTCGGGGGTACCTGTGTGGACGGCTCATGACTGACGACTCGTTGCCATCTGTCGATATCGCAGCTGCATCGGCGGCCTTGCGGGTCATCCCCAGTGGGAAGGTCGTCGACTTCATCACGGGACTGCTGACCAAGGACACGCCTGAAGAGTATGTCCGGCAGAACGTGGAGCAGAGTCTAATCCTTGAGTATGGGTATGCCCGCGACCAGATCGCTGTCGAGTTTCCGATCAAGGTCGGTTCGGGCCGCAAGCGCGTCGACATAGCGATCTTTGCGGCGGGTGCAGCGCACCTACAACAGAACATCCAAGTCATCATCGAAACCAAGCGAGAAGGCACCAAGCGCGACGATCGAACGGACGGAGTCGGCCAACTCAAGAGTTACATGGCCGCCTCGGTGAACTGCCAGCACGGTATGTGGACCAACGGCGTCGACCGCGACTGCTTTTTCAAGACCCCGGAAGACGGTCAGCATGCATTCTTGGACGCGATCGACATTCCGATTCGGGGCGCAAAGAAAGCCGACGCGCCAACACGAGAGTTTCTCCGCGCGGCCACCGGAGAGAACCTTCTTTTCACCTTCAAGCGCTGTCACAACTACATCGCCGGCAGCTCGGGGTTACAGAAACCGGACGCCTTTTGGGAGCTCCTCAAGCTGATTTTCTGTAAGATTGAGGATGAGCGCTCTGACAATCAGAACTTGGAGTTCTATGTCACTCAGAGTGAGCGAACCTCGATGGACTTGCAGGGTCGTGTAAAGTCACGCTTGGACAGAATCTTCCGGGATCGTGTATTGGGGAAGTATCCCACCATCTTCAAAGCCAATGAGCAGTTGGAGATGAGCGGCTCTACCCTTGCCTATGTGGTAAGTGAGATGCAGCAGTATTCACTGCTGGACTCGCCCGTCGATGTTAAAGGCGTTGCCTATGAGGAGGTGGTCGGCAGCAATCTTCGCGGAGATCGCGGCGAGTTCTTCACACCCCGCAACGCCTGTCGGATGGCTGTCCAGATGATCAACCCGCAGCCGGGTGAGGTAATCCTCGATCCCTCTTGCGGCACGGGAGGCTTCTTGGTCACAGCAATGAACCACGTGTTGGCCGCGATTGATCGGAAGCACCATTCCCGCTGGACGGGAGAAGCTCCTAGCCCCGAACAGCAGGCAGAGTGGTTTCGCGAACGCCACGACTACCTGTCGAACAACATCTACGGCCTGGACCTTAACCCCAGCCTTGTCCGGGCCGCCAAGATGAACATGGTCATGAACAACGACGGCTCAGGGCGGTTATATCAATGCAACTCGCTGGAACATCCTCACCGTTGGCCTGCCGAAGGTCCACCGCCGTCACTATTGGGCAGTGTGGACGTCATCTTCGCCAATCCGCCGTTTGGAAGTGAGATCACCATCGATGATCCCCGCATTCTGGCCCAGTACGGCGTGGGTGCTGCGTGGGAGCGCACCGAGCACGGATTCCGCCCGCGCATTAACCGCAAAGGGGAACCTGCGCTGCAATCCAGTCAGCCGCCCGAAATTCTGTTCGTTGAGCGCTGCCTCCAGTTTCTCAAGCCCGGTGGCCGGATGGCAATCGTCCTCCCCAATGGCCTGCTGAACAACCCAGGTCTGGCGTATTTCCGCTACTGCATCCTTCAGCAGGCTCAGCTGCTGGCCGTCGTGGACATGCACCGAGACCTTTTTCAGCCCAAGAACGACACCCAAACCAGCATGGTTCTGCTGCGCAAATGGGCCCACGGCGAAACTGCGGAGAACCGGGGTGACTATCCGATATTCATGGCCATTGCCGATAAGGTTGGTCACGACAAACGGGGTGCGACGCTTTTCAAGCGAGCTCCCGACGGCAGTGTGCTTCTGACCGAAGTAGTCAAGCGCCGGAGAGCAGTGGGACCAGGCGGCGTCACAGAAGATGTCGAGGTCTACAGTCGTGAGCCCTTGGTGGACGACGAACTGGATGAGATCCCCGGTGCCTATCACGACTGGCTCAGGAGGCAGGTGGCCGCCCAGCCGCCGCAGAGCGCGCGAGTGGATGTGGCGTGAGGCAGACTCATATCCGAGCTAGCGAGCTGAATGCGACCTTTCGGGTGGACGCCAAATACCACCTATCGCGAGTCAACCCGCTCATCCAGGAGCTCAATGCGGGGCCGTGGAAATTTGAGACGGTTGCGAGCCAGCTCCCGGACGCGCGCATCTGGTCCGGAAACATTTTCTCGCGCATCTACACCTCCGATCCAACCCGCGGACGGCCGTTGCTCGCCCCCTACGATCTGTTTCGTTATTCCCCTTGGTCGAACAAAGTCCTGAGCGAGTCTCTGACGTCGCAGTTCGAGCAGCTGAAGGTGAAGCGTGGGACAGCCTATGTGATCTGCTCAGGTCGCAATCTTGGACCGATCACCATCGCAGACCGCTTCGCCGAACGGTTTTGCATGTCGCACGACATCGTTCGCATCGAGCCCACTGCCCTGACCGAGGACTTCTTCTATGTCGTCGCATTCCTGAGCACCCGGCACGGTCAGATGTCTATTCGCACGGACATGAATGGATCGGTCATCGATCATGCCAACGAGCAGCAGATTGCCGCTGTCCGGATACCACTATTGCCGCCAGACATCCGTCGCGTGGCCTCCCGCCTCTTTCGACGCGCGTTTAGGAAGCGAGAAGTCGCGCGGCTGCGCCTTGCACAGACCCAGACTGCCTATGACCTGATGTTTGGCCTTTCGGAGTTCGGCCAGTTCCGGTCACGGGCATTTCCGAGACGGTTTTCAGTGTCCCGATCTTCCCTGACGGACCGGTTTGACGCTGAACCTCTCGCTCCCCAGTACCAGCTGGCTTTGACTGCGGTCGCGGCTTCCGGCGGCGTTCGGCTGGACACGATCGCAGATGTTGGCAAGCCGGCGAGCCGGTACAAGACAAACTACGTCCAAGATGCACAACATGGCATCGCCCTGATGAATGGCCGCCAGATTGCGCAGTACCGCCCAATCGCCCTCAAGCTGATGAACCTGACAGCCTTCAAGGACGCCAATGCCTTTAAGCTGACCAAGGGCACCACATTGGTTACGGCGGACGGTCGTGCCGAGGAGAATCTGGCAGATTGTGCCATGGTCACCGAGGAGCGTGTCGGCTGGGGGGCCAGCGGTCATGTCCATCGCGTGGTGCCCAAGGATGGTGTGGCGCCCGGCTCAGTTTATCTCGCCTGCGCATCGCCAGCCGTACAGGCGCAGCTCAAGGCGTTTGCCTCGGGGTCAGTGGTCGACGCACTCAGTGACGACGACCTGAAGAGCGTATGTGTTCCCTATGCAACAACGCCGGAGAGCACGGCGCTTGCTAGCGCGGCCGAGCGCGCTTGGTCGCTCTTTGGCGAGGCCTACACTTTGGAAGAGGAAGCCAAGTCGTTGCTTGAGAGCGCCTTGAGCCTGAAGTCGGTACAGGCAGCCTGAGAGACGAAGAACGAGGACCTGCCTTTCTTCTCGCCTTCTCCACCAACCCCTTCATCTCATGCCAAGCCCATCGCCGGGCGGTCCAGTTTCGTCGCGGCGTCGGCCGGTGGCCGCCGCATGTGGCGCGGAGATCGCGCCGCCGCTTCTCAACTCAAGGGCGCTTCGCGTCGCGGAGCGATGGGCCGGAGGCCCACCCTTGACTGACCTGGGCCGTCCGGCAGGCTGGGTGGCGAGAGATCAATGGCGCGATCCCCCTTCCCCCGCGCGGCCGGAACGGTCCGGGATGGGGGTTCTGCGACGGCCCCCGGGCGAGCGCTTCAAGCCCCAGCCCCC
>CAZISF010000126.1:8977-9367 GCA_964541915.1 uncultured Caulobacter sp.
GGGGGGGGGGGGCGCTCACCCAGGGGCCGCCCCCCCCCGCCCGCCCGGGGGGGGGCGGGGGGGGGCTGGGGGGGGGCGCCCACGGCCGCGGGGAGAGCGCTTCACGGCGCAGCGCCTATCAAGGGTGATCGCCAGGCGCCCTGTACACACCCCCAACCCAACCCTTCCCCCATCGAGGGGGAAGGGCTTGCTCCGTGCGTTCCCCGCCGATCTCCGCGCCCAACCCCCTGAAATCCCTCACCTCCATCCCCGCTACGCTACAGCGCAAAACAAACTGTCCATCACCCCTCCGGCCCGCCCCCATACTCACCCCATCCCGCTGCAGGGGAGGGCGCCTCGGCCAGGCGATCCGATGCGGCGGCGGGGTGGAGTTCGAGCGGGAAGCTCCGA
>CAZISF010000127.1:0-9341 GCA_964541915.1 uncultured Caulobacter sp.
TGGGTTTGGGGTACTGGAGCTTTTCGGCCTATCTGAAGGTCAAGGTGAAGAACGCCCTGCAGTTCATCGAGAATTTCGAGGAAGCCGTGACCGACGAAGCGCGTCGGCGCGGTGTGGATGGCGTCATTTGCGGCCACATCCACAAGGCGGAAATGCGCGATCTCGGCGGCATCCTGTACGTCAATGACGGGGACTGGGTCGAAAGCTGCACCGCCCTGGTCGAGCATCACGATGGCCGGCTCGAAATCGTGGAGTGGGCGAAGCGGCGTTCCTGGTCCAGTATCACCCGCAGCGACCCTGTCGCCCTGCCGGAGCCCGCCGCCGCCTGATGCGTATCCTCGTCGCCACTGATGCCTGGGAGCCCCAGGTCAACGGCGTTGTCCGTACGCTGACGCGTACCGTCGCCGAAATGCGCGCCATGGGCCACGAGGTCGAGGTCATCAGCCCCGACCAGTTCAACACCGTGCCGCTGCCGACCTATTCCGAGATCAAGCTGGCCGTCGGCGCCTATGAGCCGATCCAGGAGCGGTTCAAGTCGTTCGAGCCCGAGGCGATCCACATCGCCACCGAAGGCCCCGTGGGTCTGGCCGCCCGGCGCGTCTGCCTGGAATGGAAGCTGCCGTTCACAACCAGCTACCACACACGGTTTCCCGAATACGTCTCGGCCCGCCTGCCCGTGCCGCTGGCGGCCGGCTACGCCTACATGAAGTGGTTCCACAAGCCGTCCGGCCGGATGATGGTGGCGACCGACACCATGCGGGACGAGTTGGAACGTCACGGCTTCCGCAACATCTCGTCCTGGTCCCGCGGCGTGGACACGGACATCTTTCATCCGCGGCGGGACGATGAGCCCGACGTGTACGCCGGGCTGAAGCGGCCCATCTTCCTCAATGTCGGCCGCGTGGCCGTCGAGAAGAACATCGAGGCCTTCGCCAGCCTGGACCTGCCGGGCACCAAGGTCGTCGTTGGCGACGGGCCGCAGCGGGCCGAGCTTGAAGAGAGCTATCCGGACGTCAAGTTCGTCGGCGCGAAGTATGGCGACGAGCTGGCGGCCTATTTCGGCTGCGCCGATGTGTTTGTCTTCCCGTCGCTGACCGACACCTTCGGGCTGGTGATTCTGGAAGCCATGGCCGCAGGCCTTCCGGTGGCGGGGTTCAATGCTCCGGGACCGGCGGACCTCATCCCGGGCTCCAACGCCGGCGTGCTGGCGCCGGGGCGCACCGACGGTCTTGCCGAGGCGGCGATCGCCTGTCTCGACCTCGACAGGACCGCCGTGCGCGCCTTCGCCGAAAAGTTCAGCTGGCGGTCCTGCGCCGAGCAGTTCGTGCGCAATCTGGATCCCTATCCCGAGCCCGAAAAGACGCGCTTCTGGCGGCGTCTGCGACGGCTGGCGCGGCTGCGGCGCGGTCCCAAGGCGGCTTAAGGCCTGCGTGGTTCGAGACGCGATCCTGAGGGATCGCTCCTCACCATGACGAACAGATTTGCCATCCATCGCTACCCGTCATCCTGAGGAGCGATCCCTCTGGATCCCCCGGACCTGATCCGGGGCTCGAAGGACGCACAAACGAAAAACGCCGCGGCCCTTTCGAGCCGCGGCGCAATTCTCTGGACCTGAGTGGGTCCTTAGGCGGCCGGACGGGCCATGGCCGTACCGGCCTTGAACGTCGCCTTGTTGGCTTCGTGCTGCGCGGGCGCGAGCGGGATCAGGCCCCGGCCCTGCAGGTAGCCGCCGCGACCCGACGCGCCGTCGGAGAGGAACTCCTCGACGAATTCACGCAGGCCCGGCGTTACGCCGATGTTGGACTTCTTGATGTAGATGTAGAGCGAGCGCGACAGCGGATAGGTGCCGTTGGCGATCGTCGCGGCCGTCGGCGCGATGCCGTTGACCGAAGCGACCTTCACCTTGTCCATGTTCTCTTCATAGAACGAGTAGCCGAACACACCGAGCGCGCCCGGCGTGCGGGTCAGGGTCTGAACGATGGCGTTGTCGTTCTCGCCGGCGTCGATCCAGCCGTCCGCGCGCATCGGGTCGACGAGGCCCTTGAAGCCCTTTTCGTTGTTGGAGCGAAGTTCAGCAAGAAGCGGGAAGCGACGGGCTCCTTCTTCGATGCCAAGCTCAATGAACGCGTCGCGGGTGCCGGACGTGGGCGGCGGGCCGTAGACCACGATGCGGTTGCCGGGCAGGCCGCTGCCGACTTCATCCCAGGCCTTGTAGGGGTTGGGCACGAACTTGCCGTAACGCAGCACCTTGGCCGAGAGGCCGAGGTACAGGTATTCGAGCTTGAAGTTGTAGTCCGCGCCGTCCTTGTCGGTGGCGACGACGATGCCGTCGAGACCGATCTTGAGGGCGATGATGTCCTTCACGCCCTTGGCGGCGCAGGCGTCGAATTCCGACTTCTTCATCGGACGCGAGGCGTTGGCGATGTCGGGGAAGCCTTCACCGGTGCCGCCGCAGAAAGCCTTGAAGCCGCCGCCGGTGCCCAGGGATTCAATCTTGGGCGCCTTGGAGCCGGTCTTGCGGGCGTAGTTCTCCGCGACGCGGGTGCTGAACGGGAAGACGGTCGAGGAACCGGCGGCCCAGACGTAGTCCCGGGCCGCGTGGGCCTGGGAGGCGATGGTCATGACCGCAGCCGCGGCGACCGTTCCGAGAATTTTCTTCATGGGATGATCTCTGATCTCGAGGTGACGGCTGACTAGAAGTCGATCTGGGCGCGGAGCTGGAACTGGTCCACATCCACGTCGCGGCCGACGACCGGATTGTCGTTGGTGGCCTTGGTGTAGTTGGCCTGGAAGCGAACGTACGGCACGGGGTAGTAGTTCACGCCTGCCGTCCAACTCGTATATTCGCCTGAGTCGCGGGCCGCTGTACGCGCTGCGGCGTTGCCTGCCGTGTTGTAGACGTCCGTGGCGTCGGCCCAGTCGTAGCGCAGGCCGAGTTCAACACCGCCGAAGCCGCCGGCGGTGACCGGGTTCAGGATCTTCGGACGACCGAATTCGCCCTTCTTGGGGTCGTAGTCGCGCATTTCGCCGGTCGGCCAGAAGCTGACGAAGGCGTAGCCAACCTTGACGTTGGGGTCGCCGCCGACGGTCGCGCCCGTGCCCGTCGTGAGGCGGGTCACGGCGATGTCGGCGTATTCGGCCTGGACCGAGAGGCTGTTGTGGACCCAGGCGAATTCACCGCCCCAGGTGGTGTCGGTGTCGCCCATGGCGCCCGACGTCAGGTAACGACCGCCGAAATTGGTCATCGGGCGGGTCTGGTAGCTGAAGGCAGCTTCATTGCCGTGGTCGCGGTAGCGACCGAACAGGGCGAGGTGAACCTTGTCCGTGTCCGTCAGGATCGGCGCGTAGCTGGCGCGGGCCGTGAAGCCGAGGCGTTCCTGCAGGTCCGGCTTCAGCGCGATCGACGGGGCGCCGGTGACGGCCGTGGTCAGGTCGGCGTTGTTGATCGAGTCGCCCTGGACGGCGCCCGTCACGGTCCAGTCTTCGCCGTTCATCTTGACGACGGCGCTGACGAGGTAGCTGTCGGGACCGATTTCCCCGTAGGGCCCGCGGTCCATAAAGGTCGTGAAGCGGGTCGAGGTCAGGTTCTCGAGGCCGGCGGCCTTGATGTTGCCGAACAGGATCGAGGTGTTGTCGTTGGGCTTGTACTCGATGACCACGTCATCCCAGGCCCAGGCACCGCCGTTCACGGCGCCGCCTTCGGCCTTGTAGGCGAAGTAGTTGTTGATCTGACCTTCGACGCCCAGGAACACCTGGCGGCCGCGGAAAGCGCGGGTGGTGAAGTCGGCGCCGACTTCGCGGTCGACGTCCTGGAAGACCGCGTCGATCAGGATCCGGCCACGGACCTTGAAGGAGACGCCATCGTTGGTGAATTGCGGAGCGCCCTTCCAGGCGGTCGTGGTTTCTTGCGCGGTAGCGCCCGACACGAGGGCCAGCGCCATGAGCGCGCCCAGTGCAGACCCGCAGGCCAGCGAGGTCTTGGTCATCATAGTGGGATCCTTGTCGATCTCACCCGACGCCCCTCGCGTCAGGTCGGCGGACTCCTAGGCGGAGCCCGCGACGGTCAGGCGACAGGATCAGGAAGGTTCGACGACAGCGGCGCGTCAGTTGTGTGACAGACGGTCTCTATACGGACGACTTCTCGCCGCGCAACCGCACTGAAAGGTGTTCGTTTTCAGGAAATTAGAGAAGACGACTGCGGATCGCCGATGACAGCAGGTCGATGCCCGACACCGCGACAACGATGACGAGGACGATGCAGCCGGTCTCGTCGTATTTGAACGACTGGGTGGAATCCAGCAACACCTGCCCGATGCCGCCCGCGCCGATCAGGCCGAGGACGGTGGCCGCCCGGCTGCTCGATTCGAAGCGGTACAGCGCATAGCTGACCCACAGCGGCGCGACCTGTGGGATCACGCCCCAGACGATTTCATGCAGGCGGCCGGCGCCCGTGGCGCGGACCCCCTCGACCGGTCCCTTGTCGATGGCTTCGACGGCTTCGGAGAACAGCTTCGCCAGAACGCCGCCGGTGTTGAACATCATCGCCATGACGCCGGCGAACGGACCCAGGCCCACGGCCGTGATGAAGATCAGGGCGACGACGAGGTCGGGGATCGAGCGGACAAGATCCAGAACCCGACGGACCGGCTGCTGGATCCAGGACGGGGTGATGTTCTTCGATGCAAGCAGGCCCAAGGGAATGGCGACGATGATCGCCAGCGCCGTGCCCCACAGCGCCATCTGGATCGTCTGCCACATCTTGCCGGTGTAGAGACCCCATTCCTTGTCCATGAAGTCGCTGGGCGTCCAGGCCGGGTCCCAGAAGCGGAACGGCGCGAAGAAGCCGCCGACGAACTCGCCCATGCGGCTCTCGCTGCTGAACAGCATCGGGAACTTGTCGATCTCGGCCGGATGGAAACTGATGACCAGCAGCAGGCCGACCCCGCCCAAGAGGAGGAGGTCGAACATCTGCGCGCTGAGCGGCCGGCGCGGCGGAGTCAGATCGACGGTCTCGGTCATGCGTGGTCTCAGTTCGCGGCGGGGGCCGCGGCGCCGGCCTTGGCGACGATGGCGGCCTGCTTTGCCTTCAGGGCGTCGAGCGCGGACTGGGCAGCGGCGATCTTGGCCTTGTCACCGGCTTCCTCGGCCTCGCCCAGGTTTTCGGCGGCTTCCCAGATCTCAACCGGAATCAGGTGCGAGCCATCGGCGGGCTTGAAGCCGCCGATGCTCAGCTTGGCCATGTTGGCGCGCTGGCGCTCGGCGTCCGGACCCGTGCCCTGGCCATAGGTCAGGAAGAACTGGCGCAGCTTTTCCTTGACCACCGGGTCAAGGTCCTTGCGCCAGACCATCGGATCTTCCGGCAGCGTCGGCGACTCCCAGATGACCCGCACACGATCGGCCTGGCCTTCGCCCCGGTCCTTGTTCAGACGCAGGGCAGTAGAGTTGTTGGTCGCGGCGTCGAGCCGCCCGTTGGCCACCGCGAACAGGTTCGCGGCGTGGTTGGCCGACAAGACCGTCTTGAAGCAGGTCTCGGGCTTGACCCCGCGCGGCAGGAAAACCTCGACCATCGGCACGAGCGTGCCGGACGTCGACTTCTTGTCGCCCATGCCGAAGTTCAGCGTGCGATCACACTTGAACAGGTCGTCCAGCGTCCGGATCTTGCTGTTGGCCGGGACGATGATCAGGGACTTGTAGCCGTCGGTGCCCGACGGATCGAAGGTGCGCGCGAAGACCTCGCCATTGGACCGGCGAACGGCTTCCAGGCCGGACTGGTTCGAAAACCAGCCCACATCCGTCTGCTTGAAGCGCATCGCCTCGATCAGGGCGCTGTAGCTGCCCGAGAAGAACGGCTTCACCTTCAGACCGGTCTGCTTCTCCATGTCGGCCAGGATCGGCGCCCAGTAGGACTCCATGTTCTGGGCGGACTCGGTCGACAGGATCGAGAAGGTGACGGTGTCCGGGGTCCCGGTGGTGGCGGCCTTTGGACCGCAGCCGGCCAGCGCGAGCGCCGCGACGGCCCCCAGGGCCAGGAATGAGCGGCGAAGAATCATGAGGGGGCTCCTTCCCAGAAGACGTCTTCGAATTCCGGGCCGTAGATATCGATGAGTTTATCGCGTTTCAGACCGGACGCCGGGCCGTCATAGACCATCTTGCCGGCTTTCAGCGCGACGACGCGGTCGCAGTATTTCAGGGCGTAGTCGACCTGGTGCAGGGTGACGATGACCGTCAGCCCGTCCTTCTGGTTCAGCTCGCGCAGGATCTCCATGACCTTCCGCGCCGACACCGGGTCGAGCGATGCGACCGGTTCGTCGGCGAGAATGATCTTGGCCTTCTGGACCAGCGCCCGGGCGATGGCGCCGCGCTGCTGCTGCCCGCCCGACAGCGTGTTGGCCCGCTGGCCGGCATAGTCTGAGACGCCCACCCGGTGCAGCGCCTGCATCGCGGCAGCCTTTGTCTCCTCCGGCCAGCGGCCGAACAGACCCTGGGCGAAGCCGATGCGACCCAGCGATCCGAGCGCCACGTTGGTGAACAGGCTGAGACGGCCGACGAGATTGAACTGCTGGGCGATGAAGCCGATGCGGATGCGCGCGTCGCGCACCTTGTCGCTGAGCTTGCCCTTGACCTGAACCTTGCCGCCGAAGGCCTCGATGACGCCGGCGCCGGCGTCGATGGTCTGCAGGCCGTCCACGGACCGCAACAGGGTCGACTTGCCCGAACCGGACGGTCCGATCAGCGCGACCATTTCCCCGCGGGCGACGTCCAGCGAGACCCCGTCGAGCGCGCGGCGGGAACCAAAGGTCTTGGAGACCGAGCGGATCGAGAGGACGGCGTCTGTCGTCATGGTTTCGGCAGGAGTCCTAACACACAAGCCCAACTGTCATGGAAGGGGCATGCAAAAGTTTCGTGACGGCAAGGCATATCCTTCCACGGGACCGGCTGCAAAGTCCCGTGACGTCCCCCGATGCGGGAAATGCGCTCGCCGCCCCCATCGGGAGCAGCAGAAAAGTCTCTTTACATCGCGATCAAGCGACTCTACATCGCGCGCTCCCGGCGGACCCCGTGTCCATCTGCGCTGCTAACGCCGGGCTAGGTTCAACAATCTTTGGGGGTTACGTGAATTGCACACGTACCATAAGCCCCTGGACCTGGTCCGTGAGCGGTCACCGGAACGTCCTGTCGCCCTTGTGCGACAAGGCACCGTTGCCGTAGCGGCGCGCTGGTTCCAGGAGAATTTCAAGGGCGACGTCCTCTACGCGGTGAAGGCCAATCCTTCGCCGTGGGTCATCAAGACCCTCGTGGAAAATGGCGTTACGGGCTTTGACGTAGCATCGATCCCCGAGATCGAGCTTGTGGCGGAGCATGCCCCGGGATCACGCATGGCCTTCATGCACCCGGTGAAGAGCCGCGCCTCGATTTCGGCCGCCTACTTCGATCATGGCGTTCGGACCTTCTCGTTCGACACCCAGGACGAGCTGGACAAGATCCTCGACGCCACCGGCAACGCCAGGGACCTGAACCTCATCGTCCGCATGGGCGTGTCGACCGAAGGCGCGGCCTACAGCCTGTCGGGCAAGTTCGGCGTCGACAGCTTCAAGGCTCCGTCCCTGATGCTGGCCGCCCGCCGCGCGACCCAGGACATGATGGGCGTGTCGTTCCACGTCGGCAGCCAGTGCATGCGTCCGACCGCCTTCCAGGCGGCCATGGCCCAGACGGGCCGGGCGCTGGTGCGGGCCGGCGTGTTCGCCGATGTCATCGACATCGGCGGCGGCTTCCCGTCGATCTACCCGGGCATGATTCCGCCGGACATGAGCGATTACATCGCGGCCATCGATCGCGGCTTCAACGAGATGCCGGTGTCGGAAACGACCGAGCTGTGGTGCGAGCCCGGCAGGGCGCTGGTCGCTGAATCGACTTCGCTGCTGACCCGTGTCGAGCTGCGCAAGGGCGACGCCCTCTATCTGAACGACGGCGCCTATGGCTCGCTGTTCGACGCCGCGCACGCCAAATGGCCCTTCCCGGTGAAGAGCTATCGCGGCGGCGCGGACGCCCGCGAACTGGAGGGCAATCTGAAGCCGTTCCAGTTCTACGGCCCGACCTGCGATTCCATCGACCACATGCCCGGGCCGTTCTGGCTGCCCGAGGATGTGCAGGAAGGCGATTTCGTCGAGATCGGCATGCTGGGCGCCTACGGCGTGGCCATGTCCACCCGGTTCAACGGCTTCGGCGCCGTCGAGACGGTGGCCGTGGACGATGACGCGCCGATGGCCTCGATGTTCGGCCTCGCCCGCCGCTCGATCCCCGTGCCGCGCACGGAGAATACAAACGTCGTCAGGCTGTCGCGCCCGAAGGGTAAGGCCGGCCAACGCAAGCGGAAGAAGTAGGTCGCATCCACCCGCCCACGAGGCGGTTTCACCTGATCAGCGCCAGCCCGTCGCTCCGTCCGGGCTGGCGCCAATTTCCATTGGACGGGCGCTCAAACCTTGGGGAAACCAAAGCGATGAACGCTCCCGTTTCGAACACCAAAGCCCAGCTGCTCGCCAACGTCGTCGAGCACATCGACATCACCAGCTTCGACGCCCGTCCCATCGTCGATGCGATGCGCAAGATGAGCTTCAGCTCGCGTGACACCGCGCGGGCGGCGGACATCTTCAACATGGCTCTCGAAGACAAGGCCTGTTCGCCCTGGCTGATCCTCGCTGGCTCGACCAGCGCCGGCGGCTGCATGCATGTCTACCGCGACATGGTGAAGTTCGGCATGGTCGACGCCATCGTCGCCACGGGCGCCTCGATCGTCGACATGGATTTCTTCGAGGCCCTCGGCTTCAAGCACTACCAGGCCGCCGGCCCGGTCGACGACAACGTGCTGCGCGACAACTACATCGACCGCATCTACGACACCTACATCGACGAGGAAGAGCTCCAGAACTGCGATCACACGATCCTGGAGATCTGCAACCGCCTGGAGCCCCGCGCCTATTCCTCGCGCGAGTTCATCTGGGAAATGGGCAAGTGGCTGAGCGAGGGCAATGCAAAGAAGCCCGGCAGCCTGATCCAGACCGCCTACGAGGAAGGCGTGCCGATCTTCTGCCCGGCCTTCGTCGACAGCTCCGCCGGCTTTGGTCTGGTCAAGCACCAGAAGGAACGGATCGCCGCCAAACAGCCCTACCTGATGATCGACGCGGTCGCCGACTTCCGTGAGCTGACGGACATCAAGATCGCCGCCGGCGTCACCGGCCTGTTCATGGTCGGCGGCGGGGTGCCGAAGAACTTCGCCCAGGACACGGTAGTCTGCGCCGAGATCCTCGGCATCGATGCCGAGATGCACCGCTATGCCGTGCAGA
>CAZISF010000128.1:0-7716 GCA_964541915.1 uncultured Caulobacter sp.
CCCTCCGGGGTTGCCTCGCGGGCCCGCAGAGAATAAACCCCGCGCCTCCCGGACATAATCTCGCCGGGTTGGGCCAGCATATCGCCGGCCTCAGTTCCATTGATCGTCGAAGCTGGTGCGTCAGACCTCGTCGCACCGTGCGTAAAGCTCGACATGAACCACGAGGCCGTTCCTTGTTGCGTGATTTGCTTGCCCGCGAGAGCCGCTTTCCGCCCCTGTTGGGCACCGGCCTCGCCGCTGTTCTGATGGGCGCCGTCGCCGTGGCGTCGGCTCATGCCAGCCTGCCGTCCCGCGAGGAAGCCGCCGCCCGTCTGGCGCCCGCCGAGGCGCCGGCTGCCGTGGCCAATCACCCCTCAATCGAGCAGGCCAAGTTCGCCTTTCTCGCCCCGCTCAACGGCTTCGCCGTCAACTCGCCGTTCGGCCTGCGCAAGATGCCCTGGGAAGAGGGCGGTCGCCTTCACGAGGGCGTCGACATCGCCGCGCCGGTCGGCACACCGGTTCGCGTCACCCTCGCCGGCACAGTGCTCCGCACCGGCGTCGACGGCGGCTACGGCCGCTTCGTCGAGGTCGCGCACGGCGACGGGCTGACGTCCCTGTACGCTCACCTCGGCCGCACTGCGCCCGGCCTCAAGGCGGGCATGGTTCTGCCGACCGGCTTTATCGTCGCCTATGTCGGGGATAGCGGTCGTTCGACCGGCTCGCACCTGCATTTCGAAATCCGCGACGGCGGACGGCCGCTCAATCCCGTCGTCTTCATGGGTCGAACCTTCGCCACCGCGGCCGACCTGCCGCTCCGCGACGCCGCGCGGGTTTCGCGTCTGGTGCGCGTCGCCCAGGTTTCCGACTGGCCCAAGGGCGTGGTCGCCCGACCGCGCGCCGAGGACCGGGTGGTGATGCTGAAGACGACCGCCGACGGCCGTATCCGCGCGACCATCCTGCCGTCGAACGACCCGGCCAAGATGCAGGCGCGGAACAGGGCGACCGCGCCGACGGCCGCCGAGGCCGCGGTCGCCGGCCCCCGTCCCGGCGACCTCCCCATCGGAACGGCCGCGACGACGGGCTAACGCGCGTCCGGGATCGCGAAACTCGGGCTGTAGCCGTAGGCCTTGTCGCAGCGGATCGACAGTTCGAGGATCGCCGACGTGTCGGCCGCCGTGCTGTTGATGCGATCGGCCGCCATCCGCATCTTGTAGGCCGTGAGATAGATGCCCGCCGCGCCCGTGTAGATGCCCGTGCCCTGATCCTTGGCCTTGAGCAGCGCCGCCTGCCGCGCCGCCCAGTCGATCTTCGTCAGATTGCTTCGCCCCAGCGCCGGCGACCAGGCCGACAATGCCGGAGCCTGATCGGCCAGCGCGCCGTAAGCCCCGGCGCATTGCGGAATGTCAGCCGGAATGGCGTCTTCGGCCATGGCGGCCCCGCCGAGCGTCGACAGGGCGGCGGCGAGACCCAGGATTGCGAGTCGCATGGGATGGAGTCCTTCTGTCCAGACGTCCCATCCGACCCTCTGCCCGCCCGGCGAGCATCCCCGAAAGGGGGGTAAACGCCTTTCTCTCGTGCGCGCTCTTCCTGTTTGGCCAGGCCTCCCTAGATTGGCGTGATGCTCAAGTTCGCCGGTCGCGGCGCGGCGGGTCTGATGCTCGCCCTGCTCGTGTTCATCGCCCTCGGAGGCCTCATGTCCGCCGCCAGTTCGACACCCCTGCGCGGCCGGATGATCGATATCGGCGGCCGGTCGCTGCACATGGTCTGTGCGGGGCCCGTTGACGGTCGCCCGGTCGTGGTCATGGAGGCCGGGGCCTTCGGTCTGTCGGCGGACTGGGGCGCGGTCCAGGCGCGGCTGGCGACGCACGGCGTGCGGTCCTGCGCCTATGACCGGGCGGGGCTCGGGCAGTCGGATCCCGGTCCGCGGCCCCGCGACGGACTGGCCGTCGCCGGCGACTTCGAAAAGATGCTGGCCGCCTCGGGCGAGCCCGGCCCCTACATCTACGTCGGCCACTCGATGGCCGGCCTCTATGCGCGCCTGTTCGCCGGCCGCAACCCCAACAAGGTCGCGGGTCTCGTGCTGGTCGACGCCGCGACACCCGAGGCGGCCGATCTCCCGCGGGCTCGCCAGTTCATCGGCAGCTTTGGGGCCGCCTCGCGCCTCGCCGGTTGGGGCGCCTCGGCCGGGCTGTTCAAGCCGGTCGCGCCGTGGATGGGCGACCGCATCGGCCTGCCGGCCGAAGCCGCCGTCGCCAAGCGCCGCGCCTTCGCCTCAGGACCGCACAACCGCTGGGCCGCCGAGGAGGTCACGCAGTGGATGGCGGCCTCCGACCAGGCCGCCGCCCTGCCGCCCTACAATCCCGACTGGCCGGTAGCGGTCGTCACCGCTGGCCCCGCCGCCGGGCGCGAGGCGTGGAAGACGTTCCAGACCGCGCCCGCCCGCGCCTCGTCACGGCCTTATGTCGCCAACATCGACGCCGCCGGCCACGCGACGTTGCTGGGCGAGGCCTTCGCCGACGAGATCGTGAAGGCCGTGCTGTTCGTTCGCGACGCGGCTCAGGTTACGCAGTAGGCGACGGTTTTCGATTTGCGGGGGTCCATGGACGCGGCGCTTGAACTTACCGGCGTGACCAAGCGCTACGGCGACTTCACCGCCGTGAACGACCTGTCCTTCAGCGCCCGACGCGGAAGGATCCTCGGCTTTCTCGGCCCGAACGGCGCGGGCAAGACCTCGACCCTGCGCATGGTGCTGGGGCTCGTGGCGCCGACGACCGGGACGATCAATGTGCTGGGTGCGAGCGACGCCCGGGCGGTGCGCGAGCGGATCGGCTTCCTGCCCGAAGAGCGCGGCCTCTATCGCCGGATGACGCCGATCGACGCCATCGCCTTTCTGGGTGGGCTCAAGGGTCTGGCCACCGGCGAGGCGAAGCGGCGCGCGGCCGTCCTGCTGGAGGCGCAGGGGCTCGGCCATGCCGCGAAGCGCCAGATCCGGCACCTGTCCAAGGGCATGGCCCAGAAGGTCCAGCTGATCAGCGCCATCGTTCACGAGCCGGAACTGGTCATCCTCGACGAGCCGTTCAGCGGTCTCGACCCGGTCAACCAGCAGGCGCTGGAGGCGGTGATCCGCGGCCTGGCCGACCGGGGCGCGACGGTGATCTTCTCGACCCACGTCATGCAGCATGCCGAGCGTCTTTGCGATCACGTGGTTCTGCTGGCGCGAGGGTCGAAGGTGTTCGACGGGTCAATCGCGGAGGCGCGGGGTCATGCGGCCCGTTCGCTCGTGCTGGAAGGCGCCCTCGACGCGGCGGTGGTCTCCGCGCTGCCGGGCGTGGTCTCCGTCGTCTCCGAAACGCTGGACGATGGCGGAACCCGCTACACCGCCGCCCTCGGCAAGGGCGCGTCGGGCCAGGACGCCCTGCGCGCCGCCCTGTCAGGAGGCCACGACATCACCCGTTTCGACATGCGCGAGCCCAGCCTGCACGACGCCTTCATTGCCTTGACCGGCGGGGAGGCCAGCCAATGATGCGCCTTCTCCGCATCGCCGCGCGCGAATACGGCGCCTATGTCCGGACCGTCGGCTTCTGGCTGTCGATGCTGATGATGCCGGCCGTGGGGGCGATTTCCTTCGGCGCACCCGCCTGGTTCGAGAAGTCCGCGCCGCCGCCGGTCGTGGTTGTGATTGACCACAGCACGGCGGCCTATGCGGCTCCGGTTAGCCGAAGCCTCGAGGCTGTCGTCAAGGAGCAGCCCAGGGTCACCGTGCTTCCTCCGCCGGCCGTATCCGGCGAGGCCGAGGATGTCGCCATCCGGCGCTGGATGACCGAGGGCGTCGCGGGTCCGGCCAGTCGAAAGCCGACGGCCGTGGCCGTGATCCAGGGGACGGGCGATGATGTTCGTCTCGACTTCTGGAGCAGCAATCTCACAGACCGTTCGCTGGAACGTCGGACTTCCGCCGCTCTGGCAAGCGAGATGCAGGCGCGCCGGCTGGCGACGCTCGGTGTGGACGAAACCGCGCTCCGGAAGACTCAGGCCCTGACGCCAACGGTTGTCTCGTTCTCGCCCAAGGCCGGCGCTGACGGCAAGGTCAGCCTGCGCGACCGCCTGCCCGGCATCGTCGGATTCGGCGCGGCGATGCTGCTGTGGATGATGATCTTCACCGGCGCCGGCATCCTGCTGAACAGCGTGATCGAGGAGAAGTCGAGCCGCGTGCTGGAGGTGCTGCTGGCCTCGGCCTCCGTTCCGGAAATCATGTTCGGCAAGATCCTCGGCGTCGCCGGGGTGACGCTGACGGTGCTGGCGGTCTGGGCCAGTGTCGGCGGGACGGCGCTGGCGGTGGCCAATCCCGGCGTCGCCGCTGACGTCTTCTCGGTGATGACCTCGAATGGGCTGATCTTCTATTTCCTGTTCTATCTGGTCGGCGGCTACCTGATGTATGCGGCCATCTTCACCGCCATCGGCTCGTTCTGCGAGACCACCCGCGAAGCCCAGACCCTGCTCGGCCCGATCATGGCCCTGCTGACGATCCCCGTGCTGTTCCTGCCCCAGGCGATCAAGCGGCCGGACGCGCCTTTGCTGGAGACCCTGTCGTGGTTCCCGCCGTTCACGCCGTTCCTGATGACCGCCCGTGCGGCCGGTTCGCCGCCGCTGTGGCAGGTGCTGGGCACCGGCGCGCTGATGGCCGCGACGGTGGCGCTGGTGGTGTGGATCGCCGGCCGGGCTTTCCGGGCCGGGGCGCTGTCGACCGGCAAGATCGACCTGAAAGGGCTGGTGCTGCGGATCAGGGGCGGGGCGTAGGGCGCGTTCCTGCGTCCTTCGAGACGCGATCCTGAAGGATCGCTCCTCAGGATGACGAACACCTATGCCCGTCATGGTGAGGAGCGAGGCATCAGCCGAGCGTCTCGAACCACGCACCGACGCACCCTGCAAACCAAAAGGGCCGCCCGATTGCTCGGACGGCCCTTTCGATAACTGGATCGGCCTGAAGCCTACCCGCGCGGGGCGGGCTTCTTCGGGGCGGCGATCAGACCTTCACGCTGCAGGCGCTTGCGGGCCAGCTTGCGGGCGCGGCGAACCGCTTCGGCCTTTTGACGCGCGCGCTTTTCCGAAGGCTTTTCGTAAGCCACGTGCCGCTTCATTTCGCGGAACGAGCCTTCGCGTTGCATCTTCTTCTTCAGGGCTTTCAGCGCCTGGTCGACATTGTTGTCGCGGACGAAAATCTGAACCAGGGGAGACTCTCCTTCGTACGGCCCGCCGCTAGCCGTGCGGCATGGCGGACGAAATGATTGTATTGCCCCGGGAGAAGCCTCCCGTGGCGAGGCGCGCGAGATAGCAGAGGCGGGAAGGCTTGTCTATCGGCGACGGCGCGCTCCGGGCGGTGTAATGTAAGGCCATGATCGCATCCGACGACTGGGCCGTCCGCACCGAGCAGCAGGTTCTGGACGAAGCCCTAAAGCTGGCGCCCACGCGAGGCTGGGGGCAGGCGACGCTGCTGGCGGCCGCGAAGGCCCGCGGGTTGTCGGCCGGCGACGCCGAACTGTTGTTCCCCAACGGGCCGAGGGATCTGGCCGCGCTGCTCTCGCGCCGGCACGACGCCGCGGCGCTTGCCGCCCTGCTGGACCCGGCCACGCTGAAGATCCGCGAGCGTATCCGGGCCGCCGTCATTGCCCGTCTCGACGCCGTCCAGGCCGACCGGGAGGCGGCCCGGCGCTGGGCCGGCTTTCTCGCCCTGCCGACCAACCTGCCGCTCGCCCTGCGCCTGCTTTGGGACAGCGCCGACGGCCTGTGGCGTTGGGCCGGCGACACGGCCACCGACGAGAACCACTACACCAAGCGTGCGATCCTCTCGGGCATCCTGATCCAGGTGACGGCGCTCGACCTGCAGCTGGGCCGGGTCGAGGCGCTGGCCGCGCTCGACGCCCGCATCCAGAACGTCATGGACTTCGAAAGGTGGAAGGCCGGCTTCAAGCCGTCCGACCTGGCGAAAGATTTCGTCGGGGCTCTGGCGAAAGTGCGGTTCGGCTGACGGCTTGCGTCCTTCGAGACGCGATCCTGAGGGATCGCTCCTCAGGATGACGGAAAGGGTTGGACCACACTTCTGTTCGTCATGGTGAGGAGCGAGGCATCAGCCGAGCGTCTCGAACCACGCAAGCTCAAAGCCGCTTCACCCGGTTCACATGCCCCATCTTCCGGCCGGGCCTCGGCTCGCCCTTGCCGTAGAGGTGCAGGCGCGCCTCGGGGTCCGCGGCCAACGTCGCCCAGTCCAGCACCTCGTCCCCCAACAGGTTGGTCATCTCGACCGAGACCGCCGGTGTAGTGTCGCCCAGCGGCCAACCGGCTACCGCGCGAATATGCTGTTCGAACTGGTCGACCTCGCAGCCGTCCTGGGTCCAGTGGCCGGTGTTGTGTACCCGGGGCGCGATCTCGTTGACCAGCAGGGTTCCGTCGCCGAGGTCGAACAGCTCGATGCCCATGACCCCGACGTAGTCGAGCCGGCCCAGCACCTCGCCGGCGATCCGCTCGGCCTCGGCCTGCAGCGCCGGCGTGACCTTGGCGGGCGCGTAGGTGGTGCGCAGCACGCCGCCCTCATGCACATTCTCGGACAGGGGGTAGAAGGCGGTCTCGCCGTCCCGGCCGCGCGCGGCGATGATCGACAGTTCCCGAACAAAGGCCGCCCGCGCCTCGAGGATTGAGGGCGCGCCGCCGACCGCCGCGAAGGCGGCTTCCGTCTCGTCCGCCGCCCGGACCCACACCTGACCCTTGCCGTCATAGCCTTCACGGCGGGTCTTCAGGAGGGCGGGCAGGCCGATGCGGGGGAGGGCGGCCACGATGTCGGACGGCTGATCCACGGCCGCGAAGGGCACTGTCGGCGCAGCGGCCTCGTTGAGGAACGTCTTTTCGGCTACCCGATCCTGGGCCACGGCGAGGGCCAGCGGGCCGGGCGCGGTCGGCGCGCCTAGCGCGTTCAGGGTCTCGACGGTCGCAGCCGGGACATTCTCGAACTCATAGGTGACCACATCGGCCAGCCCAGCCAACCGGGTCAGGGCGGCTGTGTCGTCGTAGGCCGCGACGATAGTCTCGCGGCTGACGCGGGAGGCGGGCGAGCCCTCGTCCGGAGTCAGGATGACCACATCCAGCCCCAGACGGGCGGCCGACAGCGCCAGCATCCGGCCCAGCTGGCCGCCGCCGAGGATGCCGATGGTCGACCCTGGAGGCAGAGGAAAAGACATCAGTCCTCGACGGTCTCGGCCACGGCGTCGGTCTGGCTGGCGGCATAGGCCGCGACGCGCTCCGCCAGCGACGGGTCGGACAGCGCCAGGATGCGCGCGGCCAGCAGGCCGGCGTTCTTGGCCCCCGCCGCGCCGACGGCCAGCGTGCCCACCGGAATGCCGCCGGGCATCTGGACAATAGAGAGAAGGGAATCGAGGCCGTTCTGCAGCTTGCTCTCCACCGGGACGCCCAGCACCGGCAGATCGGTCATGGACGCGGTCATGCCCGGCAGGTGCGCAGCGCCGCCCGCACCCGCGATGATCACCCGAAACCCGGCGGCCTTGGCCCCGCGGGCGAAGGCGAACATCCGGTCGGGCGTGCGGTGGGCGGAGACGACCTTGGCCTCATAGGCCACGCCGAGCGCGTCGAGCGCATCGGCCGCGTGCTTCATCGTCGGCCAGTCTGAGCGGCTGCCCATGATGATGGCGACCGGCGGGCTTGCGCTCATTTCGATGTCATCCCCTGTCCAGC
>CAZISF010000128.1:7816-9319 GCA_964541915.1 uncultured Caulobacter sp.
CGCGGAGTATAGGCGCCGCTTGTGACGCCGCAACCGATGCGTCAGATTCCCATACGGGCGGGTAACACGGTATGATTCTCACATGAAGATCGGTGGCGCACGAGCTGAGTCGTTTTCCGCGATCCGCAAGCGCGCGCTCGCGCAGGCGGGCGCGCAGGCGACGTCGTCGGCCGCCCCGGCCGACAAGACCGCCTTCCTCGGTCTCACCGAAGCGGACCTGACCCCGGCCGTCCAGGGCGCGATCAAGACGCTGCTGACCGAGGTGGACGATCTGCGTGGCGAGGTCTCGCGCCTGAAGGGCCGCCTCAGTGAAGTTGAAGCCCTGGCCGACCGCGACGTGCTGACCCCGCTGCTCAATCGCCGGGCCTTCGTGCGCGAGTTGCACCGTGTCGGCGCCTTCTCGGCGCGCTATGGCTCGCCGGCCAGCCTGGTCTACTTCGACCTCGATGGATTCAAGGCGGTCAACGACCGATTCGGCCACGCCGCCGGCGACGCAGCCCTGCGCGAGGTCGCCGACCGTTTGCTGGCCAATACCCGCGAAACCGACGTGGTCGGTCGCCTCGGCGGTGACGAGTTCGCGGTGATCCTGGTCCAGACCGACATGGAAACGGCCGGCGCCAAGGCCGAGACCCTGCGCAAGGTGATCGAGGACACGCCGATGAACCTCGGCGACTGGTCCGCCCCGATCCGGGTCAGCTACGGCATTCGCCCCGTCGAGCCCGGCGCGGATCCCGAGACCGCCCTGGCCGAGGCCGACGCGGCGATGTTCGTGCGCAAGCGCTCCAAGGCGTAGCGGCCGCACTGGCGTCGGCGCCCCCGCCGCGCTACCCACTTTCCATGGCGCGCAACAAGCAACCGGAATTCGAGATCTCCGTCGGCGGGGAGCCTTATGTCTGGCGACTGCAGCGACGGCCGCAGTGGTCCAGCGACACCAACGCCTTCCAGGGCATGGCCATCGCCGTGCGGCATGCGGAGGGGCAGCGCGAGGCGGTGCTGGAGTTTCCGGCCGGGCCGCAGCCCCGCTACGGCGCGCCGATGCTCAAGCCCGAGATGATCAATCCCGACCTGGTGGCGACGGGGATCGCCTCGGCCATCGAGGCGGGCTGGGAGCCTCACTCGCGCGGCAAGACGGTGGCCATCGTCGTCGATGCGACGGGCGGCTGATCCGGCGGCCTGACGTCAGGCCCGCAGGATTTTCGACATCGCCTTGCCCTTGGCCAGTTCGTCGATGAGTTTGTCCAGATAGCGGATCTCGCGCATCAGCGGGTCCGCGACCTCTTCGACGCGCACGCCGCAGACAACGCCGGTGATCTTCGTCCGGTCAGGATTCAACGGGACTTCCGCGAAGAAGGCCTGGAAATCCGTTTCGGCGGCGAGATGACCTTCGAGTCCTTCCTGGCTGAGGCCGGTCATCCAGCGGATGATCTCGTCGACCTCCGCCCTGCTGCGCCCCTTCCGTTCCGCCTTGGCGATGTAGGCCGTATGCACCCTGGCGAACGGCAT
>CAZISF010000129.1:0-9279 GCA_964541915.1 uncultured Caulobacter sp.
ACGCCATGGTCTGCATCTCCAACTGCGACAAGATCACGCCCGGCATGCTGATGGCCGCCATGCGCCTGAACATCCCGGTGGTGTTCGTCTCGGGCGGTCCGATGGAAGCCGGCAAGGTCGTCGTGAAGGGCCAGATCCGCTCGCTTGACCTGGTGGACGCCATGGTCGTGGCCGCCGACGACAAATACAGCGACGAGGAAGTCTCGGCGATCGAGAAGGCCGCCTGTCCGACCTGCGGCTCCTGCTCGGGCATGTTCACGGCCAACTCGATGAACTGCCTGACCGAGGCGCTCGGCCTGTCGCTGCCAGGCAACGGCTCGGTGCTGGCGACCCACGCCGACCGCGAGGCCCTGTTCAAGGAAGCCGGCCGGCTGATCGTCGACCTGTGCCAGCGCTGGTACGAGCAGGACGACGCCACGGCCCTGCCGCGCGGCATCGCCACCAGGGCGGCGTTCGAGAACGCCATGAGCCTGGACATCGCCATGGGCGGCTCGACCAACACCGTGCTGCACCTGCTGGCCGCCGCCCATGAGGGCGAGGTCGACTTCGGCATGGCCGACATCGACCGCCTGTCGCGTCGCGTGCCCTGCCTGTGCAAGGTCGCCCCGGCCAAGGCCGACGTGCACATGGAGGACGTCCATCGCGCCGGCGGGGTCATGGCCATTCTGGGCGAGCTGGAGCGCGGCGGCCTGATCGACGCCACCCAGCCGACCGTCCATGCCTCCACCATGGCCGATGCCCTGGCGCGCTGGGACATCGGCCGCACCAACAGCCAGATCGCCCGCGACCTGTTCAGCGCCGCACCGGGCGGCAAGCCGACCCAGATCGCCTTCAGCCAGGCCGCGCGCTGGGAAGAGCTCGACACCGACCGCACGGGCGGTGTGATCCGCTCGGTCGAGCATCCGTTCTCGAAGGACGGCGGGCTCGCCGTGCTGTTCGGCAACCTCGCGCCCGAAGGCTGCATCGTGAAGACGGCCGGGGTCGATGAGTCGATCCTGACCTTCCACGGCACGGCCAAGGTCTACGAAAGCCAGGAGGCGGCGGTCAGCGGCATCCTCGGCGGCAAGGTCCAGGCCGGGGACGTGGTGGTGATCCGTTACGAGGGCCCCAAGGGCGGGCCGGGCATGCAGGAGATGCTCTACCCGACGACCTATCTGAAATCGAAGGGCCTGGGCGCCGCCTGCGCCCTGATCACCGACGGGCGTTTCTCGGGTGGGACCTCCGGGCTCTCCATCGGTCACGTCTCGCCCGAAGCGGGCGAGGGCGGGCTGATCGCGCTGGTCGAGACCGGCGATCCGATCCTGATCGACATCCCCAACCGGGGCATCACCCTGGACCTGCCGGATACAGTCATCGCCGCTCGCCGCGAGGCCATGGAAGCGCGGGGCAAGGACGCCTGGAAGCCGGTGGGCCGCGTCCGCGCCGTCAGCCCGGCCCTGCGCTCCTACGCGGCCATGACCACCAACGCCGCCAGGGGCGCGGTTCGCGATGTCAGCCAGGTCGAGCGCTGAGGCCTGATCGCCTAGCGATTGCGCAGGCCGTCCGCCAGGCGGCCGAAGGCGGCTTCGAACATCGCCCGCACCTCCGGGTCGATGTCCAGGGCGCCCAGGGCCTTGCGCATGCAGCCCATCCACTGATCGCGTTCGGCCGGGCCGATGGCGTAGGGCGCGTGCGCCGACATGATGCAAGCCCGGTCGGGCCTCAGGCTGTAGAGCTGCGGTCCGCCGGCCCAGCCGCTCAGCCAGTCGAACAGCTTGTCCCGGATGGGGCCAAGATCGGCGTCATGCATCCGGCGAATGCCTGCGGCGTCCGGATCGTTGTCCATGGCGTCGTAGAAGGCGTCGACGAGTTCGCGCAGGGAGGATGCGCCGCCGAGCTGGTCATAGGGCGAGGGCAGGGGGAGTTCGACGGTGTCGGTTCTGGCCATGCCCGAGGTCTGCCGAAACAGGGCCTCGCGGGTCCATGATCCGGATCAATCGCCGGTTCAGCCGAGCGGATTGACCCCGAACAGGAAGGGGTGACCCCAGAGGAGGGCCGCCCAGATGGCGACGCCGAGCAGCAGTCGCCACCAGCCTATCTCGCCGACCGACAGCTTCTGCTTGCCGGCGAGGATGGCCGCGAACGGCACGCCGGAGGTCTGGCCGGCGAAGGCGTCCCAACGGGCGCCGAGGGCCCGCTTGCGCTTGGCGTCGATGCTGGCGGTGCCGAACAGGGCCAGCACGAGCATCGATCCGAACAGGATGACGCTCGGCAGATCGCCATTGGCCAGCAGATGGCCGGCGGCCCAGATTGCGACGCCCCAGAGGAAGGGATGGCGAGTAATGCGCAACATGCCCTGAACGGCGTTCGGCTTGTCGAGCGCGCCCTCCTGTTTGACGCTGGTGGGGTTGGGCGTGATCAGGCCGGGCACGATCAACAGCATGGCCAGGAGCATCAGCGCGACGGCCGTATGCTTCGCCCCGGGACCGAGATCCCAATAGACCGGTCCTTCGCCCCGGGCCTGCCCATAGGCCCAGCCAAGCCAGACCAGTCCGGCGACCGAGGCCAGCGAGAACAGGCCCATGAACGGGGATTCCCCGATCATTGTGACAATGGCGCCGCGCAGGGCCGTGCCGGACACGAGGAGATGGAGAAGCACGAAAAAGACAGCGGCGGCGATCAGAGCGGTCAAGGCAATCCTCCCCAGGACAGGTTTCGGGGATCGTGCGCCTATAAATTTACACTGTCAATTATAGAAGTCGCGGCGGGTTGTCGTCGTCCGGTTCGTCTTCGTCGTCCCACGGAGGAGGTTCTGGCGCGGCCTCGGCCCGGGCCGGCGGAGGCGGCGGCGGAGGAGGAGGAGGAGGAGGAGGCGCAGCGACATAGGCGGGGACGGGGGCGGGCTTCGGCGCCGGCGGGCGACGCAGGATGGAATCGCAGCGCGCCAACCAGCTGTTGGCCTCCTGGATCGCCTTTTGTGGCGACCAGTCGTCGCGTCGCGCTTCGTCGCCGCGCAGCCAGAGGTCCAGATCGAAGTCGGGATTGCCCGGATCATCAAAGATGAGGCGCAGGGTGATCTGGTCCGCGGAGGAGACCCGTTGTTCCAGCGCCCGGCGGGGCTCGCCGCGATAGACGCGGGCGGCGACCTGACCGTCTACGACGAGCTCGGCGCCGATCAGTTCGTCGATGCGGTAGATCAGGCACCAGGCGCCCCGGTCCCAGGCCACGGCGGCGAGGCCGGTCTTGAAGGAGAATCCCGCGCCTCGGCCTCGGCCCTGGGCCAGCACCACGGCCTCCGGCTCTGCCTGCAGGACCCGGCGCAGGGCGCGGCCAATGCGACGGGGCTCATCCAGGAACCAGAGCGCGAGACTGCCGAAGAAGGTCACGGCTGTGCCGGCCAGTCCCAACAGCAAAAACAGGCGCGCCATGTCGGTCATGGCGGCAGGCTAGCGAGAGTCCCCGGCGACGTCAGCCCTTGCGGGGCGAACGGGGCGCCGGCTTGCGGACAGCGACACGGCCGCCTCTGGCCGGACGGGTCGCGGCCGTCAGCGCGGCGCAGAACTCGGGATAGGTGAACGAACGCATGGTGGCGTCTCCGGATGTGAGCAATCACTCACTACCCCGACGCAGCGGCTCGCGCAAGTGAAATGTGAGCAATCGCTCACGCGGACTTCAGCCGATGATGACCCGTTCCTCACCCCACCACAGCGGGGACTTTGCCAGGTCGATGAAGCGCTTCTCGTCCTCGAGCAGCAGCCGGCCGGCATCCCGGGCTGCGGGGTCGTTGGCCGTCAGCGCCATGTCCTCGAAGCTGTCCCACCAGAGTTCGGCCACGCCGTCGTAGCCTTCGGGGCCGCCGCGCGAGGCGCGGGTGTCGGCGCTGACCTCCGGAGGAAGGCTGTGCATCTGCAAATAACGGCGGATGCGCAGGGCGTCCTTCACGCTGGTGACGAGCGGGGCGTGGACGTTGAACCAGTAGTCCTGGAAGGTCTCACGGGTGAATTCCGGCCGGCGGATCAGGCAAAAGGTCAACTTGATCAAAGGGTCAGTTCCACCACCACCGGCACATGGTCCGAAGGCTTCTCCCGCCCGCGCACATCGCGGTGGATCTCGAAACCGGTCAACCGATCGGCGGCCTGGGGCGAGAGCAGGGCATGGTCAATGCGTATGCCGTGGTTCCGGGGCCAGGCGCCGGCCTGATAGTCCCAGAAGGTGTATTCACCCGCGTTGCCGTCCATCTGCATGAAGGCGTCGGTCAAGCCGAGGTTTTGCAAGGCGCGGTAGGCCGCCTTGCTCTCCGGCTGAAACAGGGCGTCGCCCAGCCAGCCTTCCGGCTTGTCGGCGTCCTCCGGGCGGGGAATGACGTTGTAGTCGCCCGCGATGACCAGGGGCTCCTCGAACCGCAGCAACGCCGCGGCGTGGACGCGCAGTCGCTCCATCCAGGCCAGCTTGTAGCTGAACTTCTCGGTCCCGATCGGATTGCCGTTTGGCAGGTAGATGCCCGCCACCCGCACTGGCGTCGGTCCGGACACCACCGCTTCGATGTATCGGGCCTGTTCGTCGCCGTCGTCGCCCGGCAGGCCGCGCCGGACGTCTTCCAGCGGCGTCTTCGACAACATGGCCACGCCGTTGTAGGTCTTCTGACCATGAACGGCGACATTATAGCCAAGGCGTTCAAAGGCTTCGGCGGGAAACTTCTCGTCGATGCATTTGATTTCCTGCAGGACAGCGACGTCCGGAGAGGCCTCCTCGAACCACCCCAGTACTGTTTCCAGGCGAGCGTTGACGGAATTCACGTTCCAGGTGGCGAGTCGCATTGACGGCTCCGGCTGCGGCGGGGGAGGCTAGGGCCCATGGCGACCACGCTCAAGACCAACGATGTGATTGATCGGAAGACCCGGCAGATCCTGCTCGGCCTGGCGACTGCGGTGTGCGCCGGCCTGATGCCGCTGGGCGCCATAGGCGTGTTGTTCTCGCCGCTGATATTCGACGCCCGCGGCAACCTGTTCAACCCGCTGGCCTGGATCGGCTTCGCGCTGCTGATCAGCTTCTGGATCGTCTGCATCGTCGCGCCGTACCTGGCCTGGATCATGTTTCGCCGGAACCGCGAGACCCTGGCCTGGAGTTACATGAGCGCCCCTCTGATCTGGGGCCTGGCGCTGGTCACGGTCCTTCAGTTCGTCCCGGGCTGAGCCTTCACGAAAGCGGCGATGGCCTCGACCACGCCCGGCGCGAGCGGCAGGGACGGATCGGCATAGTTGGCCTGGGTTTCAGCCCGATCGCGGCTCCCGGCCTTCATGAGATGGTTCACGCCCGGCAGAATGATCAGCCTCGCCTTCGGCTGGGCGGCTTTCAGCAGGTTGGCGTCGACCACCGAAACCTGGATATCGGCGTCGCCCTGCAGGATCAGGATCGGCCCCTTGTACGCCGCCGCCAGTTTCGCCGGGTCCTGCCGGTACATGACCATCAGGAATTGCTGGATGTTCGGCCGGAAGAGGCCGAGCAAGGCCGGATGCATGGCGGTGGTGTCGACGGTCTTGCCTGCTTCCAGTGCGTCGATGGCCGGGAGGGCCTGACCAAGGACCGGCGCGTTGGCCGGGTTGGCCTTCAGCTGCTCGCGCAGCACGTCGCTGAGGCGCCGGCCCGGTGCGGCCGCGAGGATCAGGCCGCAGATGTCCTTCGGATCCTGCCCCGCGATCAGGGCGACGAGCGAGCCTTCGCTGTGACCGAGCAGCCAGACGCAGGGCGCTCCGGTGTCGGCCCTGAACTTCGCGGCCCAGCTGTGGGCGTCGGCGGCCAGGTCGACCACGGTCACCGCGTTCGGATCCGCGGCGGCCAGACCGCTGGCGAACATGCCGCGCTTGTCGACCCGCAGGGTGGTGACTCCCTGGGCCGCGAGCCCCTCGGCCATCAGCCGGTAGGTCGCGCCCTTCACCCCGAGCGGGTTGTCGCCATCACGGTCCGTCGGGCCTGACCCCGCGAGGATCAGGATGGCCGGGCCATGCGGGCCGCCGGCCGGGGCCAGCATCGTGCCCTTGAGCGGGCCCGGGCCGCCGGGGATATCAACGAAGGTCTCGACAGGCGACGCGGCGAGGGCGGCGGGCGCGGCGGCCGTCAGGACGGCGGCCAGGATCAGGGATCGAAGGGTCATGTCGGCTCCTAGACGGTGCGGCGTTCGGGATCGGCGCGCCAGACGCGCCAGCTCTCGAAGACGGTGAGAAGGGCGATCGCCAGCACCGTGCCGCCGAACACCTGCATGCCGAGCGGTTGGGGCGCCGTCGGGGCGACGAACAGCCCCACCAGACCAAACCAGAAGAACAGGCGCCCCGCGAGCCGGTTGGAGCGCTCCCAGGCCAGTTTGCTGTTCAAACTCCAGGGCGTGCGGACGCCGACGAAGGCGTTGGGAGCCACCTTGCCCATGATCGCGCCGACAAGGACGAACAGCGCGCAGCTCACCGTCAGGATGAAGCTTGATCCGCCCAGCGCGCCGGGATGGGACGACAGAGCGAGGCCAGCCATCATCGCCGAGACCATGCAGGGCGCGGCGACGGCGATTGACCCGGCGATGCCGAGACCGCGCCGACGGGCTTCATCCGCCTCGGGACGACGCGCGTTGGCTTCGAGCAGCAGGCCTGTGACCAGGGACGCTGCCGCCATTCCGGCGATGACCAGGGCGGCTTCAGCGCGATCGCCCCAGCGGTCGACGTCGCCTGAAAGATCGAAGTGCATCGGGATCGGGGCGGTGGACCCGAACATCCAGACATAGGCGCCCAGTGCGGCCTGACCGATCGCGGCGGCGGGCGTGCTGAAGCGGGAAAATGGTGACGTCACGACGGCTTCTCCAGCGAGCGAAGGGGATCCGGGGCGGAATGACCGGCCCCTGCAAGGTCCATCAGGAAGGCCAGCGCCTCCTCGACGGCGGAAATGTTCAGGCGGTAGCGGATCGAGGCACCGTCACGTTCGGCGTCGACAAGGCCTGCGTCCTTCAGGGTGTTCAGGTGTCCGGTGACCGTCGGCCAGGCCATATCGAACCGCGCGGCGATGTCGCCGGACGTCAGGGGGGCCACCCGCAGCATCTCGATGATGCGGCGGCGAACCGGGTGGGAAAGGGCCTTGAAGAGCGAGTTCATAGGGTAAATCCTAATTAGGGAGTTTCCTAATTTCAAGCCCTAATTAGCCGATGTCCTAATTTTCAGGGTCGGTCTTCAGATGGAGAAGCTTACGCCGCAGCCGCAGCTGGATTTGGCGTTGGGGTTGCGCACACGGAATTCGGCGCTGGCCAGTTCGTCGACGAAGTCGATCACCGAGCCCTTGAGCAGGGCCAGGGAGATCGGGTCCACCAGCGCCGCGGCGCCGTCACGTTCGATGCGCAGATCGTCGGCTTCGCCTTCCGGCACCAGGTCGAAGCGGTACTGGAATCCCGAGCAGCCGCCGCCATCGACCGCCACGCGGAGCATCAGCGGCCGACCTTCGGTCGCGCTGATGGCGTGAAGCCGGCGGGCGGCTTGTTCGGACAGGGTGACGGCGGTGTCGGTCATGCTGTGGAAAACTCTCTCCTGTCCTATATGTGCAAGCCCGAGCCCCGGGGAAAGGGGCGATCGCCTTTTCCGGACTGCCTGATGTCGCAATCCTTCCAGCCGCCGCCACGCGCGCCCTATGCCGAGAACCCCGCGCATTCGCGAGGGCGCCGGCATCCGGAGGCGGAAAGCCGGACCCGCACGCCCTTCGCCAGGGACCGTGACCGGATCATCCATTCGACGGCGTTCAGGCGTGCGAAGGGAAAGACCCAAGTCTTCGTCGCTCACGAAGGCGACCACTATCGCACCCGACTGAGCCATTCGCTGGAAGTGGCGCAGATCGCCCGCTCGATCTCGACGGCGTTGGGGCTCGACAACGATCTGGCCGAGACCATCGCGCTGGCGCACGACCTGGGTCACCCGCCCTTTGGTCATGCGGGCGAGGACCAGCTCGACGACAGCATGCGACCGTGGGGCGGATTTGATCACAACGTCCAGACGTTCCGGGTCGTGGCCAAGCTTGAGCATCGTTACCCGGACTTCGAGGGCCTGAACCTCACCTGGGAGACGCTCGAAGGCGTCATCAAGCACAACGGCCCGGTGACCGGAATGCTCGACCGGCCATCCTGGAGCATGGTGCGCGAGTGCGACGCCGGCTGGCCGCTGCGGCTGGACAGCTGGGCGTCGGCGGAAGCGCAGGTCGCCGCCATCGCCGACGACATCGCCTACAACAACCACGACGTCGACGACGGCCTGCAGGCCGGACTGTTCCGGCTGGAGGAGCTGCTCGACGTACCGCTGATCGGACCGATCCTGCATGGCGTGCGCGCTGACCGGCCGGGCCTCGATGAACGTCTGACCCGGCTGGAGGCCGTGCGCCGGATGATCGGCGCCATGATTGATGACGTGATGGGAGAGACCCTGCGCCGCGCCTCCGCGACCGGCGTCGCTTCGCCGGACGATGTCCGCGGCCTCGACCATGCCCTGGTCGCCTTTTCGCCGGACATGCACGAAGACCTCGCGCGCCTGCGGGCCTTCCTGATGGAGCGGATGTACCGCCACTGGAAGGTCAACCGCACTCGCAGCCAGGCGAAGCGAATTCTCGCCGACATGTTCTCGCTGTTCCAGGCCGAGCCCGAAGTGCTGCCCGAGGAGTGGTTCGCCCTGTCGCAGAACCGCGACGACAGCGCCCGGGCCCGGGTGGTCTGCGACTATATAGCCGGCATGACCGACCGTTTCGCGATCGAGGAGCATCGCCGGCTTTTCCAGATGGATACCTGGAACTGACGGCGCGGCATTAACCGTTCGGCAACGTCAAATTAACTGTTTGGTAGCGACCTTGCGGCGCTGGCGGCCCCGCGCCGCGCTTCGGTAGACTGGTCGGCGTCGGCGCGCGATTCGCCACGACGTCCGGTTCGCCGCTCCCTGGAGCCCTGTTTGATGTCCGATCCCGATCGCGGCGCCTATACCCCGCCGACCGACTCCCCGTTGAGCTTCGACGCGCGCCGCCCTGTCCGCGGGGCCGGTGGCAATTCGTCGACCCTTATGATCAGCGCCATCATCCTGGTGCTGCTGGTCGCGGGCGGCGCGTTCTGGCTCTACAAGGACGGTCAGCGCGGCGCGAACGATGAGCCGCGCCCCGTCGGCGCCGTCGTCGCGGACACGAAAGCGCCGCCGCCGGCCCAGGCTCAGCCCGAAGACGAGAGCGCCGGCCTGCAGATCTACAAGGAAGACGGCGCGATCGACGCCGCGCCGACCTTCGCGCCGGGGCCCGAACGATCGG
>CAZISF010000130.1:0-9218 GCA_964541915.1 uncultured Caulobacter sp.
TCTCATCAGGGATCGCCAACATCCCCGAACGCGACTCGCAGGATAGACCCTGTTTTGTGACGGGGCCAAGACGGGCCGGGCGCGAGCCACGAAAAAGGGCCGCTCATCGCGGCCCTTGTCAGGTCGGCCCCGCCGTCCGCCCCGGGGGATCGGGGGGACGTAACGGGATCGAATGGTCGTTGCGGGAATTAGACCCCGACGAAGAGGGTCGCACCGGCCGCGGCGGCGCCGAGGATGAGGAAGAAGGCGACGCTCGAACGGTCGAAGAAGCGCTCGAAGCTGATGAGCTTGGAATTGGTCATGACACACAGTCCTTAAGTTTGGGCCCCTGTTTTGATCGGAGCCCCCCAGTTTGTCCCCTCGGGGGAGCGAGGGGCTGTTCGATCTGAACGATGCTTAAATAGCACCTATCTGAACGCCGTCAAGATGATCTTTACAGCGTTCGGATAGAGATTTAACGTGAGCGCCATGAGAGAAGCTGCAACCGCCGAAGCCCGGCCCTATCACCATGGTGACCTGCGGCGCGCCCTCGTGGACGCCGCGCGCCGGATTCTGGAGAACGAGGGGCCCAGCGCCCTGTCGCTCCGTGCGGTGGCGCGCGAGGCCGGGGTCAGTCCGGCCGCGCCCTATCACCACTTCAAGGACAAGGGCGAACTTCTCGAAGCCGTGGCCCACGTCGGCTGGGACGCGCTGGGTGAAGCCATGACCGCCGCCAAGGAACGCACGAGCGAAGTCGGCGCGCGGATGACCGAGATCGGCGTCGCCTATGTGCAATTCTCGCGGGCGCACCCGGCGCTGTACCGTGTGATGTACGACTGTTCACGCGACAAGGATGAGCTGCCGGAAGGCATGCAGGACAAGGAAGACAGCGCCTATTGCCAGGTCCGCGAGACCTTTCGCGCGCTGGCCGGGCCGACGGTGGCGGATGTCGACATCGAGCTGGCGACCATCGCCGCCTGGTGCGCCGCCCACGGCCTGGCCGAAATGACCAGCTTCCGCCAGTTCGATCCGCTCAAGGAAGGTCTCGGCGGCGAGGAGGGCTTCCTGCGCGCCGTGCTGGGTCACCTGGGCATGTTCCCGGCGGCACGGGCGAAGGCGGGCTGACGCCCTTTCAACAGATCCGTCATGGCCCGACTTGTTCGGGCCACCCAAGCACGCGGTGTGACCGAGGGATGCTCGGCCCGGGCAGAGCCTCCATTGTAACGATCAATGTGCTTGGGTGGCCCGAACACGTCGGGCCATGACGCCGAATTTTGGTTTGCGCGCCCCAAGCCCCGATCGGTGAAGAGAGCGGAACAGCCGCCGCCCCGAGCCGTTAGGTCAGCTGACCCTCAACGGCCGAAAGTTCTCTCATGCTGATCTCCGACGTGATGACCGCCAATCCGCAGGTCGCCAAGCCTTCCGACACCGTGGCCGACGTGGCCCGCCGCATGACCCACCTGGACGCAGGGGCGATCCCCGTCGTGGAGGACGGGCAGATCCGCGGCATCATCACTGACCGCGACATCGTCCTGCGCGTGGTCGGCGAGCAGCGCAGCTTTGACACCCGGGTCGATGAAGTCATGACCACCGAGGTGCAGACCTGCCGTGAGGACGCCTCGATCGCCGACGTCATCTTCCAGATGACCGACAAGCAGGTGCGGCGCATCCTGATCGTCGACGGCGCCGACAAGCTGACCGGCATCGTCTCGCTCGGCGACGTCGCCCAGGAGGCCTCCGCCCGCAAGGCCGGCGCGGTGCTGGAAGACATTTCCGAGGCTCCCGCCAACAACTGACGATGCGAAACGGCGCGCGCCGGTCTACAGACGGCCGGTGAGCGCCTCCTTCGTTACCCGTTTCGCCCCCTCCCCGACCGGCCGGCTGCATCGCGGCCATGCCTATTCGGCGGTGAAGGGCTTCGCAGCCGCCCGCAAGGCCGGCGGGCGATTCCTTGTGCGTATCGAGGACATCGACGCGACCCGGTGTCGGCCCGAGCATGAGGCGGCGATCCTCGATGACCTGGCCTGGCTGGGTCTCGAGTGGGATCAGCCGGTGCGTCGGCAGTCCGAACATCTGGCTGACTACGAGGCGGCGCTGGAGCAACTGCAGGCGCGGGGCCTGATCTATCGCTGCTTCAGGACCCGCAAGGACCTGGCCGAAGCGGCCCTGAGCGCGCCGCACGGACATGTCGAGCCGTTCCGCGGGGGCCCGATCCATCCCAACGAGGAAGACCGCTGGCTGTCGGAGCTCAAGCCGTTCGCCTGGCGGCTGTCGATCGACGCGGCCCGCGCCGAGCTCGGAAGCCTGCGTGGGCTGCGATTCCAGGAAAAGGGCGAGGGACCGGCAGGCGAGCATGGCCGCCTGGAGGCCAAGCCCGAGCTGGCCGGTGATGTCGTCCTCGCCCGCAAGGATGTCGGGGTGGCCTACCATCTGGCCTGCGTCGTCGATGACGCGCAGCAGGGCGTGACCGACGTGGTGCGCGGCGCCGACCTCTTCGAGGCCTGCCATATCCAGCGCCTGCTGCAGGCGTTGCTGGGCCTGCCGACCCCGACCTATCGCCATCACCGCCTGATCCTCGACCCGACGACCGGCGAGCGGTTCGCCAAGCGCAAGGGCGGCGAGACCCTGGGAACGCTGCGCGAGGCCGGGATGACCGGCGCCGCGCTGCGGGCCGAGCTGGGCTTCGACTGGTGAGCGAGACGGCCGCGCCCGTGAAGGCGCCCGTTTCGGCCCTTGTGGCGCTGGTCTTCGGCGCTTGCGCCATCGGCTTCGCGCCGATCTTCGTGCGGATGACCGAAACCGGCCCGGCCGCCGCGGGCTTCTGGCGGCTGTTGCTGGCCCTGCCGCTTCTGGCGGTGCTCGCCTGGCGCAACGAGGGCGGCGCCCTCCGCGCCCTGCCCTCCCGCGCCATGCTGCTGGCCGGGCTGTTCTTCGCCATGGACCTGTCGTTCTGGCACTACGGGGTCAAGCTGACCTCGGTGGCCAACGCCACGGTGCTGACCAACCTGTCGCCGGTGGTGGTCACGACCGTGGCCTGGTTCGCGTTCCGCGAACGGCCAGGCCGTATCTTCCTTGCGGGCCTCGCCCTGGCCATCGCGGGCGCCTGGACCATGGCCGCCGCCGCCGACAAGGGGCAGGCCATCGCCCCGATGCTGGGCGACCTCCTCTCGCTGGCCACGGCGGTCTGGTACGCCCTCTACTTCCTCGCCATGCGCCAGGCGCGGCAGGGCGCGGGGGCGTCGCGGGCGATGTTCTGGTCGACGCTGGTGAGCACGCCGGTGCTTCTGGTCGTGGCGTTCGGCATGGGCGAGGACATCATTCCGGCGTCAGGCGCCGGCTGGCTGGCCTGCATCGGTCTGGCCGTCGTGCATGTGGCCGGACAGGGCTCGATCGCCTGGGCGCTGGGTCGGCTGCCGGCCTCGATCGCGTCGGTGGTGGTGCTGGCCCAGCCCGTGGTCGCGGCGGTCGCCGGCTGGATCCTGTTCCATGAAGCCCTGACGCCGCTGCAGATGGTCGGCGGGGTGCTGACGCTGGCGGGCGTGGTGGTCGCCCAGCGCGCGCCGGTCTACCGGCCCCAGTAGCGGTAGCGATAGGCCTCGCGGAAGCCGAGCTTCTCATAGAGCCCGATGGCCGTGACGTTCGCCGCCTCGACCTGCAGGTAGCTGCGCGTGGCGCCGGCATCCCGCGCCGCGCCGAGCAGGGCCGAGACAATCCGGGTGGCCAGGCCCAGCCGCCGATGATCGGGCGAGGTGCGCATCACGGAGATCCCGCCCCAGCCGCTGTCGACCGCGCAGGCGCCGATGGCGGCCGGGCGACCCTCGACATTCACGCGAGCGAAAAACATCGGCTGCGGAATGCGGCGCAGGGTCTCGACCCGCTCCTGGGCGTCGGCGGCGTCGCGATACAGGGCCTCGAACATCACCGCCAGGAAGCCCTCGTCGGGCTCGCTCATCAGGGTGACCCCGCCGTTGGTCCCGCCGATCGGGCCAACCATGACGCAGGTTTCGGTGTTGGGCGCGTAGCCGTGGGCGATCAGCCGGGCCGGCAGGTCGTCGGGCGCCGTGGCCCCGTCGACCGTCTTGAACTTCGGCGGCAGGCCGTGACCGGCGTACCAGGCCTCGGCGGCCGCGATGGCGTCCTCGACGGGACGGTCCGGCGCCTCGAGCGCCCAGCAGGTGTTGGCCCGGCCGGTGTGGCCGGTCGAGGCGTTCAGCCGCCAGCCGCCCAGCCGCGCCGTGTGCAGCGCCGGCCAGGCCCGGGCGGAGACGTCTTCCAGCGCGATGATGTCCAAACTCGCCCCCCAAGCGCATTACGCGTAGATACGCGCCGTTAACCATGAAACGGGCAAGGTCCCCCTGTCTCACGGAGGGTTTCCCATGCGCCGGCTAAACGGGATTGTGCTCTCGATTGCAACACTGCTGGCGTCGGGCCCGGCCTTGGCCGCCCCGACCGCGTCGATCATTGACCAGTTCGAGACCTCGGGTCCCGCGGCGACCTTCGCCATGTACCCCGACCTCGCCCGCTTCACGACCGTCGGCTCGCCAGGGGGCAAGGTCTATACCTCGCTGCCGGAAGAAACCTCCGACGCGGTCGCGCGCGTTCAGGCCATGATGAGCGACGTGAACACCAGCTGGTCAGAGGTCATCGAGGTGCGCGTCCTGACGACCTCCGAAGCTGACCGCGCCGAGGTCGCCGCGCTCATTGCCGCCGACCCGCGCCTGGCGGCGCTGCCGGTCAGCTACAGGGTCGACGGTCAACTGTCCGCGCCCAGGGCCAAGGTCGGCCTGGACGTGCTGGCCCGGAGCAAGGCCGCGGTCGAGGCCACCGCCCGCCGCTATGGACCCGGCTCGCCGACGACCAAGTAGGCAATGGGGACAGGATAAGCTGTCCCCATTCCGTTCATTCCTTCAGCAGCGCTTCGATCAGCGCTCTTGCTTCCTTGCCGTTCCAGTCGGCGCCGCCGCTGAGGCGGGCGCGTTCGCGGCCCTGTTTGTCGAAGATGATGGTGGTCGGGAATCCGGCGGCCGTGGGCTTGAGGCCGAACGCGAACTTGTAGCCTGGGTCGCGGTAGAGCTTGAGCGGGGCGTTCTTGGCGATGTCGTCCTTCGCCAGGTTCAGGTCGGCGTCGCGGTCGACGCTGATGGCCACCACCTGCACCGGCTGGGTCTGGTAGGCGGCGGCGAGCTTCGCCAGCGTCGGCATCTCGATACGGCACGGCGCGCACCAGGTGGCCCACAGATTGACCACCACGATCTGGCCCTTGAAGTCGGCGAGAGTCATGGCCTTGCCGTCGGCGTCGGTGAACCCGGCGGTGGGCGGCGCGGTCGGCGCGGAGGGGACAACAAGCTTGACCAGCTCGCCCTTCGCGAATTGTCGCAAGTCCGCGTCGCTCTTGGGTTTGATGGAGGCGCTGACGATGACGTATAGAACCGCCGCGACGCCGATCAGGGCGGCGCCCCGGATGGCCCACTTCAACAGGTCGGGTCCGGGTTTGGCCGGCTGGACTTCGCTCATATGACTGACAAACCCTCGAATAAGCCCGGTGAAGGGCAAGCCATGTGGGGCGGTCGGTTCTCGGCCAGCCCCAATGCCCTGATGCAGGCGATCAACGTCTCCATCGGCTTCGACAAGCGCCTCGCGAGCCAGGACATCGCCGGATCGCAGGCCCATGCCGCCATGCTGGCGAAGACGGGGGTCATATCTAGCGAGGCCGCCGCCGAAATCCAGCGCGGGCTTTCGGCGATCGCCGCAGAGATGGAGGCCGGGACCTTCCCGTTCCGGGACGAGTTCGAGGACATCCACATGAATGTGGAGGCGCGGCTGCGCGAGCTGATCGGCCCGGTGGCCGGCCGGCTGCACACCGCCCGCTCGCGCAACGACCAGGTGGCGCTCGATTTCCGCCTCTGGGTGCGCGAGGCCTGTGACCGTTCGGCCGCCCAGCTGGAGGGGCTGCAAGCCGCCCTGATCGGCAAGGCCGAAGCGCATACCGACACCCTGATGCCCGGCTTCACCCACCTGCAGCCGGCCCAGCCGGGGACGCTGGGCCACCATCTGATGGCCTATGTCGCGATGTTCGGCCGCGACGCCTCGCGGTTCCGCGACGCGCGGGCGCGGATGAACGAATGCCCGCTGGGCGCCGCCGCCCTGGCCGGCTCACCCTTCCCCATCGACCGCGAGATGACCGCGAAGGCGCTCGGCTTCGACCGGCCGACGGCCAACTCGCTGGACAGCGTCTCGGCCCGCGACTTCGCGCTGGAGGCCTTGTCCGCCGCCAGCATCGCCGCCACGCACCTGTCGCGGCTGGCCGAGGAGATCGTGCTGTGGATGACGCCGCAGTTCGGCTTCATCCGGCTGAGCGATGCCTTCACCACCGGCAGCTCGATCATGCCGCAGAAGAAGAACCCCGACGCGGCCGAGCTGATCCGGGCCAAGGTCGGGCGGATCCTCGGCTCGCTGACCAGCCTGACGGTAGTCATGAAGGGGCTGCCGCTGGCCTATTCGAAGGACATGCAGGAGGACAAGGTCCCGACCTTCGAGGCGTTCGACGCCCTGGAGCTCAGCCTGCTGGCGATGACCGGCATGATCACCGACCTGGAGCCCAATACCGAGCGCATGGCCGCCGCGGCCGGAGCAGGATTCTCGACGGCGACGGACCTGGCCGACTGGCTGGTGCGCGAGCTCGATCTGCCGTTCCGCGACGCCCACCATGTGACGGGCGCGGCGGTGAAGCGGGCCGAACAGCTGGGCGTCGACCTGGCAGAGCTGCCGCTGGCCGAGCTGCAGGCCCTGAACCAGGGCATCGGCGCGGACGTTTTCAAGGTTCTGACCCCTGCCGCATCGTCGGCAAGCCGCGTAAGCTATGGCGGAACGGCGCCGGACCAGGTGCGGTCCCAGATCAAGCGCTGGAAGGATGCTCTGAAATGAAAGCCAAGGCCCTGATCCTCATGACGGCCCTCGCGGCCGTGGCGCTGGCCGGTTGCGGCCGGCTGGGCGAGCTGCAGCCTCCGGGCCCCGGCGGCCCCGCGCCGCGCGCCTCGTCCAACGGCACCGTCATGGACCCGGCCATCGACCGGCGCACGCCGACCGAAGCGCCGATCCCGGGCTCCAATCCCAAGTAGACCGGAACGCCTGTGAACCACTTCGAGGTCCGGGGCGGCGAGCTCCATTGCGAGGACACGCCCCTTTCCCGGATCGCCGAGGTCGTGGGCACGCCGGTCTATGTCTATTCCCGCGCCACGCTGGAGCGGCACTACACCGTATTCCGTGAGGCTCTGGTCGACGCCGGCCTGGGCGATCCGCTGGTCGCCTATGCGGTCAAGGCCAATGGCAATGTGTCGGTGCTGCGGACCCTGGGCGACCTCGGCGCGGGGGCGGACACCGTCTCCGAGGGCGAGATCCGCCGGGCGCTGGCGGCGGGCATTCCCGGCGAGCGGATCGTCTTCTCCGGCGTCGGCAAGACCCGCGGCGAGATCGCGTTCGCGCTGAAGGCGGGCGTGTCGGAGATCAACGTCGAGTCCGAGCCGGAGCTGAAGCTGGTGGCGCAGGTGGCCAAAGACCTGGGCCTGCGCGCGCCGATCGTCTTCCGGGTCAATCCGGACGTGGCGGCGGGCGGGCACGCCAAGATCGCCACCGGCAAGGCCGAGAACAAGTTTGGCGTGTCGTTCGACGAGGCCGCGCGGCTGTACGCCAACGCCTCCAACAATCCGCACCTCAATCCGCTCGGCGTGGCTTGCCACATCGGCAGCCAGATCACCGACCTGGCCCCGTTCGAGGCGGCGTTCACGCGCATGCGCGGGCTGGTCGAGGCCCTGCGCGCCGAGGGCATGACCGTCGAGCGGCTCGATCTCGGCGGCGGGCTGGGCGTTCCCTATTTCAACATGCCCGACCCGCCGGGACCGGCCGACTACGCGGCGATGATCGGGCGCGTGATGGCGGGACTGAAGGACATCCGCTTCGCCTTCGAGCCCGGCCGGGTGATCGCGGCCAACGCCGGGGTGCTGCTGGCCAGCGTCACGCACCTGAACGTGCGGCCGGAAGGCCGGCGCTTCCTGGTGCTTGACGCGGCGATGAACGACCTGATCCGGCCGGCGATGTACGACGCCTATCACGAGATCCAGCCGGTGAAGGCGACCGACGCGGCGCCGGTGGTCTGCGACGTGGTCGGACCGGTCTGCGAGACCGGCGACACCTTCACCCGCGACCGCCCGCTGCCGCCGATGGCCGCCGGCGACCTGGTGGCCTTCATGAGCGCCGGCGCCTACGGGGCGGCGATGGCCAGCGAGTATAATTCCCGGCCGCTGGTCCCGGAGGTGCTGGTCGATGGCGCGCGATTCGCCGTGATCCGCCGCCGGCCGACCTATGACGAGATGCTGGCGCCGGCGCGGGGGGGGGCGGGGGTTTCGGCCCCCCCCCCCCCCGGGGCGGGGGGGGGGCCCGGCGCGAAGCGACGGGAGGGTGAGGGGTTACGGCGCGGGCCAGCTTTCACCGTAACCCCTCAACCTCCCACCCGCTCGCAAGCTCGCGGGCGGGCCCCTCCTTCTCCCGGTGGGAGAAGGAATCCCCTATTCCCACCACGGCCAGGGCGGGGGCATGTCCGTCGACACCTTGCCTGGAAACGCCGGTTTGCGCTTTTCGAGGAACGCCGAGACGCCCTCGCGGACGTCCGCGCTCGCGCCCATGGCCATGGCCAGCGGGCCGTCGACGGCCAGCACCTTCAGCGGATCCGGCTCCTCGGCGAAGCGCTGGAACAGGGCCCTCGTGATGGCGATCGAGACCGGGGCGGTTTCCTCGACGATCTCGCGGGCGATCTCGCGGGCGCGGTCGAGCAGGGCTTCGGGCTCGACCACCTCGCTGACCAGACCGCCCGCCAGCGCCTCGTCGGCGGCGAACACCTTTCCCGAGTAGCACCAGCGCAGCGCCTGCGGCAGGCCGACGATGCGTGGCAGAAAGGACGCGGCGCCGGCTTCGGGCGCAAGGCCCCGGCGGGCGAAGACGAAGCCGATTTTGGCCTTGGTCGAGGCGATGCGGATGTCCATAGGCAGGGTCATGGTGATGCCCACCCCCACCGCCCCGCCGTTGATCGCGGCGATCGACGGCTTGCGGCAGGTGTAGATGGCCTCGACAAAGCCGCCCTTCGGCGCGCCGGTCTTCGGACGGCCCTCGCCGAACAGTTTCGCCCCGTCGCCGCCGAAGGCGTCCGCCCCGGCCGACATGTCCGCCCCGGCGCAGAAGCCGCGGCC
>CAZISF010000131.1:0-6633 GCA_964541915.1 uncultured Caulobacter sp.
CGCCCGGGTCAAGCCGTCCCCCAACATCAGACGGGGTTCCCCCCCCCCCCCCCGGGCGGGCGGGGGGGGGGCCCAGGCGCAGCTTGGGAGGGGGAGGGGTTAAGGCGCGGACCGGACGAACCGTACCCCCTCAACCTCCCACCCTGCGTCGCCAGGGCGCCGCCGGGCGGGCCCCTCCTTCTCCCCTTGGGAGAAGGAACCGCCATCACAGCAGCGCCATGATCGCCGCCCGCGCCGCGTCCTTCAGGTCCGGTCGCATCAGCGCAAAGGCCACATTGGCGCGCAGCAGGCCGATCTTGTCCCCGCAGTCATAGGTCACGCCGTCGTATTCCAGAGCGTGAAAGCTCTCCACGGCCATGAGCCGCGCCATGGCGTCGGTCAACTGGATCTCGCCGCCGGCGCCCTTCTGCTGGGCGGCAAGCAGCGCGAAGATTTCCGGCTGCAGGATGTAGCGGCCGGAGATGAACAGGTTTGAGGGCTCGGTGCCCGGGGCCGGCTTCTCGACCATGCCGGTCATACGGTTGAGGCGACCGTCCTGGCCGTCCAGCGCCACGATTCCGTACTTGTGGGCCTCGCCGGCCGGGCAGGGCTCGACAGCGATAATGTTGCCGCCAACCTTGTCGTGGGCGTCGACTACCTGTTTCAGAGCCGGGACCTCGGCGTGCATCAGCATATCTGGCAGCATGACGGCGAACGGCTCGTCGCCGATGATGTCGCGAGCGCACCAGACCGCGTGGCCCAGGCCCAGCGGGGCCATCTGGCGCACGAAGCTCATCTCACCAGGACGCGGCAGCTCGGCCCGGATAGTCTCCAGCATCTCCAGCTTGCCCTTGGCTTCCAGCTGGCTTTCCATCTCGGTGTGATGGTCGAAATAGTCTTCGATGGCGCCCTTTCCGCGACCGGTGACGAACACGAAATGCTCGATCCCGGCCGCGCGGCCTTCGGCGATCACGTAGGACAGGATGGGCCGGTCGACGACGTTCAGCATCTCCTTGGGCGTGGTCTTGGCGCCGGGGAGGACACGGGTGCCGAGGCCGGCGACGGGGAGAACAGCTTTACGAATGCGTTTCATGGGGGGGGTGGTCTACTCGACGGTAACGGATTTGGCGAGGTTACGAGGCTGGTCCACATCGGCCCCTTTCAAGACAGCCACATGATAGGCAAGCAGCTGAATAGGCGCCGACATCACAAGCGCTGATATCAGCGGATCGCTGGCCGGGGCGGTCATGACCACCTTTGCACCAGCGGGCGCGTGTTTGGCGCCTTCCGGATCGGTGATGAAGACCACCTGGCCGCCGCGCGCTATGACTTCACTCATGTTGCTGGCCGACTTCTCGAAGTAGCTGTCGAAGGGCGCCAGGATGATGATCGGGGTCAGCTCGTCGACCAGCGCGATGGGGCCGTGCTTCAGTTCACCCGCTGCATAACCTTCCGCGTGAATATAGCTGATTTCCTTGAGTTTTAGAGCCCCCTCCAAAGCCAGCGCCGACATCGGGCCGCGGCCGAGATAGAGCACGTCGCGGGCCTTGGCGATGTCGACCGCCACGGCGCGGACGGCCTCTTCGAGGCCAATTGATTCGGCGATCAGGCGCGGCGCTTCCAGCAGCACGCGGACCAGCCGCTGCTCCTCGGCCGCGTCGATCCGCCCGCGCGCGCGCGCGGCGGCGATGGCCAGGGCGGTCAGCACGCTGACCTGTGCCGTAAACGCTTTGGTCGAGGCCACCCCGATCTCCGGGCCGCAATGGATCGGCCACACGACATCGACCTCGCGGGCCATGGTCGACTCCTGGGCGTTGACCACGGCGGCGGTCTTCAGGCCCTTCTGCTGGCAAAGGCGCAGGGCCGCCAGCGTGTCGGCCGTCTCGCCAGACTGCGACATGGCGATGGCCAGCGACCCGGCCCGCAGGGCGGGCTCGCGATAGCGGAATTCCGAAGCGATCTCGATGTCGACCGGCAAGTCGGCGAGCCGCTCGATGAGGTACTTGCCGACCATCCCGGCGATGAACGATGTGCCGCAGGCGACGATCTGGATGCGGTCCAGCGCGCCGAAATTGATGTCGCCCGGCATCGCCGACCGCGCGCCGACCGCGTCGACATAGGCGGAGATCGTCCGCTGGCAGCCTTCCGGCTGGTCATGGATCTCCTTTTCCATGAAGTGCCGGTAGTTGCCCTTTTCAACCAGCGCGGCCGAGGTCGGCACGGTCTTCATGGGGCGTTCGACTGGCGTGCCCGACTGGTCGAAGATCTCGGCACGGTCATGGTCGATGGCGACGTAATCGCCCTCTTCCAGATAGGTGACCTTGTTGGTGAAAGGGCCGACAGCCAGGGCGTCGCTGCCCAGGAACATCTCGCCTTCGCCCGTGCCGACCACCAGCGGACTGCCTTTTCGGGCGCCCATGATGAAGTTGTCGTGGCCCTCGACCAGCACAGCCAGGGCATAGGCGCCGGTCAGCCGGTCGAGCGCCGCCTTGAACGCCGCCAGCGGAGCCTGTCCGGCGTCGATATAGGAGTCGATCAACTGGGCGATGACCTCGGTGTCGGTCTCGCTCTCGAAGGTGCGTCCGGCCGCCTGCAGTTCAGCCTTCAGCTCGGCGAAATTTTCGATGATGCCGTTGTGGACCAGCGTCACACGCCCGCCGCGCTGCGGATGCGCATTGCGCTCGGAGGGAACGCCGTGGGTAGCCCAACGGGTATGGCCGATGCCGACGGTGGCCGTCAGCGGGCTGTCGGCCAGCACCGACTCCAGGGCGCGAATTTTGCCCTGGGCCCGACGACGGTCGATCCTGCCGCCGACTTCCACAGCGACGCCCGCCGAGTCGTAGCCGCGGTACTCCAGCCGCTTCAGGCTCTCGATAAGGCGACCCGTGACGGGCGTCTTGCCCACGATGCCGATGATGCCGCACATGCCGGTTTCGCCGTTTCTGTTCCTGAAGGTATGACTTCAGGGAAATTTTTATCGTGTCGGCGTTTAACATCGGCTGACCAGCAGGCCGCATAAATCACGGTTGCAGACTGTTGCGGGCCAGGACTCCGGAGACCCCATGACCAAGCGAACCTATTTCGGCACTGACGGCATTCGCGGACAGGCCAACAGCCATCCGATGACGGCCGAGGTCGCGCTGCGCGTGGGCATGGCGGCTGGCAAGCTGTTCCGCCGCAATCATGGCCGCCGGCCGCTCGTGGTGATTGGCAAGGACACCCGCCTGTCCGGCTACATGATCGAGCCCGCCCTGGTTGCGGGTTTCACCAGCATGGGCATGGATGTGCGCCTGTTCGGCCCGTTGCCGACGCCCGCCGTGGCCATGATGACCCGCTCGATGCGGGCGGACCTCGGCGTGATGATCAGCGCCTCGCACAACGCCTATACCGACAACGGCATCAAGCTGTTCGGCCCGGACGGCTACAAGCTCAGCGACGCCCGCGAGCTCGAGATCGAGGCCCACATGGACGAGGGCCTGCAGGAAGGCCTCGTCGCGCCGGCGGGTCTCGGCCGGGTGCGCCGCATCGATGACGCCCAGGCCCGCTATATCGAGATCGCCAAGGCCAGTTTCCCGCGCCAGCTCAATCTCAACGGGCTCCGCGTCGTCATCGATTGCGCCAACGGAGCCGCCTACAAGGTCGCGCCGGAAGTGCTCTACGAACTCGGCGCCGAGGTCATCAGGGTCGGCGTCGATCCCAACGGCTGCAACATCAACGCTGACTGCGGTTCGACACATCCGGCGACGATGGTCGAGGCGGTCCGGGAGTTCCGCGCCGATATCGGCATCGCCGTCGACGGCGACGCCGATCGGGTCGCGATCTGCGACGAGACCGGTCAGGTCGTCGACGGCGATCAGATCATGGCCATCGTGGCTGGGGCCTGGGCGGCCTCGGACCGGCTGAGCGGCGGTGGCATCGTCGCCACGGTCATGTCAAACCTGGGCCTGGAACGGTTCATGACCGCCAAGGGTCTGAAGCTGGAGCGGACGCCGGTCGGCGACCGCTATGTCATGGAGCGTATGCGCTCGGGCGGCTTCAACCTGGGCGGGGAGCAGTCCGGCCATGTGATCCTGTCGGACTACTCCACCACCGGCGACGGCCTGATGGCCGCCCTGCAGGTGCTGGCTGTTCTGGTCCAGTCCGGCAAACCGATGAGCGCGCTGGCCCGCCAGTTCGAGCCGGTGCCCCAGCGCATGGAAAACGTCCGCTTCGCCAAGGGCGGCAAGCCCCTCGACAACGCGACCGTCAAGGCCGCGATCGCCGACGCCGAGACCAGGCTCAACGGCTCAGGCCGTGTGCTGGTCCGTGCATCGGGCACGGAGCCCCTGATCCGCGTGATGGCCGAGGGCGACGACGAGGTCCTGGTCGCGAAGCTGGTCAAGGAGATCGCCGGCGCGGTGAAGGCGGCGGCCTGACCGCCCGCCAAAACCTGCTCATCCCGGCTTTCGCGGGGATGAGCTGCGTGCTTGGCCCCTACTGTCCCGGGATCGGCAGACGCTCCATCACTTCCACCGAGTCACCGGGGAAGATCGAGAAGTGCGGGTGGCCGTCGAACATCGCCGTCGCCGCTTCGTGCGACTCTGCCTGAACGATGACATAGCCGGCGACGGCGTTGCGCGTGTCGGTGATGCCGGCCTTCGAAGCCTTCATCGTCTTGCCGAGCGGGCCGCCGGTGTCGACGATGGCCGCGGCATGCTGGCCCATCCATGCGCCCCAGGCCGCCATGCCGGCGTTGCGGGTCTCTTCGCTGAGGTCGGCGGGGGACGGCGCGTCGGCGGAGAGGTTGCCCATGAACAGGGCGAGAAACGTCTTCATGTGATGTCCTTTCGAGAGGGGGGTCAGGCTGGAGCGTGCTCTTCGAACGTCCGTAGCTGGTCGCCCAGCGCCTTGACGAAGGCAGCACGGGCGATGCCGCGGGCGTGGTATGCGTCGAGGTTCGGGAAGTCCTTCAGGATGCCGCAGGCCACCAACTCGCGCAGCACGGTGACCATCATGATGTCCCCGGCGGTGAAGCGGTTCTCGAGCCAGTCCCGGTCTCCCAGCCAGCGGCTCAGCGACGTCAGCCGGCGTTCCAGATTGGCGCGCGCCACGGGGCGATAGCCCTCGACCCAGGTCTTGCCGGCGTGGAAGGAATCGAGGGTCGCCAGGTTCTGCGCAAACGGCTCGACCGAGTTGAGCGCCGCGATGACCCAGCTGGTCACCCGCGCCCGACCGGCGGGATCCTTCGGCGCCAGGACTTCGGACTGTTCGGCGATGTGCAGCACGATCGCCCCGGACTCGAACATGTCGACCGCGTCGTCGCGCCAGGCCGGGACCTGGCCGAAGGGCTGGCGTTGGCGATAGGCCTCGCTGTCGGTCTCGCCGGGCGCGAGGAGGGCCACCTCATAAGGGAGTCCGGCCTCCTCCAGCGCCCAGCGGATACGCAGGTCGCGGACGAAGCCCTGGGCGAAGGGCGGGACCCACGGAAAGGCGGTCACGGTGGCGGTCATGGGTCTACTCCGGAGTGGTGTCTTGGATGGGGGCAGGCGCGTCGTCCAGACGTCCGGACAGGGCTCGCAGGTCGACGCGCAGCTGTTCGGGATCGGTCCCGCCCAACGCGGCGTCGATCGCGGCGTGGGTCCGGGTCCAGATCGGCAGCGCCGCCAGCAACCGGGCGTGGCCGGCCGGCGTCAGGGCCACGCGTCGCACGCGGCTGTCGTCGGGGTCGGCGCTGGTTACGGCCAGGCCATCCCGCACCAGCGGCTTGAGCGCGGCGGTCAGTGTCGTCCGGTCGGCGCCGAGCAGGGCGGCGACCCGGCTCATCGGCGCGGGTTCCGGACTGTTCAGCGACATCAGCAGGGAAAACTGGCCGTTGGTCAGCCCGACCGGCCGCAACGCCTCGTCGAACCGCCGCGCCAGGACCCGCGCGGCCCGCTGGGTGTGCAGGCACAGGCAGGTGTCCCTAACCCGCAGGGTGGACTCGAACGGAACGGCGGGGGACGGGTCCATCTCCTATTTATGTTGATATCAACATAATGTGTCAACCCGGGCCCGCTTGCCATCCTGCCGACCGGGCGCAAATCTAGCCATGTCGACAATTTGGGGGAGGCGACGATGACCCAGGAATCGATCTTTGTGCCGTTTCTGACGCTTGGCGCGATCACCTTTTCGGTGCTTGCGCTCGTCCCGCTGGTGCGGTTCCGGGCGGTGATGGCGGGCCAGGTGCAGGGCGAAGATTTCGCGCTGGGAGAATCGGCTCGCGTGCCCAGCCGGGTCTCGCTGCCCAACCGCAACTACATGAACCTGCTCGAACTTCCGGTGCTGTTCTACGCGGTCTGCCTGGCCCTTTATGTGACCGGCACGGTGGCGGCGGTCCCGCTGGTCCTGGCCTGGACCTATGTCGGCCTGCGGGCGGCCCATTCGCTCGTGCATCTGACGACGAACACGGTGCTGGTCCGTCTCACCTTCTTCGCGCTCAGCAACTTTGTCCTGATGGCGCTGTGGATCGTGTTCGCGGCGGTGATCTGGTCGAAGACGACGTAGGGCAAGGCAGCGCTTCCCAATTTCCACCGTCATGGCCCGGCTTGTCCGGGCCACCCAAGAACATAGTCGGTCGAGGCAAGCGCCAACCGGGCGGTGCAATACCTGACTGCTCAGTGCGCTTGGGTGGCCCGG
>CAZISF010000131.1:6643-9192 GCA_964541915.1 uncultured Caulobacter sp.
CCCCCCCGGGGGGGTGTAAATTCCTTCGTGTCTTGGGGGGGGGGGGGGCCGCTCAACCCGGGGCCAATGACGGGGAGCAAGGTGTCAGCCGGCCAGCAAAGCCAGCAACGCGAAGCTGGCCAGCCAATGCTCGCCCATATAGTCGCCGGCCACATGGGGCAGGGCGCTGGCCAGGTGGACCTCGGCGGACTCCAGCGCCACGGTCCGCACCGCATCGTCCGCCGACACCGCCGAGGCGATGCCGCGCCAGCACCACGCTCGGCTCAGGTTCAGGCCGTCGAGATGCGCGATCTTGCCGTCACTGCGGTCGCTGACCGTCGCCGGCGTAAACAGGGTCGCGGGCTGGCGGCCGCCGGCGCGCGGCAGGAAGGTCCCGAACCAGGCGCGGAACTGGTCCGGCGCCAGCACCCGCCGCATGCACTCCGCCTCCATCAGCGCCGAGGACAGGAACTCGTCGCCGCTCGGCTCCCACGCCTGGCAGTCGGCGTCGCCCGCGTACCAGTCGATGGCCGTGGTTCGCGCCAGATCGGCCAGGGCCCGGTCCCCGCAGGCCTCGGCGTAGTCCATCGCCAGCCGCAGGGCGAAGGCGGTGTTGGAATGCACCCCGGCCCGCAGCGGATAGGTCGCCTTGGGCAGGAAGGTCTTGAACCGGTCAGCGAAGGCCGTGGCCAGCGGCGCCAGGGCGTTGAACGCGGCCGGGTCGTCGTAGCTGCGGAGCTCGGCAGCCAGCTTGAGCAGCCACGCCCAGCCATACGGTCGCTCGAACCCGGCGGTCATCGGCCGAGACAGGTAGTCCAGCTCCACCGCGACCTTGGAGGGCGTCAGGCTGGAGGCCAGCAGCGCCCGCACGGCCGGCGCGCTCGGCATGCCGGGGAACAGCCGCAGCAGCGTCGCAAGCGTCCAGTAGCCATGCACGCAGCTGTGCCAGTCAAAGCTGCCATAGAAGATCGGATGATGCGTCCGGTGCGGACCGATGTCCTGCAGGCCGGTGAAAACATGGTCGGCCTTGTGCGGGAACTCGCGGGTGACATGGCCGAGCGCGATCGCGGCGAACCGCTCGGCCAGGTCCGCCGTCAGCCGGGCGTCAGAAGCGGTAGACGAGCGCATACATCAGCACCGTGTTGGCGAGCAGCAGCAGGAGCGCTGTGGGCAGTTGCGCCTTGATAACCCCGTAACGGTCAGTCAGGTCCAGCAGCGCCGCCGGTACGATGTTGAAATTCGCCGCCATCGGCGTCGTCAGCGTTCCGCAGAAGCCCGACAGCATGCCGATCGCGCCCATGATCGCCGGGTCGCCGCCGAACTTGCCCACCACGATCGGCAGGCCGATGGCCGCGGTCATCACGGGGAAGGCGGCGAAGGCGTTGCCCATTATGGCCGTGAACAGCGCCATGCCCAGGGTGTAGGCGATCACGGCCGCCAGCGGCGTGCCCAGCGGCAGCCAGGTCGTCGCCAGCTGCCCGATCACGTCGCCCACATGCCCGGCCGCGAACACCGCGCCCAGCGCCGCCAGCGCCTGGGGCAGCAAGCCCGCCCAGCCGACCGACTCCATCAACCGCCGACCTTCGCGGGTGGCGGTCATGGGGCTGGCGCGGAACATGACGAGGGCCACGGTCGTCGCCAGGACAATGCCGGCGCCCAGTGAGATCAGCGTCACCTGCTTGGGGTCGACCAACGGCTGATCGCCGACCATCACGCCCTTCAGCGTCAGGGTCCCCAACAGCGTCACCACCGGCGGGATCAGGGCCGGAATGAACAGCCGGTTGCCCCAGCGCGCGGCCCGCGCCGGCTTGTCGACCGGCGCGGGGTGCTCGCCCCGACCCAGCAGGTTGAACCCGGCCAGCAACGCCATGGCGACTAGGATTGCGCCGTTGGCCACATCCGGCAGTTCGCTGCCGATGAGGAAGGTGGTCGCGAACAGCCCCCAGAAAGCGGCGCTGGTGAACCGCTTCGGATTGCTGACGTCGAGGACAGTGGCGACGGCGTAGACCGCGAAGAGCAGGCCGGCGAGGACGTAGAGGACGTCGAGCGTGATCACCGGCTCGCCTCCCGCGCCAGCCGCCGGTCGAGCAGCAGCAGCCGCGTTCCGTGAATGACCAGCGCCAGCACCGCCGTCGGGATCGCCCACATCGACAGGTGCAGCGGCTCGACGACAATGCCGTTCTCCTCGAGGAAGCCCTTGATCAGCAGGATCGAGGCGATGGCGATGAAGATGTCCTCGCCGAAGAACAGGCCGATGTTGTCGGTGGCGGCGGCGAAGGCCTTCACCCGGTCGCGGCTGGCGGGGCTCAGGTCAGGGTTGCCGGTCTCGGCGGCGGCCTCGGCCATCGGCGCGATCAGCGCCCGGACCATCTGGGCATGCCCGCCCAGCGAGGTCAGGCCGATCGCGGCGGTGGCCTGGCGGATGACCAGATAGATGAGCAGCAGCCGCCCGGCCGTGGCCAACGTCAGCCGGCCGATCAGCCCCTTCGCCCGCTCCTGCAGCCCCTCGCGCTCCAGCAGCCCGATCAGCGGCAGGATCAGCCAGACCACGCTGATGTAGCGGTTGTCCC
>CAZISF010000132.1:0-9158 GCA_964541915.1 uncultured Caulobacter sp.
TTGTCGATCTCGTCGAGCAGGAACAGCGGGTTGTTCGCCTTCGCCTTCTTCATCGACTGGATGACCTTGCCGGGCATCGAGCCGATGTAGGTGCGGCGGTGACCGCGGATCTCGGCCTCGTCCCGCACGCCGCCGAGCGACAGGCGGACGAACTCACGGCCGGTCGCCTTGGCGATCGACTTGCCGAGCGAGGTCTTGCCGACGCCGGGAGGGCCGACGAGGCAGAGGATCGGGCCCTTCAGCGAGTTGGTCCGGGCCTGAACGGCCAGGTACTCGAGGATGCGCTCCTTCACCTTCTCCAGACCGTAGTGATCCTCTTCCAGGATCGCTTCGGCGCGGGCGAGGTCGATCTTTTTCGGCTTGGCCTTGCCCCACGGGATGGACAGCAGCCAGTCGAGGTAGTTGCGCACCACCGTGCTCTCGGCCGACATCGGGCTCATGTTGCGCAGCTTCTTCAGCTCCGCCTCGGCCTTGACGCGGGCTTCCTTGCTCAGGCGCGTCTTCTTGATGCGCTTTTCGAGCTCGATGAGTTCGTCGCGACCGTCGTCCTGGTCGCCCAGCTCGCGCTGGATCGCCTTCATCTGCTCGTTGAGATAATATTCGCGCTGGGTCTTCTCCATCTGGCGCTTCACGCGCGAGCGGATCTTCTTCTCGACCTGCAGGACGGAAATCTCGCCCTCCATAAGGGCGAAAACCTTCTCCAGGCGCTTCACGACATTGAAGATTTCCAGCAGCTGCTGCTTGTCGCCGATCTTGACGGACAGGTGCGCGGAGATGCTGTCGGCCAGCTTGCCGGGCTCGGTGATCTGCGGGATCGACGCGAGGGCTTCAGGCGGAATCTTCTTGTTGAGCTTGACGTAGTTCTCGAACTGCTCGGCCACGGCGCGCGACAGGGCTTCCGCCTCGTGCTCCTCGCCGCCGTCTTCTTCGATGAGAGCGGTTTCGGCCTCGTAGTAGTCCTCGCGATCGGTGAAGCGGATCACCGCGGCGCGATGCTTGCCCTCGACCAGGACCTTGACGGTGCCGTCCGGCAGCTTGAGCAGCTGGAGCACTGTGGCCACCACGCCGACATCGTAGATGTCATCCGTGACGGGATCATCGTCAGCCGAGTTCTTCTGGGTGGCCAGCAGGATCTGCTTGTCGCCGCGCATCACCTCTTCGAGGGCGCGCACCGACTTGTCGCGCCCGACGAACAGGGGAACGACCATGTGGGGAAACACCACGATGTCCCGAAGCGGCAACACCGGAAGCGTACGGATGTCGGTCATACCATTCTCCTCAGCGCGGCCCTGCAAAAGTGGCGCCGCGCAGGACGCCCTACACTGGGCGGCCTTTGTGAATGATATGTGGCCGCTTCGCCGCGCCGTTCAAGCGCAAGGGCCGTCGCGCGTCCGAGGGACGCAGGGAAATAGCGGGTTTTCCCCAGCAAACGCCCTCTGATCGCCCTACCGCTTCTTGCCCAGGTGCGCTGCGATGTCCTTGGTCATGCGGCCGGCGGCGCGGTGGGCGGCGGTGATCTGCTCCCGGGTCACGCCCCAGCGCTTCATCCAGTATTCGACGGCCTGACGCTCGGAGAGGTCCAGCCGGTCCTTGTCGATGAAACCGCGTTTGTCTTTCAGGCCGGCCATGGGCGCCTCCGGGGGGTATGCGGGCTCTGGATACCGGCAAATCGCCGGGAGCGACAGGGTTGCATCCTTCGAGACGCGATCCTGAGGGATCGTTCCTCCGGATGACGGGCAGGGTTTGATCGTACCTCTGTTCGTCATGGTGAAGAGCGAGCCTCAAGCGAGCGTTGCCAACCACGCACGTTGGCGACGCCCGCCTCGCCCGCTACCCTGCCCGCATGACCCAGCCCTTGCGCCGCCTGATCGACCTGCCTGGCATCGCCGACCTCGAGACCCGCGCCCTGATGAAGCCGTCGCTGGCCGAACCAGATGCCCGCGCCGGAGTCCCCGAGATCGACGAGACCTGTCGCGCGAATTTCGGCCTGACCCTCGACGAAGCCGAAGCGATCGATCTGCCCGCGGACTGGGACGGCATCGATCGGAAGCCGCCGGCGCAGCAGGTATTCGCCTTCGAGGACGCGGGCTGGGACGTGACGGACAAGCGCCGGCCGCTACGGATGCTGGGCCACTACGCCCTGCCCCTGTGGCTGGCGATCCGGGGCGTCGCGGGAAGTCTGCCGTTCGAGGCTCCGCCCGCCGAGGCGAGTGACGACTGGGCCGCCGGCATGGCGGCCGACGCCAAGGCCTTCCGCAAACGCTAAGGCGCCCGGAATAAGCCGCACTCGCGGCGTATCCGGAAGGCCACACAGCCCTCGGTCCGCAGGCGCGCGTCACAACGGCGCCTCGCGCGACTCGATACGCGGGCTTAAACATCTCCGTCGCATTGTCGGGCTAGATCGTTCGCACAAGAAACGGTCGGCGCGAGTCGGGAAGAAACAGTGACCTCTACGCCCTCCGAACCGCGCCGCTGGCGCAAGATCCTCGCGGCTTATCAGCAGCCCAGCCACGGTCGCTCGATCCTCGAGATCGTGCTGAGCGCCGCGCCGCTGGCGGCCATCTGGACCGTCGCCTGGGTGGCGGCGATCTTCGGCCTCTGGTGGCTGGCCCTGCTGCTGTCGATCCCGGCGGCGGCCTTCCTCGTGCGACTGTTCATGGTCCAGCACGACTGCAGCCATCAATCCTTCTTCCGCAGCCCGGCCGCCAACGACTGGACCGGACGGCTGATCGGCGTGCTGACCATGACGCCGTATCACTGCTGGCGCCGGTCGCACGCGATCCACCACGCCACCTCCGGGGACCTCGACCGCCGCGGACTGGGCGACATCGCGACCCTGACCGTCGCCGAGTACCGCGCCCTGCCCTTTCTCAAGCGTGTCGGCTACCGCCTGTACCGCAATCCGATCGTGCTGTTCGTCATTGGCCCGGCCTGGGTGTTCGTGATCGAGCAGCGCATGCCGATGGGACTGATGAAGGAAGGCTGGAAGCCCTGGCTCAGCGCCATGGGCACCAACGTGACGATCGCGGTGATCGTCACGGCGGTCGTCTTGCTGGGCGGCTGGAAGGGACTCCTGCTGATCCATCTGCCGACCATCCTGCTGGCGGCCTCGATCGGAGTCTGGCTGTTCTACGTTCAGCACCAGTTCGAGGGGGCCTACTGGGCCCGCAAGGGTGAGTGGGAACAGACGGAAGCGGCGCTGCACGGCAGCTCGCACTACGACCTTCCCGCCCCGCTGCGCTGGATGACCGCCAACATCGGCGTCCACCACGTGCATCACGTGAACAGCCGCATTCCCTACTACCGCCTGACCAAGGTGCTGAAGGACCACCCGGAGCTTCGGGACGTCAGCCGGCTGGGTCTGCTGGAGAGCTTCAAGACGGTGTCCCTGTCGCTGTGGGATGAGGGCAGCCGCCGGCTGATCTCTTTCCGCCAGCTGCAACAGCTTCGCCGCGCGGAGCGGGCCGCGGTCCAGGCCTGACACGGCAACGCCCGCCGGACAGGGTCCGACGGGCGCGCCTTTGGTCGTTCAATTCAGCCGGAAGCTAGTAGCCGCGCGGGCCGCCGTCGCGGCGCATCCAGTGCAGGCCGTTCGCCAGCGTATCGAGGCGCGCCTGGATCCGCATCGTGTCGGCGCGGTTCAGCCGCCCGTTTCGATGCGGAAGGCGCAGTTCCTGACGACGGATCAGATCGAGCGTCCGCAGGGCCTGATTGCCTTCGGTGGTGCTCAGCGTGCCCTGGCGGATACCGGCGCGGATCTTGAGATCGAGCCAGCGTTCGCGGCCCCGCAGATCGGCCGGCGCTCCAGCCCACGGATTGGTGGACATATCCGGGCCGCGCGATGAAGAGGTGGCGATCCAGCGCCCGGACACGTCGTAGTAGCCGTAGGCTTCGCCCGCATGCCAGCGGCCGTTGGAGTCGTAGTAACCAGGCTGCGCATCGGGGACCCAGACGCCATCGGCATTCGGACGCCCCTGGGCCTGGCCGGCGATCCAGCGGCCATCACGGTCATAGCGACCCGTGGCCGGACCTGCGACCCACTGGCCACGCATGTTGTAGTAGCCGCTGGCCGCGCCCGCGACCCATTGCCCGCGGCCATCGTAATATCCGGTCGAGGACGCCGGAACCCAGCGGTTGTTGCCGTCATAGTAGCCGTTCGCGGTGTTGCCTGGCTGACCCGCGACCCAGCGGCCGGAGGCGTCGTAGTAGCCGTTCGGCGCGCCCTGAACCCAGGCGCCGCTGCGATCATAGTAGCCAGCCGCGTTCGTGACCGCCGCGTCGCTGGCGTGCCAGACGCCGTTGCTGTCGTATCGGCCATAGGCCTGACGGTCGTTGACGGGGGTCGCGCGGGTCGCGGTCCACCGACCCATGGTGTCGTAGTAGCCGTAGGTTTCGCCGGCGTGCCAACGGCCGTTCGAGTCGTAGTAGCCCGGCTGGGCGTCGGCGACCCAGACGCCATCGGCGTTCATGCGGCCCGAAGCCTGGCCGGCCATCCAGCGGCCGTCACGGTCATAGCGACCGGTGGCGGGACCGGCGATCCATTGGCCGCGCGTGTTGTAATAGCCGCTCGCCGCGCTCGCGACCCATTGGCCACGGCTGTCGTAATAGCCGTTCGCTGACGCCGGCACCCAGCGGTTGTTGCTGTCGTAGTAACCATTCGACGACGCCGTAGACGTCGCGGCGACCCAGCGGCCGTTCGCGTCGTAGTAGCCGTTCGGGGCGCCCTGGACCCAGTCGCCGTTGCGGTCGTAGTAGCCGGCGGCCTGCGCCTGGCTGACGTCGCTGGCGTGCCACAGGCCCTTGCTGTCGTAGTAGCCGTAGGCGTGGGCGCAGTCGCCGTTCGACTTGGCGACCTGGGCGCCGATGATGGCTCCGGCGATGCCGCCGACCACCGCGCCGGCGGCGCGGTCATCCTTGCCGGCCACGGCTCCGCCCACGACGGCCCCGATGCCTGCGCCGGCGATCGTGCCGGCCACGCGGTTGCTGCGCTGTTGCTCGCAGGTCTGTTGCTGGGCCATCGCAAACGACGGCATCAGCGCGACCGCGGCGATGCCGGCGGCCAGAATATGTTTTCGCATTGGGGGCAGGCTCCTGGACGGGCGTTTCGCCCTGTCCTCTGATCCAAGAACACTTCGCCACCGCCGAGGTTCCATTTCCGATCCAGGGCGGCCGGCCCTGAAAATTCCCAACAGGTCTGTCGGAGCGCGGCATACTGGTTCGTCCTTGGATGGAACGGAGACCCGCTGATGCTCTATGCCCTGCTCTGCTACAACGACGAGGCCGAGGTCTTTGCCTGGGACAAGGCGCAGGACGCGGCGGTGATGGCGCGGCTCGAGGCGGTCCAGCAGAAGCTGGATGTGACCGGCAAGCTGGGCCCCTCGCTACGCCTGCTGCCGACCACCGCGGCCACGACGCTGCGCAAGGACCAGGACCTCGTCATCGACGGCCCCTATGCCGAGACCAAGGAACAGCTGCTCGGCTTCTATCTGCTGGACATCGATGGTCTGGAGGAGGGTCTGGCGATCGCCCGCGAACTGGCGGCGGCCAATCCGGGCGGGGCCTACGAGGTCCGTCCAATCGGATACTTCCGGCCGGGCAAGGCGCTCGGGTGACCGATCTCGCCTGGATCGACGCCGCCCTGACCGGTGCGCGGCCCCAGGCGGTCGGAGCGTTGCTGCGCTATTTCCGCGACCTGGACATGGCCGAGGAGGCCTTCCAGGACGCCTGCCTGCGCGCCCTGAAGACCTGGCCCGTCAACGGCCCGCCACGCGATCCGGCCGCCTGGCTGATCATGGTCGGCCGCAACGCCGGCATCGACGGCGCACGCCGAAGGGCGAAGCAGACGAGCCTACCCGATGAAGCGGAATTGTCCGACACGGAAGACGCCGAGACACCGCTCGCCGAACGACTCGACGGGGCGGACTATCGCGACGATGTGCTGCGATTGATGTTCATCTGCTGCCATCCCGACCTGCCCGCGACGCAGCAGATCGCGCTGGCGCTGCGGATCGTCTCGGGCCTTTCCGTGAAGCAGATCGCCAGGGCGTTTCTGGTCGGCGAGAGCGCCATGGAGCAGCGGATTACCCGGGCCAAGGGCAGGATCGCAGGCGCGGGCGTGCCGTTCGAGACCCCGGGGCCAGCCGAACGCGCTGAACGCGTCGCGGCGGTGGCGGCGATGATCTATCTCGTGTTCAACGAAGGCTATTCCGCCGGCGGCCGGCAGGACGACCGCGCGCGGCTGGCGGACGAGGCCATTCGTCTGGCCAGACTGCTGCTGCGGCTCTACCAGACCGACCCGGAGATCATGGGCTTGACCGCCCTGCTGTTGTTACAGCACGCCCGTGCCTGGGCCCGTTTCGACGCCGACGGAGAAATTGTCCTGCTGGACGACCAGAACCGGTCGCTGTGGGACCAGCGATTGATCCGCGAAGGCCTGGCGCTGGTCGACAAGGCGATGCGCCACCGCCGTCCCGGGCCCTACCAGATACAGGCAGCGATCGCCGCCCTGCATGCCCGCGCAACGACGGCAGAAGACACGGACTGGGCCGAGATCGCCGCCCTCTATGGCGCCCTGGAACGGTTCGTCCCCTCTCCGGTGGTGACGCTCAATCGGGCGGTGGCCGTCAGCAAGACCGAGGGGCCACAAGCGGCCCTGGACCTGATCGCGCCGCTGGAGGCCCGGCTGGCGGGCTATTTTCATTTCTTCGGCGTGCGCGGCGCCTTGCTGCAGCAACTGGGCGATGACGCCGGTGCGCGCATCGCGTTCAACCAGGCCATTGCTCTGGCCAACACACCGGCTGAGGCGGCCCATATTCGCCGCCACCTCGACCGGCTCCTTCAAAGCGCCGAGACTGACTGAAAATCTTCGCCCCGGGCTGTCGGATACGGCCTTGCCCGTTCGTCCTCCGGACAACACCGAGCCAAGACAGGACCCCGCCCATGGCGCCCGAGCATGAACTGGTCATTGAACGCATATTCGACGCGCCCGCTGACAAGGTCTTCAGGGCCTGGACTACCCCGGACATCCTCATGCAGTGGTGGTGCCCCAGACCCTGGCGAGTGACAGCCTGCGAGATGGACCTGCGCCCGGGCGGGCGGTTCGACACCGTCATGCAGGGCCCCGAGGGCGAGGTGGTGGACAGCAAGGGGTCTATTCTCGAGGTCGAGCCCAATCGCCGCCTGGTGTTCACCGACGCCTTCGCGGCCGACTGGGTCCCGTTCGGCAAGCCGTTCATGGTCGGCTACATCGAATTCGAGGATCTCGGCGACGGTCGCACCCGCTACATCGGCAAGGCCCGCCACTGGAGCGTAGAGGACAAAGCGACCCACGAACAGATGGGCTTCACCGACGGCTGGGGGGCCGCCGCCGACCAGCTGGCCGCCCTGCTGCCGACCCTCTGACCAGCGCACCCGGGAGACACCCCATGACCGAACAGACCCCGCCCATGAAGGGCGTTATCCCCTATCTGAACGTGGTCGGCGCGGCCGAGGCGGCCGAGCTCTACAAAGTCGCCTTCGGCGCGGTCGAACACCGCCGCCTGCCGAGTGACGACGGCAAACGCCTGATGCACTGCCATCTGGAGATCAACGGAGGCTCGCTCATGCTCAGCGACTGCTTCCCGGAGAGCGGCTACGAATTCCAGCCCTCGCACAGCTTCACCATGCAGCTGGTGGTCGACGACATAGACGCCTGGTTCCAGCGGGCGGTCGACGCGGGCCTGGAGGTCCTGAACCCCGTGGCGCTGATGTTCTGGGGAGACCGCTGGGGTTCCCTCAAGGACAGATTTGGCGTCCACTGGGCGATGAACCAGCCGGCCGAGCAGGCCTGATCGGAGAGCCCTATGAGCCTGCCCATCATTATCCTTCTGGTCGTCGGCGTTCTCGTCGTCGCACTGCTGGCGTTCGTGGCCAGCCGGCCCGACAGCTTTCGGCTGGAGCGCACCACGGTCATCAATGCCCCGGCGGCCACGATTGACCCCCTGATCAGCGACTTTCACCGATGGACCGCCTGGTCGCCGTTCGAGAAGATGGACGCCGAAGGCTCCCTCAAGCGCAGCTACGGCGGCGCGGCCAGCGGTCTTGGCGCGACCTATGCCTGGGACGGCCCGAAAACCGGAACCGGCGGCATGGAAATCATCGCAGCCGAGCCCGGCCAACGCGTGCTGATCAAGCTCGACTTCATGAAGCCGTTCGAAGCCCACAACACCGCCGAGTTCACGCTGGCCCCCGAGGCCGGCGGCACACGGGTCACCTGGGCGATGTACGGTCCGCAGCCCTTCATGGCGAAGCTGATGAGCCTGGTCTTCAATTCCGAGAAGATGATGGGCCCGGTGTTCGAGGAAGGCCTTCGCGACATGAAGACGGCGGCGGAAGCGGGTTGACCCGCCCGGGCGCTGGCCTAGACACAGCGCCATGGCCTGGACCCGCACCTACGACGAAGCCGAACCGCAGCGCGTGAATCGCTGGCTGGCCCAGAGCGGCGTCTGTTCTCGCCGCGAGGCCGAGGCGCTGATCGGGCGCGGGCTGGTAACCATCGATGGCGAGATCGTCGAGGACGCGGGCCGCAAGATCCTGCCCGGCCAGACGCTGACCCTGGCCGACAAGGCGACCGGCGAGTTGTCGTCAAGCCTGACCCTGATGTTCCACAAGCCGGTCGGTATCGTGTCGTCCCAGCCCGAGGGTGAGCAGATCCCGGCCGTGCGGCTGATCAACCGCAGCACCCTCTGGGGTCCGGGCACGGCCATTCCCGGCCGCGACAGCCGGCTGGCTCCGATCGGCCGGCTCGACATGGACAGCCGCGGCCTGCTGATCCTCTCCGAGGACGGCGTGGTGGCCAAGGCCGTGATCGGCCCTGACTCCGATCTGGAGAAGGAATATCGCGTCCAAGTGATCGGCGAGATCACCACCGACAAGCTGGAACTGCTGCGCTACGGCCTCGAACTCGACGGCCGCCAGCTGAAGCAGGCGCAGGTCAACCTGTCCGGAAAACAGACGCTGAGTTTCGTGCTCAAGGAAGGCCGCAACCGTCAGATCCGGCGCATGTGCGACCTCGTCGAACTGCGCGTCGTCGACCTGCTGCGCACCCGCATCGGACCGATCACCCTGGGCGCCCTGCCCGAAGGCCGCTGGCGACCACTGGCGCCGGAGGAGCGGGCGGC
>CAZISF010000133.1:0-9091 GCA_964541915.1 uncultured Caulobacter sp.
TGGGCCATGCGCTCGGCGATGGCCTTGCCGATGCCGCGCGAGCTGCCGGTGATGATCGCGACCTTGCCGGTCAGGTCGAAAAGGGTGCCTTCGGCAGCCATGACGTCTCTCCCCTAAACGCTTGTTTGAAGTTGCCGGGCAACCTGAGGCGAAGGGGTCGTGGCGTCAAGCGCGCAGGGCGGCCCCGAGGGCCAGCAGAGGATCCCGCTGGACCTCGGGAATCGTCGCGTCTGCCTTCGGACCGACGTTGATCAGCAGGTTGCCGCCGCCGGCCGTCACCTCCCGGTACAGGTCGAGCAGTTGCGGGCCGGTCATGTAGTCGTCGGTCGCCTCGGCCGCGTTGTAGCCGAAAGCCAGACCGAGCCCCCGGGTGGACTCCCACTTGCCCTTGCCGACCATGTGGTCGCCGGTGGTGTATTCGACCGTGCGGAAGTCGCAGTGCGGCGGCGTCGAGGTGCTGCCGCCATGCACCCCGACCTCGGCGATCCGCGCCTTCACCATGGCGTTGAACGCGACGCAGTTGGCCGGATCCCGCAGGCTCTCGAACAGCGGCTTCGACGCCATCCAGCGATCGTTGATCACCCCGTCGGGCACGACGGCATAGTAGTGCTCGAACAGACCCGGCAGGTCCTCGACGTTGGGCCAGGCGATGTCGTTCCACAGGACCGAGGGACGGTAACGGTCGATCAGCTCCCGGGCCTGGGCCAGGGCGTAGGCGCTGTAGGCCTCGTCGGTGGGGACGCAGGCGAACATCTCGCCCATGTTGCGGATCAGGCTGGGCCGGAAGGTCCAGTCCAGGCCGCCGGAATAGTAGAGGCCGTAGCGCATGCCGCGGGCCCGGACCGCCTCCCCCAGCTCGCCGACGAAATCACGCTTCGAATGCCAGCCGGGCCGGTTCGGGTTGTCGACCCCGGTCGGCCAGAGGCAGAAGCCGTCATGGTGCTTGGTCACGAACACCACGTACTTCGCGCCCGCGGCCTGGAACAGGTCCGCCCAGGCGTCGGCGTCGAAGGCCGCCGCGGCCGCTTCGAACGGCTCGCGGAAGTCGGCATAGGGCGCATCGCCCCAGCGTTCCCGATGATAGGCGCGGGTTGGACTGTCGGCATCCCGCAAAGCGTTGTCGTACCACTCCGCGTACGGTCCCAGCACGAAGGCCCGGTCGTAGTCGCTGACGAACAGATCGGTGATCGAACGTCCCGCCGGCGCGAAGGCGGGGATCGCGGCCATCCCCCAGTGAATGAAGATCCCCAGCTGAGGCTCGGCATACCAGTCAGGGACAGGCCGTCCCACGAAGCTGCTGAAATCCGCCATTCGTAACCTCCCCTTCTCCCGCAGGGAGAAGGAGGGGCCCGCCTGCGAAGCAGGTGGGAGGATGAGGGGTTACGGCCTCATCCGACAAGTCCCTAAGCCCTCACCCTCCCATCGCGCCGCGATGGGCCCCTCCCTCTCCCCCTGGGAGAGGGCAGCCTCAACCGCACTTCGGCCAGCCGCCCATGTCCAGATGGAAGTGGTCGTGGTGCTCGACGTTGTAGTCGGGACTGAGCGTGGTCAGGAAAATCCGACAGCCGCCGTCGCGAACCCGGTGCAGGAAGCGCCCTTTGGGTCCCGGATCGCCCCAGTCGCGGGCCACGGAAATCACCGTGCCGTCGGCCAGACGGAAGGCGGCGACGTCGATGGCGTTGGCCGTGGCGTGCTCGCTGATCGGCCCTTCGGTGCGGTTGTACTGATGACGGCAGGCATAGCTGCCGAAGTGATCGATGCCGACCACGGCCTCGCCCAGCTCGTCGAAGGCGGCCGTCTGGACCACCTGCCGTTCCCAGATGCTGAAGGCCAGCGCCTCCTTGCAGGTCAGCGGGGCGTCCGTCGGAGACAGCGGTGCGAGGCCAGACTTCAGGCGGACGGTGTCGCTGAGGCCGCACTGTCCAACGGTGGCGGGAACTTCGACATACTCGATGCCGCCCTGGGCGAGGATCGCGCGGCAGGCCGCCGGGTCGTCTCCCGCGCGGGCCGCCTTGATCCGGGTCGAGGCGCCAACGGGATCGATCACCTCGAGCGTCTTCCACGGCAGATGCTCGCGGGGGATCGCCCGGTCCGCCACCAGCGTCATCAGCCCGACCAGTCCCCACAGCAGGACGAACCCGATCACCCGCGCCGCCAGCGTCTGGCGTCGGGCATGCCTCTCGATGTGAGGCTTGCGGGATTGTGGAGCACGATAGGCGGCCATGAGGGTTCCGGCGCGAAGCTGATCCTTGCCTGCGTCAGGAAAATGACAGCCTCGCCGGCCGTCCTATAGGGCTACCGGCTCCTTTTGGGGAGTCTGGCGCCGCCCCCTACCGCTTCAGCGCGTCCACAACCACGCTGCCGGCGGGCGGGTCGATGTCGGTGCGGGTCGTCTCGGTCAGCCGGGCCATGGTCATGTAGAAGCCGCAGGTCAGGATGATCTCGACGATCTCCTTGGGGCTGAAGTGCTTCTGCGCCTCAGCCAGGGTCTCTTCGCTGGATTTGACCTTTTCGATCACCTCGGCGGCGAAGGCCAGCAGCGCCTTTTCCTTCGCGTTGAAGCTCGCGTCATCCAGCCGCCGGGCCGCCAAGGCGTCGATCTGCGGCTGGGTGCAGCCGCATCGCAGGCCGATCGGCACGTGCTGGTTCCACTCGTATTCGCCGCCTTCCAGCTCGGCGACCAGCAGGATCACCAGCTCGCGCAGGTCGGCGCCGAGGTCCTGCTTGCTGAGGATCGCCCCGCCGAAGCGCAGGGCCGGTTCCATCATCGTGTCGGCGTTGGCCAGCATGCGGAAGATGTTCAGCTTCGCCGCCAGCTTGTCCCAGTAGTCCTTCGCCTTGGGCGGAAGTTTGTCGATATCGGCGAAGGGGACGAGGGCCATGGCGCGTTTCCTTGTTCAGTCGTTGTGTCGTTGCGCCATTTTTGCGCGGCCTGAACGCGGACGCCAGCGCCCTTGGCGGGACCGCCGGATACGTCCATCTAAGCTCACTCATGGCGAACCCGATCGACAAGACCGACGGCGCAGGCTGGCGCGACCTGATGGCGCCCGGCCTGGCGGCGCGATTCGCGTTTCTTTGCCTCGGCATCTGGCTGAACGCGGCGGACGCGCTGGTGACGGTCACCCTGACGCCGACCATCGCAGGGGATATCGGCGGGTTCCAGTATTTCGGCTGGTCGGTGGCCGCCTTCCTGCTGGCCTCGATCGTCGCCGGCGCCGCGTCCGGGCGGGTCTCGATGGCGCTGGGCCTGCGACCCGCGACGGCGCTGGCGGGAGCGGCCTATGCCGTCGGCTGCGCGATCAGCGCCCTGGCGCCGAGCTTTTTCATCTTCGTCGCGGGACGCCTGATCCAGGGTCTCGGCGCCGGGGCCGTCGTGGCCCTCTGCTATGTCGCCATCAACGCCCTGTTCCCCGAGAAGCTGTGGGTGAGGGTCTATGGGGCCATCGCCGGCGTCTGGGGGGTGGCGACCCTGTTCGGGCCGATGATCGGCGCGGTGTTCGCAGAAGGCGGGGTCTGGCGCGACGCGTTCTGGTTCTTCGGCGCCCAGGGCCTGATCTTCGTGGCCGCCACCTTTCTCCTGGTAAAGAAGTCCGTCCCGCCTCCGGAGGCGGAGACGCGGGTTCCCGTGGCGCAGCTCGTCGTGCTGACCGCGGGCGTGACGCTGATCGCCGCGGCAGGCGTCGTGGGCGCCGTCTGGATGGCCGTCGCTCTGGGAGCCGCCGGACTGGCCAGTCTCGCGCTGTTGCTGCGCATCGACGCCAGGGCCGGCGGGGTGTTGCTGCCCCTGTCCGCCGGCGACCTGACCCGGGCGGCGGGCGCCGGCTATCTGATGATCTTCGGGCTGGAGGCGGCGACCATCACCTTCACGGTCTATGGCCCGGCCTTCGTGCAGGTGCTGCACGGGGCCTCTCCCCTTGTGGCTGGCTATGTGATCACCGCTATCGCAGCTGGCTGGACCCTGGTCGCCATGCTCGTGGCGGGGGTGCAGAACCGTGACGGGCAGATGATCCGGCTGGGGGCGACGCTGGTCTTCCTCGGCACGGCCGGCGGCGCCTGGGCGGTGCCGCACGGGTCAATCGCCTCGATCGTCGCGGCCATGATCGTCATGGGCGCCGGGTTCGGCATGTCCTGGGCCTTTGTCGCCAAGCGCATCGTCGCCAGCCTGCCCGACGCGGAGCAGCCGTTGGGATCGTCAGCCGTCCCGACCGCCCAGCTGATCGGAGGCGCTTTCGGGGCCGCCGCCGCCAGCGCGGTCGCCGGCGCCCTGGGGTTCGCCGACGGCGTCGACCCCGGTCTGGCGCTGGCCAACGGTCCCTGGCTGTTCGCGGCCTTCCTGCCGGTGTCCTTCGCGGGCTTGCTGGCCGCCTGGCGGCTGGGCGGACTGACGCCGCCGCAGGACTGACCGCAGCGCGCCGCCGGTCACGCCGACCGCCAGCAGCACCCAGAGGCCGCCCGGCGTGCGCACGGCCCAGACGAGTCCTGCAACCGCCACGGCCAGAATAGAGGACAGCACGATCCAGCCGAGCGCCGTCAGCCTGTGGTTCGGCCTGCGCAGGCGATCAAGGAGGGGCATGGGATGAGGCTAACCCGGCCTCACGGGGAAGTCAGGCCGCCGCGGCGACCAGAACGACGATCATGCCGAACAGGAAGGACCCGAGGGCCACGGCGCCGGCCGCCCGGGCCAGGCCATCCACACCGGAGAACAGGGCGGCGAGGCCGATCGCGGGGGCGGCGTCGGCGGCGTCGATCCGGAAAGCACGGGTGTCGGACATGGTTAATTCCTTTCGGGGCGCTTGCCTAAAGCGCTCCGCCCGGAAAGGCCACCCCTGACGGGCCTGATTTGACGTTACAAATCGTTCAGGCCGGCGCCAGCGCCGCGTCCTCCACCACCTTGACCACGTCGGCCATGATCTGGGTGAGCTTGAAGTCCTTGGGGGTGTAGACCCGGCGCACGCCCATCTGCTTGAGGATCAGGGCGTCGTCGGGCGGGATGATGCCGCCGACCACCACGGGGATGTGGCCCAGCCCCTCGACCCGCATGACCCGCACGACCTCCTGCACCAGATCGAGGTGCGAGCCGCTGAGGATCGACAGGCCGACGACGTGGGCCTTCGTGTCCTTGGCGCGGCGGACGATCTCGTCCGGGGTCGATCGGATGCCGTCGTAATGCACCTCCATGCCGACCGCGCGGGCGCGGGTGGCGATCTGTTCGGCGCCGTTGGAGTGGCCGTCGAGGCCCGGCTTGCCGATCAGATAGGTCAGGGTGCGACCGAGCACTTCGGAGACGCGCTCGACGTCCCTCTTCACCGCCTCGATATCCTCGGCGTCCTCGCCGGTAGCCACGACCACCGCGACACCGGTCGGGCCGCGGTATTCGCCGAACACCTCGCGCAGGGCGAAGGACCATTCGCCGGTGGTCACGCCGGCCTTCGCCGCGACGATCGAGGGTTCCATGATGTTGCGACCGTCGCGGGCGGCGGCCTTCAGGTCGGTGAGGGCGGACTCCACGGCGGCATGGTCACGCGACGCGCGCCAGGCCTTCAGCCGCTCGACCACGCCGGCCTCCAGCTTCGGATCGACGGTCTCGATCGAGCCCTCGCCGGCCGACAGGGGCGATTGCTCCGTGTCCGTCCAGCGGTTCACGCCGACCACGGTCATGCCGCCGGTCTCGACCGCCCGGACGCGCGCGGCGTTGGAGCCGACCAGCTCGCTCTTCATGTAGCCGATGGCCGCGGCGGCCCCGCCGATGGCGTCGATCTTCGCCAGCTCGGCCAGCGCCCCGGCCTTCAGCTCGGCAACCTTGGCCTCGACCACATGGCTGCCGGCGAACAGGTCCTCGTATTCCAGCAGGTCGGTCTCATAGGCCAGCACCTGCTGCATGCGCAGGCTCCACTGCTGGTCCCAGGGCCTGGGCAGGCCGAGCGCCTCGTTCCAGGCCGGCAGCTGCAGGGCGCGGCAGCGGGCGTCCTTGCTCAGCGTCACAGCCAGCGCCTCGATGAGGATGCGGTAGGGATTGTTCTCGGGCTGCTGCTCGGTCAGGCCGAGACTGTTGACCTGAACCCCGTAGCGGAAGCGGCGGGCCTTGGCGTCCTGCACGCCGTAGCGGTCCTTGAGGATCTCGTCCCACAGGGCGGTGAATGCGCGCATCTTGCACAGCTCGGTGACGAACCGGACGCCGGCGTTGACGAAGAAACTGATCCGGGAGCAGACGATCTCGAAATCCTCGTCCGGAACCTGACCGCCGGCCTTGACCGTGTCGAGCACCGATATGGCCGTCGCCAGGGCGTAGGCCAGCTCCTGTTCCGGCGTCGCCCCGGCTTCCTGCAGGTGGTAGCTGCAGACGTTCATCGGGTTCCACTTGGGCACTTCGCGGTAGCACCAGGCGATCATGTCGCCGATCAGCCGCAGGCTCGGCTCGGGCGGGAAGATATAGGTCCCCCGGCTGAGATACTCCTTGATCAGATCATTCTGCGTCGTGCCCTGCAGCGCCGAGCGTGGCGCGCCCTGCTCGTCGGCCAGGGCGACGTACATCGACAGCAGCCAGGCGGCCGGGGCGTTGATCGTCATCGAGGTGTTCATCTTGTCGAGCGGGATGCCGTCGAACAGCAGCCGCATGTCGCCCAGATGCCCGACCGGCACCCCGACCTTGCCCACCTCGCCGCGCGCCAGGATGTGGTCGGCGTCGTAGCCGGTCTGGGTCGGCAGGTCGAAGGCCACCGACAACCCGGTCTGCCCCGCCGCGAGGTTGCGCCTGTACAGGGCGTTGGACTTCTCCGCCGTCGAGTGGCCCGCATAGGTGCGGAAGATCCACGGGGCGTCAGGGGCGTGCTGGAAAGGCTTCTGGGTCATGGCGCACGGAAGATGCGCGAGCCGATGCTGCAACGCAACAAAGTTTCGCGGTGGCGGCACGGATCGGGGTGGCGGCGGTTAGATCGTGCGTGCAGGTGAAATTGCGCTTCGAAGTCCTTTGGCCGCCGGCAGCGTCAGGGCGTCGATCAACGCTGGTCTGTAGTGGGCGATGGCCAGCAGTACGTCGGCCTGGCTTGCATCCGCAGCCCGCCCATAGACGACATGGGTGGCGATCTTGTTCAAAGGGCGCGACCAGACTGAGCGATAGTTTTCCGGGTCCTTCCGAGTCTTCAGCGCAATCAGAAGCGGGGTTCCACTGGCAGCGACGGGCACTGACTCGATGTCTTCCCAAGGCACAGGGCGGCGCATAACAGCCGGCGCGAAGACGCCCTCGTCTGACACGACCACGATGGGCTCTGGTCGATACAGGCGCCGGACGAAAACCCCGATCGAGACAAGGCCGCCGACCATCGAGCCAACGGCCACGAACCCGAGCGCTATCAGCATGCTTCCATGGATAAATGCGACGAGCGCCGCTACCAAAAGGCCTGATCCCAACGTCGCCAAGACGCTCCCGAGCAGGAGCACAGCCAGATGCCTCGGGCGGCTCTGGACGATCAGCGGTCCGCCGGCGTATCGAATCGCCTGGCTCTCGGCGGCGAGTTGGACCTGAGTGATCAGGACGCCGCTGAACATGAGAAACAACAGCCCGCTGAGTTCGAGACCGATCGGAAATTCGCTAGAGGACGGGCCCAGCACCAGCACCGCAGCGCCCATAAGGACCACCACTACGAAAGCGACCGAGGCAGGCAGCGCCTGAAACCGGGCGAACTTCTTCCGTCGTTCAGCCAGTTCGATGATTTCCACTCTCGTCATGCGGGATTTGTGTCGGTGTTTATGCCGTGCCGCAACCCTTGATTTCATGCACTGGCATGGCCGAATTATACCCGTAGGAACACCGGCGGCCGCTTCTCCAGGAACGACGCTACCGCCTCCCGATGATCTGCGCTGTCAGCAAGGGACTCCAGGGTCGCGTCCATCCACTGCGCCTGCCCGGCGGCGTCCAGGCCGGCGAAGCGCTTGGCGGCCTCGACGGCGAGCGGCGCACGGGCGGCGATCTGGCCGGCGAGGGTCAGGGCCTCGCCCAGAAGGCGCTCCGCCGGATACACAGCGGTCACCAGTCCCGTCCGCAACGCCGTCGCGGCGTCGACTGGCAGGCCGGTCAGCAGCATGGCCTTGGCCGGCCCCACGCCGATCAGCTTCGGCAGACGTCCGACGGAGGCCATCAACCCGACATTGACACCGGAGGCGGTGAAGGTCGCGCCCTCTGCCGCCAGCCGGATGTCGCAGGACAGCGCCAGATCCAGGCCGCCGCCCAACGCCCCGCCATTGACCGCCGCGATGACGGGCATCCGCAGCGCCTCGATCCGGCCCATCAGCGCATTGAAGTCGCTGATCGGCGACAGGTCGTCCGCCGCCCGGCCGGCCAGCTCGCGCAGGTCGTTGCCGGCGCAGAACAGCTTGCCGCGGCCAGTCAGGACGATGCAGCGCACGTCGGGATCCGCTTCGATCGCGTCGAGCCCTGCGGCCAGCTGGCGACGCATTGCGTCACCCAGCGCATTGGTCGGCGGCAGGTCGAGTTCGATCAGCGCGACATGAGGCGCCGGCCGGCTGAAATGGATGGTCATGGCGATGCGGCCCTCCCGTTCGCCAGCCGTAACACCCGCGCGCGGCCCCGACCATGTTGCGGCGCACAAGAATCCGCTTGCCAGTTTCAAACAGTTGTCACACGATCCTTCCCCTACGGGCGGCGAACGGCGATGTCTCAGGGCAAAGCTTTGCGTCGATTCCGGGAAAACAGACGGATCACGGGCCGGTTTTCGTCGGGCGGCCCGATGGTTCGCGAACCGCCGGAACACGACCCGGCGCTACTGCATTGCAACAGAAACGCGCCCCCAAGAACGCTCAACGGACCGCCAGATGACCACCGCCACGCTCGAAAAGACGCCCGTGAAGGACCTGTACGAGATCGGCGAGATCCCGCCGCCGTTCCATGTCCCGAAGAACATGTACGCCTGGACGGTGCGCAAGGAGCGCCACGGGCGCCCGGCCACCGCCATGCAGGTCGAGGTGGTCCCCACCTGGCAGATCGGCGAGGACGAAGTGCTGGTGCTCGTGATGGCGGCCGGCGTGAACTACAACGGCGTCTGGGCCGCGCTCGGCGAGCCGATCAGCCCGCTCG
>CAZISF010000134.1:0-8408 GCA_964541915.1 uncultured Caulobacter sp.
CGCTGGACCTGCTGAAGGCCTGGAATACGGGCCATCCCGGCGGCCTGGCGACCATTCATGCCAACAGCGCCGCTGAGGGCCTGACGCGGCTGGAGGATCTGATTGGGGAGGTAACCCAGCGCATCCCCTACCGGGCTATCACCCAGGCGATCAACCTGGCGATCCATATCGCCCGCGCCCCGGCCGGACGGCGGGTCCAGGAGGTCTGCAGGGTGACGGGCCGCGAGGGTGACGCCTATGTCCTGGAGGCCTGTGTGGAGGGGTAGGGGCTTATGGGGGGAGGGGCTTCCCCTGCGGTCGAGCCAGTAGGTGTCTCGGCCGACCCCTTCGAGCGGGGACACCCCGCAACGCCCCGGATTCGGAGAGCGGCCGGCGGGCGTGCTCGGTCCCGCCGCTCCGCGGCTCCTGCGGGTCCGCCCCTGGCGGGCGCCTTTGGGGCGCCGCCGGCCGCTCGACGGCGCGTTCCGCCACGCGCGATGCGCGGGCTCCTTGCAGCCTTCATTTTGCGTAAGGGGCGGTCGCGTATCTGATAAGAGTATCCATCATCGTCACTCGGTCGATCCGAAGCGAGATAACGAGGGTGGGCTCGCCTGATGGCTCGCCTTGGTGTAGGATCAGACCATGAGTTCGACCACGCTAAAGCCAAAGAGCAAGGTTCCTGGAAGGGTCCTCGGTTCACGGACGTTCGCGGCGATCACCGCCGTCGAAGGTCTTCGGCTTGGAACGGCCAGTCGTAAGCGCCTTCAAGCGTTGAAGGCTGGCGGCCTGACGCCCGCGGAACGTCGCGAAGAGGTCCTTCGGGCCTATATGGAACTCAACAAGCGAAAATGACATTCGGAGGCTATGACGCCTTCGACGACCCCTATTCCTATAGGGGCACCGAGGTCCTCAAGAACCGACTCGGCACCCGCGATCCCGCGCTGCTTCAGGCGTTTGAGTTAGAAATGTCCGCGTTGCGGGCGGACGAACCATTGCCAGCCGGCCGCTTTGGAACGGCGCATTATTGCGCGGTCCACCGCCACCTTTTTCAGGACGCCTACAGTTGGGCTGGCCGTTACCGGACGGTGCGCACGGCGAAAGGCGGAAACTGGTTCTGCTTTCCCGAGCATATCGCTCACCAGATGACGGTGCTTTTCAGAAAGCTCGATGCCGAGGCTTTTACGGGTGGCGCGACTTTCGAAGAGTTTGCCCAATCCGCGGCCGATTTTCTCGGTGACCTGAATGCCATCCATCCCTTCAGAGAAGGGAATGGCCGGTCGCAGCTGAGCTTTCTGCATCTGGTGGCGCTTCGCGCTGGCCATCCGATCGCCCTTGCCCGGGTCAATCCGCGCACGTTCATGCCAGCGATGATCGCCAGTTTCGACGGCAACCTCGTCCCGCTCGTGGCGGAAATCACCAGCTTGCGCGCTTAGCGCTCGAGCAGCTGCTGAGCGCGTTCGATGCGCTCCTTCAGGCCTTCCTGAAAGTCAGGGTCACGCCGGCGGTTCTCAATGTGCTCGGCGATGGCGGCGCGGATCACGTCCGACACGGCCCGCTCTTCAACGCCCGCGACGGTTTCAAGCGCCTCGGCCTGATCTGCGGACAGACGGATGGTCATGGCTTTTGCGTGTTTCATCCCGGTCACCTTGCAACCGAACTACCGGACTTGTCAACAGCGTTGGTGATATGGTATCTTGGTATCAATCAATGGAGGTGGCTATGAGCGACGGCAAGGAAGACAAGGGTTCGGGTGAGGATGGCGGCGACAAGGGTGGCGGTCATGGCGATGATCACGCGGTCAAGATCAAAATCGACCGCGCTCAGTTCAAGGTGGCGGACGAGGCCCTGACCGGCGCGCAGCTGCGCCGTTTGCCCGAGCCGGATGTCGGCCCGGACCGCGATCTGTTCGAGGTCGTCCCCGGGGGCTCGGATCGCAAGATCGAGCTCACCGAGGTGGTCAAGATGCGCGACGGCCTTCGCTTCTTCACGGCCCCCGCCCAGATCAACCCCGGCCGCGCCTGAGGATCCCGCGATGCTGCCTCCCCATGACGCCGAGCACCTGAGCGACCGGGCGCCGGATCACTCCGTCACTTCGGAGGCCGGGATGATCTGTGTGGTTCTGCCGAGTTTCCCGCTACCGCCCGGTTTCGACCGGTCGTCGGCGGACCTTCTCCTGCGCCTCTCGCCAGGCTACCCGGATGTCCCGCCGGACATGTGGTGGTTCAATCCGCCGGTGCGGCGAACGGACGGCGCAGAGATCGCGGCGACACAGAGCTATGAGCGGCACCTGGGTAAGGAGTGGCAGCGCTGGTCGCGCCACCTTGATCCGGGGCAGTGGCGATCCGGTGTCGACTGCCTGCAAAGCTATCTGGCCTTGGTCCAAAAAGAGTTGCGCTCGGCGGCACCGGCGGTGGCCGCATGACGGTCACCCTCGTCCTGACAACTGACCTCGAGGCACAGATCGCCGCCGCCGCCCGCGAGCCCCTTGAGACCGCGGGCGTGTTGCTGGCGAACCTCGTTGTCGCCCCGAACGGCGACCTGCGACTCCTCGGCCACAAGGTCGCCTGGGTTCAGGACGGCGCTTATCTGACCCGTGAGCGGCACCAGCTCCTGATCGCCTCGGAAGGCTATGTCCCCGCCCTCGGCGAAGCCGAGGCGGCAGGCCTGCTGCCCATCTGGCTGCATACGCATCCTGGTGAAGATGGCGTACCGCTGCCGAGCCGATACGACCATACGGTCGATCGCCAACTCGCCGATCTCTTTCGTCTGCGATCGGGGGCTCCATTCTATGGTGCGCTCATCGCGTCGCCGCGCGGCCGCCACTTTGCGTTCAGCGGGAGCCTGCATCCCGACGATGGGCCGGTTCTGCCCATTGAGCGGCTGTGGCAGGTGGGAGAGGACTGGCGCCTGTCTCGCTCCGTCGATGCCGCTGGTCCGGAAATCCCATCACTCTTCGACCGTAGCGTGCGCGCCTTTGGAGCTGCAATTCAGGGCGCGCTGGGCGACCTGCGTGTTGGCGTCGTCGGTGCGGGGGGGACGGGGTCTGCGGTTTCGGAGCAGCTGGTCAGGCTCGGCGTCCGTCACCTGACCCTCATCGATGTCGACACGTTGAGCGAGACCAATGTCACCCGGGTCTACGGCTCGACGCCGGCCGATGTCGGCCGCCCCAAGGTCGAGGTGCTTCGCGACCATCTTCACCGCATCGCGCCGGACCTCACCTGCGATGTCATGGCGTCCATGGTGACGCTTGAGGCGACCGCGCGGCAGCTTGCCGCCTGCGACGTGGTCTTTGGCTGCACCGACGACAATGCGGGGCGCCTCGTGTTGTCGCGGGTCGCCACCTACCTGCTCACGCCAGTGATCGACATCGGGGTCCTGCTGAGCAGCGATGCCGGCGGCCTGCTGGCCAGCATCGATGGACGGATTACCACCCTCACTCCGGGCGCGGCCTGCCTGGTCTGCCGCGACAGGATTGACCTAGCGCGAGCAGCCCAGGAATTGCGGACGCCTGACGAACGCAAACGTCTTGAGGAAGAGGGTTACGCGCCTTCTCTGGGCGGCGGTGAACCTGCCGTCGTGGCCTTCACGACTTCGGTGGCCGCCGCCGGCGTCGCCGAATTGCTGGAACGACTGATTGGTTACGGTCCCAAGCCGCGGCCCACAGAAGTCCTCTTGCGGTGGCATGAACGCGAAATCTCGACCAATACTAGCGCGCCGAGGGCCGGCCACTACTGTGACCCGGCCAGCGGCAAATGGGGGCAGGGGGGCGCATCGCCCTTCCTTGGGCAGGTGTGGCCGCAAGCATGAAGATTTCCTGGTGGCAGTGGTTGCCTTTCCAGCCTTGGCGCGTCGTTGGCGCCGTCGAGGCCGCTGACGAGATTCCTGATCGCCTTCCGCGAAACGCCGCGGCCGTGGTCGGGTCCGAAGCCTTTCCCAAATGGATCGCCTTCGACTGTCCCTGCCGGACCGGTCACCGGATCATGCTGAATACGGATCCGGGGCGCCGTCCGGCCTGGAAATGCGCCGGCATGTCCGGCGGCAGGCTCTCGATCGCGCCGAGCGTCGACTATGCCGACGGGCGACGCCGGTGCCACTACTTCGTGCGCGACGGCAAGATTCAATGGGCCAAGGACACCATCCGATGACGGACAAACCGAAGAGCGGCCCGAAGACTTCGGCAACGCCGTCAGCCCCAGCCCCAGCTCCGCCGGCCCCGGCCAAAGCGCGCAGTACGTCCAAGACGCCACTTTTCGCCGCCAGTCATGCTGCCCGCTATCAACGGCAGGACCTCATCAAAGACCTTGAGGAGCGTGTCCCTGGTCGCAGGCTGCTTTGTTTTGTGGGGGGAAGGGAGGCAGAGATCGACCGTGACGACACGGCGGGGTTTGTGGATCTGCTCTACCACATCCATCCCGGCGATCATGTGGACCTGATGCTCCACACGATTGGCGGCGACATCGACGCCGCCGAGAAGCTCATAAAGCTCGTGCAGGCCAAGGTCGGCGAGAACGGTACGATCCGGGCGATCGTGCCGGATTTCGCCAAGAGCGCCGGCACACTGATGGCGCTGGGCGCCAACACCATCGTGATGAGCGACTCCTCCGAACTGGGCGCGATCGATCCGCAATTCTATTTGAAGGACGGTCAGGGCAACGACATTTGCCATTCTGTTCTGCGATACCTCGACGCCTATCGGCAGCACGCGGAAGCACTCCGGGCAAACCCGGAGGATCCGGTCGCGCAACTGATGTTCGATAAGTTCGATCCAAACCTGGTCCGCAAGTTCGAGGGCATCCGTGATCGCGCCAGCACTCTGGCGGAGGACCTGCTCAAGCGCCGTGGCAAGCCCTACTCGACCATCGCCGGCAACCTGATGGATATCGCCCGCTGGAAGTCCCACAACCAGATGATCAGCGCGCAGGACGCCGTGGAGATCGGCCTCGACGTTGAAGTGATGTCGAGCGAGGACGATATTTGGCGTCTGTACTGGGAGCTGTATTGCCACCTGAGCCTGGCGATTAAGGCCAAGCAGAAGGTGTTTGAATCCGCCTTCGTTTCCCTCGTCCTCTGAAGAGTCTGAGGAGGGCACGGTGAGACAACACCCTGACGGCCAGCTCTATTCGGCAAGCGATCTTGTCAATTTCCTGGGGTGCGGCCATGCCACAGCCCTCGACGTGCGCCAGCTCACTGAGCCGGTCGCCTTTCCGCCTGACAGCGCCCAGACCGTGCTCCTGCAGGAGAAGGGGATCGAACACGAGCGAGCATTCCTGGAGCAACTTCGCGCCGAGGGTCGCGACGTCGTCGAGATCGCCTCGGACGGAACCCTTGAGGAGCGGGTTGAGCGGACCTTGCACGCGATGCGTGGCGGCGCTGAAGTCATCTATCAGGGCGCGCTACTATCGCGCCCATGGCACGGATATTCCGACTTCTTGCTCAAGGTTGAAGGCGTCGCGTCGGCGCTCGGCGACTACGCCTACGACGTGGCCGACACCAAGTTGTCCCGTTCGGCGAAGCCCAAGCACGTCATCCAATTATGTGTTTATGCCGATCTGGTGGGGCAGGTGCAGGGCGTCATGCCAGCGTCCCTCTGCGTCTCGCTCGGCGACGGCGTTCAGGCGCGCGTCGCCACGTCGAGCGTGCAGCGGTACTACGAGATCGCACGAGGGCGCTTTGAACTGTTTGCCGCAGCCCCTGACAAGTCGTCGCCGGAACCCTGTGGGCATTGCACCTACTGTCGCTGGAGCGACGCCTGCCAAGCCGAGTGGGAGCGCCTGGAGCATCTGAGCCTCGTTGCGGGAATGACGCGCGGCCAGATCGACAAACTGCGCAAGGCCGGAATCGCCAGCTTGGGCAGTCTGGCCGAGCTTCCGTCCGATTTTGTAGTGCCGACGCTCAACCCGGACACCTTCTCCAGGCTACAGGCGCAGGCCGCCCTTCAACAGGTGCGACGCAAAACTGGCCAAGGTCGCGTCGAGGTTCTCCCCCCCGTGCAAGGTCGGGGTTTTGACCGTATGCCGCCGCCCAACGCGGCCGACCTGTTCTTCGACATGGAGGGCGATCCACTATTCGAGGGCGGCCTTGAGTACCTCTTTGGGTTTGTTCACGCGGTGGACGGCCAGGAGCGGTTTACGCCGTTCTGGGCTCACGATCGCGCGGCGGAGAAGGTCGCCTTCGAGGCGGCGGTCGATTTCATCGTCGCGCACCTGGCCGCCAATCCTGGAGCCCACATCTACCATTACGCCGCCTACGAGGAGACGGCGCTCAAGCGCCTAGCGATGTACCACGGCACGCGGGAGACGGAGGTTGACGACATCCTGCGCCGCGGCCAGCTCGTCGATCTCTACCGCGTGGTGCACGAAGCGATCCGCACGTCGGAGCCGGGCTATTCGATCAAGAACCTGGAGGCCTTCTACCTGGAGGGAGGTCGAGGGGGAGAGGTCAAAACCGCTGGAGACAGCATCGTCATGTATGAGCGTTGGCGCCGGCTCGGCGACCAGGCGCTCCTCGACGAAATTTCTGCCTACAATGAACTCGACTGCCGCTCGACCCGACTGTGCCGAGACTGGCTGCTCGGGCTGCGGCCCGCCGAAGCGACCTGGCGCCACGTCGGCGAGGCAGTCGCTCCCACGCCAGAGAAGGTTGTGCAGCGCCAAGAGGCCGAAGAGCGCACAGCGGCGCTTATCGGCGCATTGATGGCCGGCGGCTCGGAAGCGGACCGCAGTTGGCGAGAGTTGCTCTGTCACCTCCTGGAATTCCACCGGCGGGAGGCCAAGCCCGAATGGTGGGCGATGTTCGCTCGCCGCGAGATGACGCCCCAGGAGTTGCTGGACGACGCCGCGTGCCTGGCCGAGATCACCGCCGATCCAGGTCGCGCCCCGCGTCCAGATAAGAAATCGACGATCTATGCGTTCACCTTCCCGGCGCAGGACTTCAAGCTCCGCGTCGGTGACGAGGTCCTGCGCGCGAGCACAGGCGAGGCCGCGGGTACGGTCATGCTCATCGACGAGGAGAGCCGGCGCCTGGAAGTGAAGCTAGGGCCCTCGCGCACCAGGTTGGCTGACGGCGACAGCCTTATTCCCGAAGGCCCCGTTGGTGACAAACAGCTGCGGGAGGCCGTCTACAGGTACGCTGATGCGATCAGCAGAGGGCAGGGCGCTTACTCCGCCGTCACCGACATCCTCACCCGGCAGGCTCCCAGGCTGACGGGTCGGGAGGCGGGTGCTCCGCTGATTGGGGACGGACAGGACGCGATCGCCGCCACGATAGCGGCGCTTTCGGACATCGATCACAGCTACCTGCTCGTGCAAGGCCCCCCAGGCGCCGGCAAGACCTTCACCTCGTCCGAGGCCATCGCTGAGCTGCTCGCGCGCGGCAAAAGCGTCGGCGTAGCGTCCAACTCACACAAGGCCATCAACAACCTGCTGTCGGGTGTCCAGGCGGCGGCGGACCGGAAGGGCGTGCGGTTCCGAGGCGTGAAGAAGTCGTCGCGCGAGGATCAGTACGTCGAGGGCTGCGCATCCATCGAGAACACGACGGACAACAAACGCGCCGCCGATAGCGGATTCGGCCTGGTCGCGGGGACGGCCTGGCTCTTTGCCCGACCGGAGCTGGATCAGCGTCTCGACTATCTGTTCGTCGATGAAGCCGGGCAGGTCAGCTTGGCCAACATCATCGCCATGGGCGTCAGCGCCCGAAACATTGTGTTGGTCGGCGACCAAATGCAGCTCGCTCAACCCATCCAGGGCGCACACCCAGGAGGATCTGGTGTCTCGGCTTTGGATCACCTGCTCGGCGGCCTGGCCACCGTTCCGGACGATCGAGGGATATTCCTGGCCCAGACGCGGCGCCTTCACCCCGAGATCTGCCGGTTCATATCAGACGCGGTCTATGACAGCCGGCTGACATCCCACGACAGTGCTTGTGGCCAGGCCCTCATCCTGGCTGAAGGCCTGGCCGACCCGGCTTTGGCCGAGGCAGGCCTGCGGTTCGTCGAGGTCGCACACCAGGGTTGTGCGCAGAGGAGCGTCGAGGAGGGGCAGCGGCTCAAGGCCACCTACGAGGCATTGCTCGGGTGCGAGTGGGTCAACCAGAAGGGTGAGCGGGCGCCCATCACCGCCAAGGATATTCTCGTCGTCAGCCCCTACAACATGCAGGTTGAACTGCTGCGTGGCTTGCTGCCGTCGGGCGCGCGTGTCGGCACCGTTGACAAGTTTCAGGGCCAGGAGGCGGCCGTCGTCCTCATTTCGATGGCGACCTCGTCCGGCGATGACCTGCCGCGTCAGATCGAATTTCTCTACAGCCGGAATCGCCTGAACGTGGCGGTAAGTCGCGCACGATGCCTCGCGGTGATTTTTGCCAACCCGCGGCTGCTCGAGATCGCTTGCGGAACCATTGAGCAGATGCAGCTCGTCAACACACTTTGCTGGGCC
>CAZISF010000134.1:8473-8869 GCA_964541915.1 uncultured Caulobacter sp.
GTCATGCGTCGGCGTCTTCATCGCCTTCCGACGCTACCGAGGCGGCCCCTCCGAGCGCTTCGTAGCGGCGTGAGGCCAGCCATTGCAGGCGCTTCGCTTGGGTCAGCAGGACGCGCCGCAGGCCACCCTGCACCTTTCTCTCCGAGATCACCTGCGCCAGACGCGACAAGATCAGCGCCCGGCGGGCCAGTCGGAAGTCGGGGTGCGATCTTAGCTCGAAGACACGCTCCGAGACGATGCGGCCCCGCAGCGCCGCCGGCGCGGTGACGGCTATGCGCCCGGGTGGCGGGTCCTTCTCATTGAGGATCGCCTTGAATTCGGAGTGCTCGCCCGCCGGGGCCGGGATGCGCAGCTCGCGCGCGTCCAGAGGTTGTCGAGCGCCGGAGGCGGTGCGCG
>CAZISF010000135.1:0-6955 GCA_964541915.1 uncultured Caulobacter sp.
AAGGTGCCCATGATCAGGGTCATGGTGTTGAACAGCATGGCTTCGAAGATCATCGTCATGCTGATCGGCATGCCCAGACGGATCAGTTCCTTGACCCGCACGGGCACCGGCCTGTGGGCGCGGCGGAAGATGCGATAGGCGCGCAGGCTGGGGGTCAGCCAGATCACCACGACCATGGCGACGAACTCGAACACGGCCGAGACCGCCGTGGCGAGGCCCGAGCCCAGCAGCCCGAGCGCCGGCAGCCCGAAGTGACCGAAGATCAGGCTCCAGCCGAGCAGGCCGTTGACCCCGATCGCCGCCAGCATGACCCACAGGGCCGCCGCCGGCTTGCCCAGCGCGGCCGTGAAGCTACGCAGGGCCTGGTAGCCCAGCGCGAACGGCAGGCCGATGGCCAGCATCGAGACGAAAACGCCGGCGTCGCGCGCCAGCTGCGGGTCCTGTCCCAGGTGCGACAGGATCCAGCGGGCGTTGAGCATGATCAGCATCAACGGCAGGGCGGCCAGCATCGTCACCCACAGGCCCATCCGCACGGTGGCGCGCACATGCCGCCGGTCACGCGGCGAGGCGCCGAGGATCTGGGCCACGACCGGCGAGACGGCCATGCCGGGGCCGCTGCCGATCAGCCAGGCGAAGAAGAACACGGTGTTGCCGATAGCCGCGGCGGCCAGGGCTTCGCGGCTAAGCCGGCCCAGCAGCACGACGTCGGTGGTCATGATGGCCATCTGCGCCAGCTGCGAGCCGGCCATCGGGGCGGCCAGCACCAGCAGCGCGCGGGCCTCGATGAGCCAGGGCGTTCTTCGCAGGGCGGTCGGGTTCAGGGTCATGTCGGTCACGGTCGGAGACTTTCAGAGATAAGCCCGAACCCGATGGACGCTGGATGACGGATACAAAAAATCCCTCCAGAGCGATCGGGCTCGGGAGGGACGGGGCGCTGGATCGAAACGTGATCTAGGCGGCGCAAACCTCGCGAGCAGACGCGGTGCAACCCGCGCCAACGGGCGCGGAGGAGGCCGGTCGAAGGGTCATGCATTTGGACGTCTGCATGGTTTCCTGCTCGCGATTCGACGGGCCCCATGCCCATCCGGTGACCACTCGTTACCCGGGTAACGATGTCCCGTCAAATCGTCACGGCGGCGTGAGATGTCGTGGGACCGCAACCGATGGCGTCCGTTCGGCGCTACAGTGGACCACGGCAGCAAGGGAAGAGACCATGATCCGCAAGGCGACCGCACACTGGCAGGGCACGGGCCGCGACGGCTCCGGCGACCTCACGACGGGCTCCGGCGTTCTGTCGGCCGCCCCGTATGGCTTCAAGACCCGTTTCGAGAATGAGCCCGGGACCAACCCCGAGGAGCTGATCGCGGCGGCCCACGCCGGCTGTTTCACCATGGCCCTGGCGTTCCAGCTTCAGACGGCCGGCTTCACGCCCGAAAGCCTGACCACCGAGGCGGCGGTGTCGCTGGACTCGAAGGACGGCGGGTTCACCATCACAAGGTCCGCGCTGACCCTGACCGCGAAAGTTCCGGGTCTGGATCAGGCGAAGTTCGATGAACTGGCCGGCGTGGCGGAAAAGAACTGCCCGGTGTCGAAGCTGCTGAAGGCCGAGATCACCCTGGACGCGACGCTCGTCTGACGCCTCAGTTGCGACCCGGGATGACCACGGGCAGGTGCTCGTAGCCCTTCACGAACGAGGAGGCGACGCGCGTCGGCTCGCCGGTCACCTGGATGTCCGGGAAGCGGGCGAGGATTTCCTCCCAGATGATCCGTAGCTGCAGTTCGGCCAGACGGTTGCCGACGCAGCGGTGGATGCCGAACCCGAATGACAGATGCTGGCGCGGCCGTTCGCGGTCGATGATGTAGCTGTTGGGGTTCTCGATCACCTCGTCATCGCGGTTGCCCGAGACGTACCACATCAGGACCTTGTCGCCCTTTTTGATCTTCTGGCCGTTCAGCTCGACGTCCTGCAGCGCGCGGCGACGCATGTAGGCCAGCGGCGTCTGCCAGCGGATGGTTTCGGAGACCATGCTCGGGATCAGCGACGGGTCGGCCTTCAGTTTGGCGAACTGGTCGGGGTTCTGGTTCAGTGCGAGGATGCTGCCGGTGATGGTGTTGCGGGTCGTGTCGTTCCCGCCGACGATCAGCAGGATCAGGTTCCCGAGATACTCCATGCGGTCCATGTTCCGCGTGGATTCGCCGTGGCACAGCATCGAGATCAGGTCGTTCTTCGGCTCGGCGTTGACCCGCTCGTTCCATAGCCGGGTGAAGTACTCGACGCATTCGAACAGCGCTGCGCGACGGTGGTCCTCGCCCTTGTAGAACGGGCTGAACTTGCTGGCGGTGGCCGTGTCGGACCAGTAGGTCAGCTTGCGCCGGTCTTCCCACGGGAAGTCGAACAGCGTCGCCAGCGTCATGGTCGTCAGCTCGATCGAGACCGTGTCGACCCAGTCGATCTCCTCGCCGATCGGCAACTCGTCGAGGATCTTCGCCGCGCGCTCGCGGATGATCGGCTCGAGGTACTGCAGGTTGCCCGGCGAGACGACGGGGCTGACCGTCTTGCGCTGCACGTCGTGCTTGGGCGGGTCCATGGCGATGAACATCGGCAGCCGGAAGTCCTCTGACCCCTCGGCCAGGGTAATGCCGCCCTCGGACGAGAACACCTGGTGGTTGGTGTCGACGGCCATGATGTCGTTGTACTTGGTCACCGACCAGTAGGGCCCGAACTCGTGCTCGGCCTGATAGTGGACCGGCGCTTCCTTCCGGAGGCGGTCGAAGTAGGGCCACATGGTGTCGGTCTGGAAGAGCAGCGGGTCGGCGACCTTGATCTCCGACAGCGGCATGCTCCAGGCGTGCTCGGCGGCGGTCTGCTTCAGATCCACGGACCCGTCGCTCATGGTCATTCTCCCCGTTCGTTTTGACTACCTTGGCCCTTCCGGAGCCCGACGGCTAGGGGCGGGGGTACGCAAATCGGGTAGCGGCCTCAGCCGGTGAACTCGACGGCGACGCCCGGCTTCACCGCGGCGGCCAGTTGCAGCGCGTCCCAGTTGGTCAGGCGAACGCAGCCGTGGCTGAAGGTCTTGCCGATTTCCTTGGGTTCATCGGAACCGTGAATGCCGAAGGTGTCCTTCGACAGGTCGATCCAGACGAGCCCGACAGGACTGTTGGGGCCTGCGGGAATGGTCACCTTCGTCTTCGACGAGCCGAAGGTCAGCCGTTTGGGATCAAAGGTATAGGTCGGGTTCGGCGCGACGGCCCGCACGGTCATACTGCCGGTCGGCGCGGGCCGGTCGGTGCTGCCGATGCTGGCGCCAGCAGCCGGCCGTCGGCGGCGTAGGCCTTCACGGCTCGCTCTGCCTTGTCCACGACGATCCGCGTCACCGGCGCGGCCAGCGCTTGCGCGCGAACAGCCGGCACGACGATTGCGGTTCCGGCCTTTGTCAGGTCGACGCCCGGGTTCAACGCCTGCAGCACGGTCGGGGTGGTGTGGAACGTCTCGGACAGCAGTTCGGCAGGGCCGGAATAGGCCAGCTTCGGCAGCTTGCTCTGCGCGACCAGATCGGTCGGCATGTCCAACACGAACGGCCCGGCGATGTCGGCGGCGGTGATGACATAGTCGGTCAGGGCGGGCGCGGTGTCCGCAGCGATCAGGCGGGCGAACACTTCCTGATCCAGCACCCCGTCGACCGGCAGGCCCTGGGCGCCTTCATAGGCGGCGATGGCCTGCCGCACGTTCTCGCCCGAGAAGCCGTCGATCACGCCCGGCGAAAAGTCGGCCCGGTCCAGCAGCACCTGGGCGCGCAGGACGGCGGGATCCGCTTCTGCGTTCAGCGGCGCAGCCGGCGCGCCCGGCGCCGGTACGGGGGCCGGCGTGAAGACGGCCGCGTCGATGGTCGTGCGGGTCAGCGCCCGCGGCGGTGTGACGATCACAGCGGCCGGAACGTCATGGCCGGCCCTCGGATCAGCGCCATCGCCACAGGCGGCGAGGGTCAGCAGCAGGGCGGCGGAAAGGGGTGCACGGATCACGGACTTGTCTCCTGGTCAGGAGACCTAAGCGCGCGTCGCGCCCCGCTGTTCCGGCGGCGACCATTCCCAGTGCCAGGGCTCGAAGACGTAGTTCACGAAGCCATAGCGATGCGCGTTGCGCACCAGCCAGAGGTAGGTCGGCGTTCGCGACTGGAACAGGCGGTTGCCGTTCTCGGTCGAATCCACCCGTCCTCCCGGCGCCGCGCCGACGATGATGTCGAACGCCAGCCCCGTGCGATGCGCCGAGCAGGGCGCGCGGGTGACGTTGTCACAGCCGCCTTGCAGGAGGCAGGTCAGGTCGTTCTCGATCGGGCTGCGGTAGCCGGAGAAGATCAGCAGCGCCTGCCGGTCGCGCGCGATGGCGGGATCAGCGGCGCGGGCGTCGGCGACCATCCGGCGATAGGCGGCCAGCGCATCGGCGCGCAGCTGCATCGGCCGGGGCCCATAGACCTCCTCCGGCCGGGCCGTGGCCAGCAGGGCCGGGTCCGGCGCGGCCGGGCAGTCGCCGTGCCGGCTCAGCACGACGAACGGCCGCTGGAGATGCCAGCGTACCTTCATCAGGCTGAACGTTTCCTGGTCCATCACCCCGGTGGGCTTGCGGCCGTGCGCACGCTGCCATCCGGCCAGCGCGTTGGCGAAGCCGGGGCTTTCCCAGGCGCAGTTCGAGGCGATCTCGATGGCGATCCGCGGCGCATAGGTGCGCCAGCCGGTCTCGGGAGGGCCGTAGGGCATCCATTGAAGCTGGTCGATATCGACGGCGTTGCGCGCCGCGGCGGCTTCAAAGGCCGGGGCGTCGGTGCAGGCCTCCTCCGGCGGCTGGTCCCAGGCCGGAGCGGAATTGATCCGCGCCGGGTTCGGCGATGCGGCGATCAAGGTCATTTCACTGGTCAGGTGGACGTTTGACGGCCTCGGCGCGAACCAGGCCACGCCCAGCATCACCACCGCCCAGACCACGACTGCCCAGAAAATCACCTTCATCCCGCCACCCTGCGCCCGATCATCACGGGAGGGAAACGCGCGAGATGCCGTTCGGGGACCATCGGTCTTTCACCCAATGTTCCGCTCATCCCGGCGAAGGCCGGGACCCAGGCTTTTTCAGGAACACTCGGGCGCGAGCGGACTCACACCAAAAACACCCGGGTCCCGGCCGTCGCCGGGATGAGCGGATTTATTGGGCCTTCCCCTTCACATAGGCGTCCCGCAGCTCGCGCTTGAGCACCTTGCCGATGTGGCTGCGCGGGAGGACGTCGATCAGCACCAGGTCCGACACACGCTGTGTCTTGCCGACCTTGGCGTTGGTGAAGGCCTTGATCTCTTCGGCCGTCGCGGTCGCGCCGGTCTTCAGGGCGACAAAGGCCACCGGCGTCTCGCCCCAGGCGTCCGACGGCGCGGCGATCACGGCGGCCTCGGCCACGGCGGGATGCTGCACGATCACCGACTCCAGATCGCTCGGATAGACGTTGAAGCCGCCCGAGATGATCATGTCCTTGCGGCGGTCCATCAGCGTCAGGAAGCCGTCCTCGTCGAGCCGGCCCACGTCGCCGGTGCGGATGTAGACGTCGCCCGTCTTCGGGTCGGTCCACTGGGCCTCGGCCGTCTTGCCCGGCTGGTTGTGGTAACCGCTCATGGTCGCCGCCGAGCGGCCGACAATCTCGCCGACCTCGTTCGGGCCGACCTCGTTGCCCTCCTCGTCGATCATCTTGATGATCGCGCCCGGGCTGACCTGGCCGACAGTGTGCAGCTTGTCCGGATGCAGGTGGCCCTGCAGCATGAAGCCGCCGCCGCCCTCGGTCATGCCGTAGTATTCGATCAGCCCGCCCGGCCAGCGCTCCAGCGCCTGCTTCTTCAGCTCGGCCGAGAACGGCGCGCTGGTGGCGAACTTCATCACAAAGCTCGACAGGTCGTAGCGGTCGAAGTCGGGGTGTTCGAGAAGCCGCCGGTACTGCACCGGCACCAGCATGGCGTGGGTCACGCGGTGCTTTTCCGCGGCCGTCAGCCACTTCACCACGTCGAACTTGGCCAGCATGACCACCGTGCCGCCGCCCGCCAGCGCCGGGAAGAAATGCACCAGGGTGGTGTTGGAATAGAGCGGCGTGGAGATGAACGCGACCGCGTCGGGCCCGAAGCCGACGCCGTCCTCGCGCGGGGCCAGGTGCCGCCAGCGCATGCCGTGGCTCTGGACGATGCCCTTGGGCGTCCCCGTCGTGCCCGACGAGTAGATGATGTTGAACGGGTCTTTCTTTTCCAGCGTCACCGGCGCGGGCTTCGCGCCCACAGGCGGCAGCCAGTCGGCGAAGGCCTGACCGACGTCGGAGCCGTCCAGCGAAACCTGCTTGGTCTTCACCTGGTCCAGGGCCGCGCCCATCTCGGCGGCGACGCTCTTGTCGAGGAAGAACAGGCTGGCGCCGGAGTCGTTGACCATCGCCACGATCTGCTCGGGCGTGGAGGACGGCGCGATCGGCGCCACCGCCGCACCGGCCCGCAGGCCGCCGAGGTAGAGGGCGGCGTATTCGATCGAGGTCGTCGCGCAGACCGACAGGGCCTGGCCCTTCTGTACACCGTCCCGCTGCAGGCCCGCCGCGACGCGATCCATCATCGCGTCCAGCTCGCCCCAGGTCATCGACCGGTCGTCCTGGATCAATGCGACCTTGCCTGGATGCGCGGCCGCGTTGAGGCGGAGGATGTCGGGCACCGTGCCGAAATCGGCGGCGATCATGTCTGGCAGGGTGGTCATGGCGTTCGGGTCCAAGGGGTTAGGGACTACGGGCTAGGGGCTAGGGACTAGAAAAAAGGGGCCGGGGTCGCGCGATGCGACTGACCCCTAGCCCCTAATCCCTAGCCCCTCAGGTCAGGCCCTACTTCAGGTCTTTGAACCCCTTGCCCTCGGCGACCAGTTTTTCGAGCAGGGCGGACGGCTTGAAGAAGTCGCCCA
>CAZISF010000135.1:7055-8764 GCA_964541915.1 uncultured Caulobacter sp.
TTGCCCTCGGCGACCAGTTTTTCGAGCAGGGCGGACGGCTTGAAGAAGTCGCCCATCTCGTTCTGGTACTGCTTCAGGCGCTCGAGCACCTTGGGCAGGCCGACGAGGTCGGCGTAGTGCATCGGGCCACCGCGATAGACCGGCCAGCCGTAGCCGTTGATCCAGACGATATCGATGTCCGACGCGCGGATCGCCTTGCCCTCTTCGAGGATCTTGGCCCCCTCGTTGATCATCGGGAAGATCGTCCGCTCGAGGATTTCCTCGTCGCTGATGTCCCGTTGGTTCAGGCCCTGCTTGGCGGCGAAGCCCTTGATGATCTCTTCGGTCACCGGCGAGGGGATCGCGTTGCGGTTCTCGTCGTAGTCGTAATAGCCGGCGCCGGTCTTCTGGCCGCGGCGATCCAGTTCGCAGAGCTGGTCGCGGATGGTCTCGCCCTTCGAGGTTTCCTTGTTCCAGCCGATGTCCAGGCCGGCCAGATCGCTCATGGCGAACGGACCCATGGGGAAGCCGAAGTCGTAGAGCACGCGGTCGACGTCCCAGGGCATGGCGCCTTCCATGACCAGGCGCTGGGCCTGGTTCTGGCGCTGGAACAGCATGCGGTTGCCGACGAAGCCGGGGCAGACGCCCACGAGCACGGCGACCTTGCCGATCTTCTTGGCCAGCTTCATCGAGGTGGCGGTGACCTCGTTGGAGCTGTGGTCGGTGCGGACCACTTCCAGCAGGCGCATGACGTTGGCCGGCGAGAAGAAGTGCAGGCCGATGACCGCTTCGGGACGCTTCACCGCCGTGGCGATCTCGTCGATGTTCAGGGCCGAGGTGTTGCTGGCGAGGATCGCGCCCTGCTTGACGATGGTGTCCAGCTTGCCGAACACCTCCTTCTTGACCGCCATGTTCTCGAAGATGGCCTCGATCACCAGATCGCTGTCGGCCAGGTCTTCGAGCGCGAGCGTACCGGTCAGCAGACCCATGCGCTGCTCGACCTGCTCCATCGTCAGACGGCCGCGCTTGGCGGTGTTCTCGTAGTTCTTGCGGATCACGCCCAGACCACGGTCCAGCGCTTCCTGCTTGGTCTCGACGATCGTCACCGGGATGCCGACGTTGAGGAAGTTCATGGCGATGCCGCCGCCCATGGTGCCGGCGCCGATGATGCCGACCTTCTTGACCGGAATTTCGGGCGTGTCGTCGGGCACGTCGGGAATCTTGTTGGCCAGGCGCTCGGCGAAGAAGACGTAGCGCTGGGCGGCCGACTGGGCGCCGGTCATCAGGCCCATGAACAGGGTCCGCTCGACCTTCAGGCCTTCCTCGAACGGCAGCAGCGAGGCCTCGACGCACTTGATGTTGGCTTCGGGCGCATCAAAGCCGCGGAACTTGCGGGCGTTGGCCTTGCGGAACGCGGCGAAGACCTCCGGCGAGCCGCCCGCCACCTCGCGGTCGCGGACCTTCTTCAGCGGCATCTTCTCGTCGAGCACCTTGCGGGCGAAGGCGACGGCGCCCTCGAGCAGCTTGCCCTCTTCAGCCATCGCGTCGACCAGACCCATGGCCAGGCATTCCTTGGCCGGCACGTGCGCGCCGCTGGTCATCATCTCCAGCGCCTTCTCGGCGCCGACGATGCGCGGCAGGCGCTGGGTGCCGCCGGCGCCCGGCAGCAGGCCGAGGTTCACTTCCGGCAGGCCGCACTTGGCCGACGGAACGGCCACGCGATAGTGGGC
>CAZISF010000136.1:0-8716 GCA_964541915.1 uncultured Caulobacter sp.
ACCTTCACCACCGGCTTGCCGCCGGCGAAGGTCAGCACCACCGCCATCTGCAGGATCAGGCGGAAGGTGTCGCGGATGTTGTCCGCGTGGAATTCCTTGAAGCTCTCGGCGCAGTCGCCGCCCTGCAGCAGGAAGGCCTTGCCGTCCGCCACGTCGCCCAGCAGCGACTTCAACCGGCGCGCCTCGCCGGCAAAGACCAGCGGCGGCATCCGGCGAAGCTCGCTTTCGACACGCTCCACCACGGCCGCATCCGGATAATCCGTCGGCAGGTGCTTGGCGGGCTTGGCTCTCCAGGACGATGGGGTCCAGCGCTCGGTCATGATCTCAACTCTGAAATGGATCGCGGCTCATACAGGAAGCCGTGTTCGAAGGCAAAATAATGCGCCCTAAAGGCGTGAACGGCGGGTGAAGGGCATGGGCTTGCGTGAGGAGTTTGGGGCGCGGGCTCGCTTTGGGATCGCCGGGGGCGCCCTTTTCGTGGACGCGCAAAGCCGGTCGCGCGCACATTAACAATTCTAAATTTGGATCCATTTTGAATTACTCCTAGCCTCCTCCCGTCCACGCAGGGGGAGATGTCGGTGGGTATGATCCGTGTTCTGCTCGCGCTGGCGGTGCTGCTCTCGCACCTGCCTCTGACGAGCTACAAGATCCTGAGCGGCGGGTTGGCCGTGCAGGCCTTCTTCGTCATTTCGGGCTTCTACATGGCCCTGGTTCTCGACGGAAAATACAAGAATGCCGGCCTTTTCTGGTCCAACCGGCTGCTGCGGCTGGCGCCGACCTATATCGTCATGCTGGTCCTGGGGGCCGTCGCGTTGTTCGGCCTGAAGGCCAGCGTGACCGGAACGCCCGAACTGATGGCCAGACTGTTCGGCCACCCGACATCCGCCATCGTCATGGTGGTCGAGAACCTGGTCGTATTCGGCCAGGATCTGCTGTTCTGGTTCACCATCGACCCGCACGGCGCTCTTGTGTTCGACGCCTACGCGGACCCGGCCAAGGACAGCATCGGGTGGCAGGGTCTGCTGGCGCCGCAATCCTGGAGCCTGTCGACCGAGCTGATGTTCTACCTCATCGCGCCGTTCGTCACGCGGCTGAAGACGAGCTGGATCGTGCTGCTCGCCTTGGCCAGCATCGCCTTGAGGCAATCCGGCCACCTCCTCGACGTCGACTTCCTGCTCTGGCAAGGACGGCTGTTCCCGACGGTGTTGTTCCTGTTCCTGGCTGGGGTGCTGGGCTTCCGCGCCATGCCACTGGTCGAAAAGACGCCCAAGGCCCTGGGCTGGTTTGCGGCCGTCGCGCTGATCGGGTTCTGCCTGGTCTTCACCAGCTTGAAGCTGGCGCCGGGCATCGACCGCTGGGTGACCTACGCCGTGGTGGCGCTGGCCGTTCCGCCGATCTTCCACGCCTTCAGGAACAATCCGCTCGACCGCTGGATCGGCGACCTGAGCTATCCGGTCTACCTCAGTCAGTTGATCGTCATCGGTCTGGTGCTGACCTTCAAGCCCCCTTTCCCAATCTGGATGGCGATTGGCGGAACCTTCGCGGTGTCGACCGCGATCATGCTGCTGATCGAACGTCCGGTCGACCGCTGGCGGCAGAAGCGCCTCTCGGCCCGGCCGATCGCCCCATGAGAGTCTGGGCGGCAGCGCTTCTGCTGGCGCTGATCGCGCCAGCCGTCGCGGCGGCGCAGCCGCGGACAACGGTCGCGCAAGGGATCGCCGAAGGCGTGGCGCTGCCAAACGGGGTATCGGTCTATTACAGCCTCCCCTACGCCGCCTCGCCGACCGGTCCACTTCGCTGGCGAGCGCCGCGGACCGCGCCGGCCTGGAGAGGCGTGCGATCGGCGAGGGCCTTCGGACCAAGCTGCACCCAGAACATCTCCTCCAAGGGGTGGGGGCCGTGGACCAGCGAATTCTCGCCCCAGGGCGCGGTCAGCGAGAACTGTCTCACCCTGACCGTATGGACACCGGCGCACCGGCCGGGACAGCGATTGCCAGTCATGCTGTGGATTCCCGGCGGAGGTCTGACCGATGGCGGCGAGGCCGTCGCGGCGACCAACGCCCAGGCGCTAGCCGCGCGCGGCATCGTCGTCGTCTCCATCAACTACCGGGTCGCGGCCTTCGGACTTCTGGCCCACCCGGCCGTGGAGCCCGAGCCGGACGGGACCCGCGGCAACCAGGCCGCACGCGACGCTCTGGCGGCGCTGACCTGGGTCCACGCGAACGCGGACGCCTTCGGTGGCGACCCCCGGCGTATTACCGTAGCGGGCCAGTCGGCGGGCGGGGCGCTGACCTACATCCTCCTGGCCCATCCCGAGGCGAAGGGGCTGATCGCAGGCGCCATCATCCAGAGTTTTCCGCCGGGCGGCGAACGCCTGCCGGACGCGAAGACGATGCGCGCGTCCAGCCTGGCTCTGGGCGAGGTGATGCTGACAGCGCCGGCCAGCGAGATTCTGGCCGGGTCGGACGACGCGGGACTGAACCTATTCGTGGATGGGGTGACCATCCGTGACGACGGCTTCGCCCCGCTCGCCGACATTGCGCCGGTCCCTATCCTGATTGGCGTCACGTCGGACGAAGCTTCCTGGTTGAAGCCTACGCTGGCCAGCCACCGTCAGAGCGCCGCGACCTATGGCCCGGACTTCGCGCGCCACTACCCGGCCACGACCGAGGCCGAGGCGCTGGACGCGGCCCTCGCCGCCGACCGCGACGCCAACCTGGTGGGCCTGGAGCGCTGGAGAGACGCACGGGCGCGGGCGCGGGGCGGCGCTACTTTTATCTATCTGTGGGATCATCCCCTGCCTGGACCACAGGCGGCACTGTATCGTGCCTTTCATTCCTCCGAGGTTCCATACGTGTTTGGGTCACTCGACTTGATCCCAGGTCGGACGTTTACCGACCGGGACCATGCGATCTCAGGGCGGATGATGGACTACTGGGTCAACTTCGTGAGCACTGGCGACCCTGATGGCGCCAGGTCACCGACCTGGCCCCGTGACGGCATCATGCGGCTCGGCGAGGCCTTCGAGCCGCTGCCGCCTCTCCCGACCGATGTGGAGGCCCTTTTCAAGGGCCACTACGACCGCACCGGTCAGTTCAGCTACTGACCTCGCTTGACCCGGCGCGTCGCCCCTTGGCATCGAAGGGCATGATGCAGCCCAAGAGCCCCGCGAACCCGCAACCGCGCACGGCGCGGACCCTGACCTACCAGATCATCGATCCCGAGCAGCTTCGGGCGCTCGTCTCGACGGTCCGGGCCGACATCATGGACCAGGTGGCGGCGTTTGGGCCGTTGTCGGTCCGCGAGATCGGACAACTGACCGGCGCCGCGCCGTCGTCGCTGTATCATCACATCCAGCGCCTGACCGAGGTGGGCCTGTTGATCGAGGCTGGCGCACGCCCGGCCGCCCGCAAGCCGGAGCAGCTCTACGACACGCCTGCGCCACGCATGCGCATGCTTGAGGCTCTGCAGGCGGCGAGAAACCAGCCAATCCTCGACGCCCTGGTCGGGTCGATGTGCAAGCAGGCCAGTCGTGACTTCGCCCGGGGCGTCGCGGCGCCTCACCGCGTCACCCGCGGCGATACCCGCAACGTGCGCTTCGCTCGCCTGGTCTGCCGACCCGACGCCGAGACGCTGCACCAGATCAACGCCCACCTCGACGCGGTAACGGAGTTGATCGCCCGTTCCGCCGACGGCGAAGGCGAGCGCATCGCCTACGCCTGGGTGGTTACGCCGCAGGATCCGAAGCGCGGCCGTTCGCGACCCGACTAGGCTCAGTCGCTACCCCAACTCCGCCGGCACATACTTCTCGCGCATCGTCACCAGCTCCTCCGCCGCCGTCGGATGAACCGCGCAGGTCGAGTCCCACTGCTGCTTGGTCACGCCCATCTTCACGGCGATTGCGGCCATCTGGATCATCTCGGGGGAGTCGGGGCCGACGACGTGGACGCCGACGACCTGCTGGGTGTCCTGGCGGACCAGCAGCTTCATCAGGGTGCGCTCCTCGCCGCCGTAAAAGGTGACCTTCATCGGGCGGAACACCGAGCGGTAGACGTCGATCGGGCCGAAGGCCTTGCGGGCCTCGGCCTCGCCCATGCCGACCGTGCCGATCGGCGGCTGGGAGAAGACGGCGGTGGCGACCAGGTCGTGGTCGAAGGTGGTCGGGTTGTTGCGGAACTCGGTCTCGGCGAAGGCGGCGCCCTCGCGGATGGCCACCGGGGTCAGGTTGATCCGGTCGGTCACGTCGCCGACGGCCCAGATGTTGTCGGCGCTGGTCTTGCTGAACTTGTCGACCTTGATCGCGCCGCGCTCGTTGAGTTCAACGCCCGCCGTCTCGAGGCCCAAGCCTGCGACGTAGGGCTCGCGGCCGGTGGCGAACATCACCTGTTCGGTGGTGAAGGTCATGTGGTTGTTGAGCGTGCTGACGATGCCGGCGTCGGTCTTTTCCAGCTTCTCGTGGCTGCAGCCGAGCACCACCTTGATGCCGCGCCGCTCCATCTCGCCGGCCAGGTGGGCGCGGATGTCGTCGTCGAAGCCGCGCAGGACGTTGGCCCCGCGATAGAGCAGCGTCACCTCGACGCCGAGGCCCGCGTAGATGCCGGCGAACTCCACGGCGATATAGCCGCCGCCGACGATCAGGATGGACTTGGGCAGGGTCTCCAGATGGAAGGCCTCGTCCGAGCTGATGGCGTGCTCGACGCCCGGAAGGTCGGCCGGATAGGTCGGACGGCCGCCGGTGGCGATGAGGATCTTGTCGGCGGTGATGGTGCGGGCGTCCTGGCCGGTGATCTCGATGGTGTGGGCGTCCTTCAGCACCGCCCGCCCGTGCAGCAGGTCGGCGCCGGCCTTCTGCAGGTTGGTGACGTAGATGCCCGACAGGCGGGCGATCTCGATGTCCTTGGCCTGGAGGAAGGTCGGCCAGTCGAAGGTCGGCTCGGCGACGGTCCAGCCGAAGCCGCGGGCGGTCTTGATCTGCTGCGAGACCTCGCTTGCGTAGACCATGAACTTCTTGGGCACGCAGCCGCGCACCACGCAGGTGCCGCCGACGCGGTATTCCTCGGCGACGCCGACGCGGGCGCCGGTCATCGCCGCCAGCCGCGCGGCCCGGACCCCGCCGGAACCGGCCCCGATGACGAAGAGGTCGTAGTCGAACTTGGGCATGGGGGCTCCGGCGGTCAGGGGGCAGGCTGAATCTGGGTCCCGGCCGTCGCCGGGATGATCGGAGGATATGGGGTCAGGGAACGTGCCTGACCACCCCTGCATCGGTCCCGACCAGCGCCTCGTCGGCGAGGTCGAGGAACAGGCCGTGGTCGACCACGCCGGTGACGCTCTTGAGGGCGGCGGCCAGGGCGGCGGGATCTTCGATGGCGCCGGCGGCCAGGTCGTAGATGACGTTGCCGCCGTCGGTGACCACCACGCCCCGGTCCGCCGTGCGCAGACGCGGCGGCGGCAGGTCGAACTCGGCGGCGATGTCGGCCAGGTGGCGGCCGGTGTGCGGGTGGCCGAAGCGGACCACCTCGATCGGCAGCGGGAACTTGCCGAGTGTCTTCACCATCTTGGCGGCGTCGGCGATGACCACGCAGCGGCGCGAGGCCTCCCAGACCAGCTTCTCGCGCAGCAGGGCCGCGCCGCCGCCCTTGATCAGCGACAGGCCGGGCCCGATCTCGTCGGCGCCGTCGACGGTCAGGTCGATGGCCTTGACGTCGTCCAGGCCGATCAGGGCGATGCCCAGCTCGCGGGCGAGGTTGCCGGTGTTCTCCGAGGTCGGCACGCCTCGGACGTCGAGGTTGCGGGCGGCCAGCGCCTTGACGAACCAGGCGGCCGTCGAGCCGGTGCCCAGCCCCACGACCATGCCCGCTTCCACGAGGTCGGCGGCGGCCGCGCCGGCGATGCGTTTCTGGTCGTCCGCGGTCATGTCGCCTCTCGCGAGCGGCTGAGCACCAGCAGGGTCATCCCGCCGAGGCCGGAAAGGGTCAGCACATTGAAGTCGGACGCAGCCAGGGCGGCGGCCAGGGCGGACTTGTCGTCGAAGTCCAGCGGGACGCGGGCGCCGCCCGCCTGGCGGAAGGCGTGGAAGCCGACGCCCATCACGGTTTTCGAGGCCGGCACCCCGACCCAGCGGCGCCCCGCCGCAACGGCCGCCTCGTCCTTGCCCTTCAGCCCGACCGCGCAGGCCAGGGTGGTGGAGGCCGGCAGGCCGTCGCGGGGCTTGCCCTTGCCGCTGGCAGCCATGACGAAGAACTCGCGGCCGTCGACGGTCTTCTCGAAGCCCCTGACATCCTGCATGGCGCCGAGCCGGGGCTTCTTCTTCGCCGGGACAAATCCTTCGGCCAGCGCCCGGGCGGCGGTGCGGGACGGGTCGACATCCGGGCCGCAGATGGTTCTGAAGTAGGTGAACAGGCCCGGCGCCGCCCCGGCCGTCTCGGCCCGCGCGACCGTCGACGACGCCAGCGTCGCGGCGATCAGAAGCGATGCGACGGCGCGCGACATGTCAGCCCTTCTTTCGCGCCAGCTTCATCGCCCGGAACCGCGCGGCCCAGCCGGGCTTCTCGACCTGCTGCGACCGTTCCAGCCCGAGGGCGTCCGGCGCGACGTCCTTGGTGATCACCGAGCCCGAGCCGGTATAGGCCCCTGCCCCGACGGTCACCGGCGCGACCAGCGAACTGTTCGAGCCGATGAAGGCCCCCTCACCCACATGGGTGTCGAACTTGTCGAAGCCGTCGTAGTTGCAGAAGATCGTGCCGGCGCCGATGTTGGCCTTCGCCCCGATCGTGCCGTCGCCCAGATAGGACAGGTGATTGGCCTTGGCGCCCTTGCCGACCTTGACCTTCTTGACCTCGACGAAGTTGCCGATGTGGGCGTCCTCGCCGATGTCCGCGCCGGGCCGCAGCCGGGCGTAGGGGCCGACGATGGCGCCGGCCCGGACGATGGCGCCCTCCAGATGGCTGAAGGCGCGGATCACGGCGCCGCTCTCGACCGTCACGCCGGGTCCGAACACCAGGTTGGGCTCCAGCGTCACGCCGCCTGCGATCTGCGTGTCGAAGCTGAGGAACACCGTCTCCGGCGCTGTCATGGTCACGCCGTCGGCCAGCAGGGCGGCGCGGGCGCGGGCCTGCCACAGCGCCTCGGCGCGGGCGGCGCCGGCCTGGTCGTCGGCGCCCATGACGGCCGTCTCGGAGGTGAAGGCCACGCCGATGCGCTTGCCGGCCGCGTTGGCGATGCCGACGATGCTGGTGATGTAGTACTCGGCCTTGACATTGTCGTTGTCGACCGCGGCCAGCCAGTCGAACAGCGGCCCCGCCGGGGCGCAGAGAATGCCGGAGTAACAGGCGTTGACGGCCTTCTCGTCAGGCGACGCATCGCGGGCCTCGACAATGCGCAGCAGCCGGCCGTCGGCGTCCTGGATCATCCGACCGTAGAGCGCGGGGTCCGCCGCCTCGAAGGCCAGCATGACCAGATCGTCGCCGGCCGCGCGGCGCTCGAACAGCGGCGCGAAGTCCCCGGCGGTCAGCAGCGGGCAGTCGGCGTTGGTCACGATAACATCGCCAGCGAAGCCAGCCAGGGCTTCCCTGGCTGACAAGACCGCGTGGGCGGTGCCCAGCGGCGGGTCCTGGATCGCCACGGCGGCCTCGCCCAGTCGCTTGCGCACATGCTCGGCCACGGCGGGGCTGTGGGTCCCGCAAACGACCACCACCCGCTCGCAGCCGGCGGCCTGGACCGCATCGATGGCCCGGTCGAGCATGGTCCGCCCGCCGATCCGGTGCAGCACCTTCGGCGTCGGGGATTTCATGCGGGTGCCCTGGCCGGCGGCCATGATCACCGCGGCGCGCTGGCTCATCGGATCGACTCGTGACGTTGCAATTGTGCCTCGTTTACCCGAAAGCCTCTGCCGATGCATGACCCCGACATGAACCTTGCCGGCTGGACCGTTGTTTTCGATCTCGACGGCACCCTGATCGACACGGCCCCCGACCTGATCGCCGCGCTGAACGTGGTGCTGGTCGAACAGGGTATGGACCCCGCGCCGGTGTCGGCCGTACGACAGCTGGTCGGTCACGGCGCGCGCGGAATGTTGCAGCGCGCCTACGAGCGGGTCGGTCTGACGATCACCGAGGCCGGGATCAGCGCCCTGCGGCCGCGCTTCATCGAAGTCTACCAGGCCCGCATCGCGGAGGAGAGCCGACCGTTCGCCGGCTGCCTGGAGGCGCTGACGGATCTGAAAGCGCGCGGCGCCCGGCTGGCCGTCTGCACCAACAAGCCGCATGGACTGAGTGAAGCCCTGCTGGCGGCGCTCGACATGACCCGCCATTTTGACGGCATCATCGGCGGGGATGTGCTGCCGGTGCAGAAACCGGACGCCGCGCCGCTGCTGGAAGCCATCCGTCGTGCGGGCGGCGATCCGGTCCGCGCGATCATGGTCGGCGACGCCTCGCCGGACGTGGGCGCGGCCCGGGCCGCGGGCCTGCCCTGCATCGTTTTCAGCTTCGGCTACAACGACCTGCCCCCGGCGGAGCTGGGCGGCGACCTGGTCATCGACAGCTACGGCGAACTGACGGCGGCGATCACCGGCCTCGCGGCGTCTTGCCGGACCGCGGCCGAGTCGCTATAGCCACCGCCTCCCGGGCCAAGAGCCCCAGAGCGGATGCGTAGCTCAGCGGGAGAGCACCTCGTTCACACCGAGGGGGTCACAGGTTCAATCCCTGTCGCATCCACCATT
>CAZISF010000137.1:0-8598 GCA_964541915.1 uncultured Caulobacter sp.
GTCTGCGCCGAGATCCTCGGCATCGATGCCGAGATGCACCGCTATGCCGTGCAGATCACCGTCGCCGACGTGCGGGACGGCGCCTGTTCCTCGTCGACGCTCAAGGAAGCGGCCAGCTGGGGCAAGGTGCAGACCACACACGAACAGATGGTCTTCGCCGAAGCCACCACGGTGGTGCCCCTGATCGGCTCGGACGCCTATCACCGCGGGGCGTGGAAGAACCGGGTCAAGCCGCGCTGGCAGAAGCTGTTCGCCTGATCCGGCGGCTATTGCCAGGATTGAAGGACCGCGCGAGGCTTTCCGCTTCGCGCGGTTTTTCGTTTGGGGGTTCAGACTTGCGTCTCGTGATCATCACCGCGGCCATCGCGGCCGTCTCGCTGTCTGCCTGCAGCCGGAAGGAAGAGAAGACGTCCACCACTTCTGACGGCTTCCACATGGAAACGACGCGGGAAGGAAGCTCGACAACCGTCCAGGTCACGATTCCGCCGCCTGCGCCCCCAACCAATGCGCCCGGCGCGCCACCGGCGCCGCCCGCCCCGCCCATAAAGGTTACGACGCCGGACTTCGCGCCGCTCTATCCAGGAGCGACGCTGAAGGCGACCAGCACGACGGTGACGAACGGACACCAGGTGGGGTCGGTGACCTATCTGACCACGGCCTCGCCGAAGGCCGTCATCGACTTCTACAAGCCTCGCGCGGCCGCCGCCGGTTTCACGACGAGCGCCGACGCCAACATCGGCGTCGGCCTGATGTACGCGGCGACCGGGGCGTCGAAAGAACAGACGCTGCAGGTGATCGCCACCGCCGAGAAAAGCGGAACCGCCGTGGTCCTGTCGTGGACCGGACCGAAGTCGTGAGCCGCCGTCCGGAAGCGCCTCGCATGGACCGCGCGCGGATTTCAGCCATAGCCGGCCTCGCCCTCCTGATCGCGGCCGGGGCCGGCGCGGCCTCGGCGGGGCTGCCCTGGAAGGGCTATCTCGGGGCGGCCGGGCCGGACACCGTGGCCATCCTGCCGCCAGCGCCGGCGGCGGGCTCACCCGTCGCCGAGGCTGACCGGGCCATATTCCTCTCAACGCGATCTCTTCAGGGGACGCCACGCTGGGATCTGGCCGTCAATGATCTGTCCGAACGTCGCATTGTCAGCGACCTTAGCTGCGCCGTCGGCGTTGAACTTCGGGAACAGGACCTGCCTGCCCTGCGCGGCCTCTTGTTGAAGATGGCCCCGGACGTCGGCCGCGCCGTCAGTCGGCCCAAGAAGGTCTGGGGTCGTCCCCGCCCCTATCTGGCCAACGAGGGGCCCATCTGCACGGACCGGACGGCCGGGCTGGCCCACAGCCCGGACTACCCGTCGGGCCATGCCACCTGGGGCTGGGCGGTCGGGCTGGTGATGGCCGAACTGGTTCCGGACCGGTCTGGCGCGATCCTGGCGCGCAGCAAGGCCTTCGGCGAGAGCCGCCTGGTGTGTGGCGTGCACAACGCCAGTTCCGTCGCCGCGGGCCGGACCAACGCGGAAATCCTGGTGGCGGCGCTGCACACGTCGCCCGCGTTCCGCGCGGATATGGACAAGGCCCGCGTCGAGCTGGCCGGCGTGATCGCTGACGGCCGCCCTGCAAGCAACTGCGCCGCCGAGGCGGCGGCGATGGCGACCCCGTTGCCCTAGCCGCCGCTTGCTCTCCGGCGCGCGGCTCTCTACCTCTCGGTGGATGGCCCATTCCCACGCCTGTGACCACGACCACCATGAGCACGGCCTGACCGGCGACGCCCTGTCGCGCGGACTGACGGCGGCCGAGGCGCGGTGCGCCGCCGCCGGCCAGCGCATGACGCCGCCCCGTCGGCGCGTGCTGGAACTGCTGCTCGAGGCCGGCCAACCCGTGAAGGCCTACGACCTGATCGCCGCCTTCGGCGCTGACGGCGCGCCCGCAAAGCCGCCGACGGTCTATCGAGCGCTGGATTTCCTGTCGAAACAGGGCCTGGCCCACCGCATCGAAAGCCTGAACGCCTTCATCGCCTGTGGCGGCGGGGGCGAAGGACACGCGGCGGCGTTCCTGATCTGCGACTGCTGCGGCGCCACGCGTGAAATCGCCCCGTCCGGCGTGAGCGAGATCGGGAGCACGGCCGCCGCCCAGGGCTTCAACCTGACCAGTCTGATGGTCGAGGCGCACGGCCTTTGCAGCGACTGCCGGGCCTGACCGGCATGGCTGACGGCATCGAGCTCTGGCGCGGCGGCGTCAACACCTGGGAATGTGACGAGATGGGGCACATGAATGTGCGCTTCTACGTCACCAAGGCTGTCGAGGGACTGGTCGGTCTGGCGGCGGCGCTCGGGCTGCCGCATGCGTTTGCAGCCCACGCCGGTTCGACCCTGATGATCCGCGAGCAGCACATCCGCTTCCTCAAGGAGGCCCATGCCGGGGTGGCGCTGCACATGACCGGTGGCGTGCTGGAGATGGGCGAGGACACCGCCCGGGTGCTGATGCTGCTGTGGCATTCGGATTCCGGCGCCCTCGCCGCCAGCTTCCAGACCGTCATCGCCCATGTGACTCCGGCCGAGGGGCGCGCCTTCCCCTGGACCGCCGGGACGCGGGCGCTGGCGGAAACCCTGACGATCGACCTGCCCGACCAGGCGGCCGCCCGCAGCGTGACGCTGGGGCCGATCGAGTCCACGGCCAGTCTTGCCCGCGCCGACGACCTCGATCTGGTGCGCATCGCCCAGGGCGCCATCGCGCCGGCCGACTGCGACCTCTATGGCCGCATGCGACCCGAACTGTTCATCGGCCGGGTGTCGGACGGTATTCCGCGTCTGATCCGCAGCTTCCGCGAAGCGGTGGTTGGCGGGGCGGTGGAAAAGCCGAAACGCGTGGGCGGGGCTGTTCTGGAATACCGGCTGATCCACCTCGACTGGCCGCGCGCCGGAGACAGGTTCGAGATTCGCTCCGGGCTGAAGGATGCCGATACCCGCACCAAGCGCATGATCCACTGGATGATCGATCCCGACAGCGGGCGGCCATGGGGCGTTTCGGACGCGGTGGCGGTGACCTTCGACCTCGACGCCCGCAAGATCGTGCCGATCACCGATGCTGCCCGCGCTGAGCTCATGAAGTACGCGAAGGCCGGGCTGGCGCTGTAAATCCTCCCCCATCGGGGGAGGTGGATCGCCGTCAGGCGAGACGGAGGGGGTCCGCTCAGATCGCGGGTGACCCCCTCAGTCAGGCCTGCGGCCTGACAGCTCCCCCGATGGGGAGCAACTACGCGGCCGCCTCGAGCAGCGCGGCCCGCACGAGCTCCGGACGTTCCATCGGCAGGAAGTGGCTCGTACCAGGGATGACCTCCAGCCGGACATGGCCGTCGCCCAGCACCTGGTTCTCATAGCCCTCGATCCCGCAGGTCGAGCCGATCTCGGCCTTGAGGATGCGGATCGGCTGACGGGCGGCGGTGAAAGCGCCGATCGGGTCGTGGTGATCGGCGCTGAAATTGGCGGCCTCCCAGGCCGGGCGACAGGACAGGTGGACCAGTCCGTCGTCGCCCTCGATCAATCCGTCGACAAGGTAGCCGCGCAGGGACGCTTCGGACCAGCTCCTGAAGGCGCCGCGGCCGTTGTAGGCTTGAAAGGCCTCCTCGCGACTGGCGAAGCTGGACCGGCGGCGACGGGCGCCCATCGCCAGCGGCGAGTTCTTCATGCCGTCCGGCCCGGCGGCGGCGACGCGTTCGCGGGTCACGACCACCGGATCGAACAGGACCAGCCGTCGGGCCGCGTCCGGACGCATCGCGGCGGCGTGCAGGCTGACGGTGCCGCCCATCGAATGACCTGAAAGCACCGTCGGCGTCTCGCCGAGCGCATCGAGCAGCGCCAGCAGGTCATCGCGGAACACCATCCAGGCGTCATGCCCCTCGGGATCCGCCGGCAAGGTCGTTCGGCCATGCCCTCGCTGGTCGACGGCGAGAATGCGAAGCCGGTCGGCCAACGGCGACAGGATGTCGGCGTAGGTCCCGGCGTTGAAGCCATTGGCATGGAGAAAAAGCACATCGAGCGGCCGGTCGGCCGGGCCGAACTCGTAGCCGGCGATGGTTCCCTCGGGAACCGCGATGTCACGGCGGCGGGCGGCGGGGAAAGGCGAGGCGGGAACAGTCATCCCCGCCTGCCTAGCGTCATCACCCAGCGTCAGTCGAGAGACGTCAGATCTTGCGCACGTCCCAGGCGCCGCCCGGCTTGCGGCAGGCGCGGTAGCGTTCGGTCTCGCGGCCGTATTTCTTGGTGTAGGCGGTCTGCTCAAGGGTTTCGCAGCCGTCCTGGCGCGGCGCGGCGCGCACCACGGAGCGGGACACATAGCCGCTCTGGACCTTCAGCCAGCCCGAATTGTAGATCACGCCGCCAAAGGTCTCGCCGGCGGCCAGCTGCCCGATCACCTGACCCGCCGTTGACGGGCGCGCGCGGATGTTGACGTTGCCGGGCGCATACCAGGAGCCACTGTTGGCGGTCGGCAGGACCCGGATTTCGCCATAGGCGCCCGAATTGGGATTGCGCCAGCTGGCCGGACGGCCGGTGGCGAGGGCCTCGTTGAGCGCCTCTTCGGCGCGGCGCTGGTCCTCTTCCTGCATCTTGCAGCCGATCGACGAGCCGATCGCCGCACCGATGCCGGCCCCGACAACAGTTCCGGCTCCACGTTCGCGCTTGGCGACCTGGTTGCCGATGACGCCGCCGATAATGGCGCCGATGACCGCTCCGCCTTCCTGCTTGCCGCCCGCGGCGTCGCAGCTGAAGACGCCGGCGTTGGCGATGCCCGGTGCGCCAGCAAGGGCCAGAACGGCGACGGCGGCGGTGATGGCTATGCGCATGATAATCTCCCGATTGATGCCAGACGTGCCAGGATAGCAGTCTAGCGCCGGTTCGCCCCTTGTTACGTCCGGGCTTGGCTTTCCCGACGTCATCTCACGACAATGTGTCAAATCCTGCGAGGACTGGACCCATGAACGCCCACACCACCGAGACCGCCGCCTGGACCTGCTTCAACGTTTCCATCGAAGACGGAGTTGCTCACCTCCAGATGAAGCGCCCCGAAGCCATGAACACCATGAACAAGGCGTTCTGGGCGGAATTGCCGGTCATTATTCAGGACATCAACGACAACGCGCGCGCGCGCTGCATCGTGATTTCCTCGACGGGTAAGCACTTCTGCGCCGGCATGGACCTGTCCGTGTTCGCCAACGTCGGCGAGAGCGGCGGCCAGACCGACCGGCACGTGGCCGGCGAGAGCTTCCGCAAACATGTGCATGCGCTCCAGGACACGTTCAGCTGCCTGGACGAAGCCCGCATGCCCGTCATCGCCGCGATCCAGGGCGGCTGCATCGGCGGGGCGGTCGACTTCACCAGCGCCTGCGATATTCGCTACTGCTCGGCCGACGCCTTCTTCACGATCATGGAGATCAACATCGGCATGACCGCCGACGTCGGCACCTTCCCGCGGCTGTGCAAGCTGATCCCGGAGGGCTGGGTGCGCGAACTGGCCTATACGGGCCGCCGCCTGCCGGCCCAGCGCGCGCGCGATATCGGCCTGGTCAACGAGGTGCTCGACACCCACGAGGACGTCGTCGCCCACGCCCTGGCCACCGCGCGTGAGATCGCCAGCAAATCGCCGCTGGCCGTCGCCGGCAGCAAGGTCATGATCAACTACGCCCGCGACCACACCATCAAGGACGGCCTCGACTACATCGCGGTCTGGCAGACGGGCATGTTCTCCGGCCCGCATATGGCCGAGACGTTCGCCGCCAAACAGGAAGGCCGCGAGCCGGTATTCCCGGATCTGCTGCCGCTTCGGAAGGGGCTGTAGAATTCAGCGGTGATGCTCCCCGCCCTGCGGGGAGGATCAACAGGGGCTAGGTCTCGAGTTCGGCCCCGACCAGATCCGCGCCGTCGAATCGCACGCCGTGGAGGTCCGCCTCGAGGAAGCGGGCTCGCCGGGCGTGGCAGTCTCGCAGATCGGCCCCGCGCAGTACGGCGCGAGTCAGGTCGGTGCGGATCTGGCGACCCTCGGCGATCATCAGCGGGCCCAGCTGGGCGCCGCGCAGGTCTGCCTTGTTGAGTTTGGCGCCGACCAGTTTGGTCCCGCGAAGGTCCGCGTCTTTCAGGCTGACGCCGCGAAGGTCTGCCCCGGTGAGATCGCAGCCCTGCAGCTGCGCGCCCTCCATATCCAGACCGAAGAAAACGGAGCGGGGCGCGGCCATGCCCGTCAGCATGCGGCGGCGAAGCTGGCGCAACGGCCGGAAATCAACCCGCGACACCTTCATCGCCGCGCCGCCCTCGCCGCCTGACTTGCAATACCGCTCGTGGTCGCCGATCAGGTCGCCGAGTGGTCTGTCATCGACGTAGACAATCGGCGGCGGCGCGCGCAGCACCTCGCTCAGATCGACCCGCTCAAAGCTGGCGTCATCGAGATTAACCCCGGCGATCACCGCGTCCTTCATCCGGGCGCCGGAGAAATCCGCGTGAAACACCTGCGCGCCCGTCAGGTTCGCGCCATCGAACACGGCGTTGATCAACCGGGCGCCATTCAGGCAGGCGCCTGACAGATCGGCGTCGGAAAAGTCGGCCGCGATCGCGTGGGTGCCGGTCATCTGGACGCCGGCGAGGTTGGCCCCCTGGAGCACGGCGTAGTCGAGCTCGCCGACGCGGCGCTCGTGCTTGAGAATATGAAAGCCCTGGCCGGCCGTCTGAAGGGCAATCTGGCCCTCTCGCAGATCACACCCCGCCATGTTGGCGCCGGCGAGGTTGGCGCCCCGAAGGCACGCCCCCCGCAGGTCGGCCTGGGTCAGATCGGCATGGCGCAGGTCTGCCTCACGAAGGTCGCAGCCAAACATGATGGCGCGCTTGAGGTTGGATCCGTTCAGAGTGGCGCCGGCGAGCCGCGCGCCCGTCAGATCGGCATCGCTCAGATCGATACCGCCAAGGTTCATGTTCGACAGGTCGGCATGGGTGAAGCTGGCGCGCTTGCCGCCGCTCCGGCCGCTCAGATAACGGCCGTGCGCCTCGATCATCGCCTTGACGACGCTGAAGTCGAGCGCGTGGATGAGGCTGGGAGCGGCGGCCATTCAGAACCTGATTCCAAGGGTCAGGGAGCTTGCCGCCTATCGGCTTAATGAACGGTTGTTTCTGAACGCCCCGCGACGATCAGAGCCACCCCCGTTTGCGGAACCACCACAGCGGCAGAAGCATGGTCGCGGCCATAAGTCCGAGCGCCAGCGGATATCCCCAGGGCTGCGCGAGTTCCGGCATGTGCTGGAAGTTCATGCCGTAGACCGACCCGATCAGGGTCGGCGGCATCAACACAACGGCCCAGACCGAGAAGACTTTCATGATCTCGTTCTGGTCGGTGTTGATCAGACCGACGGCCGAATCGAGCAGGAAGGTCACGTTCTCCGTCAGATAGGCGGAGTGGTCGGTCAGGGACTGGGCGTCGCGCTGCAGGGAGCGCAGGCGGTCGCGGTGTTCCTTGCTGTCGGCGATCTCGTCGGAAAGGGCCGCGAACGACAGCAGGCGCGCCAGGCTGACGAGGCTGCTGCGCGCCTTGGCGGCAATCGACTGCGCGCGACCAAGCCGCCGCAGGATCGGCTTGAACGGCGCCTTGTGTGACGGCCGGAAAATCTCGGCGGAGATGATCTCAACGTCGGCTGAAGTCTTCTCGAGGATATCGGCCACCCGGTCGATCAGGGCGTCGAGCAGGCCGAGGAAGGCCTCCACGCCGCCCCGGCAGAAGTCGGCGTCACGGTCCGCCTGGGCCGCATAGGCGACGAAGGCGCGGGGGTCGACATAACGGATGGTGATCAGCCGGCCGCGCGCCAGCACGAAGGTCACGGGCTCCAGCGCCGGATCGTCGCCGTCAGCGCCGACCAGCACGAAGGCGGTCATGAAGCTGGCCCCGTCCTCCTGGTAGAGACGCGAGGAGACCTCGATCTCGGCCATCTCCTCCCGCGTCGGCAAGAGCACGCCCAGCGCCTTCTCGGCGATGAGTTCCTCGGCCCGCTCGGGGTTGGTCAGGTCAATCCAGGCGACGTCGTCGGGCAGAACCCAGTCAGGACCAGCCTCGACGGGCGCGAGACCGCCTCCACCGCAACGAAGCACCCTGAGCATGGACGTGAGATCTCCGGACCCGCCCTCGAATGGCGCGGCCGGCGGGCAGCGTCAACCGGCGAGGCCGATCAGTTGCCGGGATCGTCCTGGGACTGGCCCTGTCCGGTCGCGGCCGCGATGAGCGCGGCGATGCGGTCGGTGGCGTCGGCGGCCTGGTTGATGACGCCCAGCGGGGACGGAATCGGGCCGACGGTCGAGGCCGTCTGCGTCGCGGCCGTGCGGGCCATGGTCACGCCCTGGGCGCTCCAGTAGCGCGGATCGGTCTGGGCCAGCTGAACGGCCTGGCGGTTCTGATAGATGAAGCCATAGGTCGGATAGACCGAGGTGCCGAGATCGCGGATCGGGTCGTACCAGACCTTGACCATGCTCCAGTCGCCGACCGGAGAGACGTCGATGACGGTGACGTCGGTCTCGATCTGGCCGCGCGCGCCGCCGATCTGGGACCAGTTGGCGTGGGTGATCTGGATGACGCGGTC
>CAZISF010000138.1:0-8562 GCA_964541915.1 uncultured Caulobacter sp.
TCGAAGGTCACCTCGACCTCGGTGGCCATGCCCGGCGCGAACGTGGCCTGGCGCCAGCCGACCGCGAGGCGCGCGCCCGGCTCCCAGACCCTGACCTTGCCGACTTCGAACACCTTGCCACCGGCGCGGGTCTCGATGAGCCGGTCCTGACCCTCGAACGACAAAACGCCGGGCTCGCGCGGCGTGAAGGCGAACAGGCTGTTGGGCGTCCACCACTGGCCGATCTCGGCCGTGAAGGCTTCAAACGCCCGCGCCGGAGTCGCACGGACGCGCAGAGAGACGAGCACCCGTGAGGCCATCAGACGTCGGCCTCGACGTGCGCCTTGAACGCCGCCAGCTGGGCCGTCCACAGCCGTTCGGTCTCCTCCAGCCAGCGCAGCAGATGAACCATGGGCTCGGGCCTCAGTTGATAGACACGCACCCGGGCGTCGAAGTCGGGGGAGGTCTCCTCGACCAGGCCCGAACGCCGCAGGGTGCGCAGGTGCCGGCTCATGGCCGGCGCGGACAGGCCGGCGGCCTCCGCCAGCTCCCCTGCCCGGCGCGGCCGTTCGCGGAGGAGCTCGACGACCTGTCGACGATGGGGATCAGCGAGGGCCGCAAGTGTCTCATCGAGGCGTGCGGCCCCGATCGACGCCGTCATGGCTTGAAGATGGGCGTCTTGAGCCCTGTCGTCCGTTCCCAGTCCGCGGGATCGGTTGCCGCCACGGTCTGGCTCACGGTCCAGATATGTCCCTCCGGGTCTTTGCAGCGGTAGCTGCGGTCGCCGTAGAACTGGGTTTCCGGTTCTACGATGATCACCGCGCCAACCTTCCGGGCCTGTTCACAGTGGGCGTCGACCGTCCCCTCCCCGTCCGCCAACTGGATATGGACCGTCTGGGTCATGAGACCGTCGATCGAGGCCGGGCTCCGGTGCTCGTCCGTCCATTCGTTGCCGATCATCACAATGCTGTCGCCGTAGACCATCTGCGAATGGGCCAGCTTTCCATCGGCGTCCTCGATCAGCAGGGTGGTCTCGAAGCCGAACGCCTCTTCGAGCCATTTCAGGGCCGCCCGCGGGTCCCGGTAGACCAGGGCGGATGACAAAGCGCGCTTCCGGGCCATCGGGGCCTCCCGTTGTGAATTTCGCAATATTTAACGCATATGCGAATTATTACGTCAAGCGGGTCGCCGGGGGCTTTGATTGGCGGAGATCGACTTGATCACCATCCGCCCGGGATGGGCGCCGTCGGTCAGTGAGGGCGCGTGGACCATGGCGCGGTCCATCAGGTCGCCCACGCGGGGGTCGTCCAGCAGGTCCACGGGCGCGAGCACGATGTGACGAACCCGGCTGCCACCTCCCTTCAGGAGCCCGTACGGGTCGTCCAACGTCGCGCCCTGGCCGAAGAACAGGCTGACCCAGCGCGGATAGACGGCCAGGGAAAAGACCATGTCGCCGACCTTCTCGCCCGTGCCGAAGCCGATCGCGAGGGCGTTGTAGTTGTCATAGACGGCGATGACGGCGCCCGGCAGGCGACGACGCATGCGGGCCAACGCATCGTAGGCCTGGGCCGCCACAGTGTCGCTGAACTTCGCGATGAAGCCTTCCAGCCGGGCTTCGGGGTCCATGCTTCACCTCAGGGCTGGGGCGGTGTCCTTCGCGCGGCCGTCGTTGGGGCGGGCCTTGAGCCCCAGCAGCCGCATGATCAGCGGATAGACCGAGACGTTGTCAAACACCGGCAGGCGCGCTCCCGCCCGGAAGGCCGGGCCATGGGCGACGAACAGGGCGCGCATCTCCGGCGCGTCAGGGTCGTAGCCGTGAGACCCGGCGACGCCTGTCATGGGCCGGCGCGCGGACCACTCCCGAGAGGTCAGCACCCAGCCGGTCTCGGGCAGGCAAGTGACCGGCGGGATGCGCTTGTGGGTCCCGTAGTGGAAACGCTTCGGCAACTGCGCCTTGCGCCAGCATTCGACATGCGGGTGCTTGCCGACCAGCGCGGTCTCCGCCGCCGGCGTACGCGGGATCAGGCCCGACACCGTGCCGAGGGTTACGGTCGTCACCTCCGCGATGGGGACCAGGTCGTCAAGGAACACGATCCGGTCCGGCGAGATCTCCGCCATCCCGTGGTCGGCGACAATGATCAGGTTGACCCGGTCGTAGAGCCCCCTCGCCTTCAGCCCGGCGACCAGGCGGGCCAGCGCCGCGTCAACGTCACTCAAGGCCTTGTCGAGGTCCGCGCCCCCGGGGCTGACGCGATGTCCGACCGTGTCGACCGCCTCGAAATAGAGCGTCATGAAGGCCGGTTGCTCCGTCGCCGGCAGGTCCAGCCAGCCGAGCACCCGGTCAACGCGGGAGAAGGCCGGGTCCTTTTCGTCGTAGACGAACCACTGGCTGGGGCGCACGCCGTGCACCGCCGCCTCCGAGCCGGGCCAGTACATCGTGAAGGCTCGCAAGCCCTTCTGTTCCGCCGTCACCCAGACCGGTTCGCCGCCGTCCCACCAGAACCGGTCCTGCACCTGATCGCGGGCGTACATGCTGAACTTCACGCCCGGCCGGGCGTCGTCGAACATGGTGTTGTCCGTCAGGCCGTTGTGGTCAGGGCGCAGCCCGGTGACGAGAGCATAGTGGTTGGGGAAGGTGTTGACCGGGAACGATGGCCGCATGCCGTCGGGCGCCCAGGCGCCGTCCGCGGCCAGGGCGGCCAGCGTCGGGGTCAGGCCACGGGTGGCGTACTCGGCGCGGAAGCCGTCGATGGAAATCAGGATCACCGGCGCCCGTTCGGCGGCCAGAGCCGGCCCCCCCGCGAACAACAGAACGAGGGCGGCGAGACAGAAACGGCGGACGACGGCGATCATGAAGTTGCTCCGGCGAGTCTCCATCTGCGCCCACGCGCTTGGCGGACTCAAGCACGGTCGTCATAGTCCGGCCCTGTCACCTCTATATGACCGGGAGCGAACCACAGGATGTCCCAATGAGTTTCGCCCTCGAGGCCGCCGATGTCAGCAAGGCCTATGGCGCGGTCAAGGCGCTGGACGGGCTGACGCTGAACATCCCGCGCGGCGGGATCTTCGGCATCCTGGGCCCCAACGGCGCGGGCAAGAGCACCCTGTTCCGCATTGTCCTAGGCCTGGTGCGGCCGACGACCGGCGAGACCCGCCTGCTGGGCGCGCCGGCCGGCGACATCAAGGCGCTGCGGCGGATCGGGGCGGTCATCGAGACGCCGCGCTTCCTGCCGTGGCTGACCGCCCGCGACACCCTGACCATGCTGGCGCTGGAATCGGGCCTCAAGACGCCGGACATCGACGGCTGGTTGCAGCGCGTCGGCCTGACCGAGGCGGCCGACCGAAAGGTCAACGGCTACTCCGTCGGCATGAAACAGCGACTGGCCCTGGCCGCCGCCCTGCTGACCAAACCGGAAGTGCTGATCCTCGATGAGCCGACGAGCGGCATGGATCCGGCCGGCATCCTCGAGATGCGCGCCCTGATGCGCGAACTGGCCGACAAGGACGGGGTGACCATCATCCTCGCCAGCCACCAGCTCGACGAGGTGCAGCGGGTCTGCGACTCCGTGGCCATTTTCGACCGCGGCAAGCTGGTCAAGGACGGCCGGGTCGACCAGATGACCGCCGTCAACGAGCGGCTGCGGCTGCTGGCCTCGCCGACGGCCAAGGTCCTTGAGATACTCGGCGCGAAGGGCGTGGCCGACGGAGCGGACGCCGTGTTCGCCGCCATTGCCCGTGCCGAGGCCCCGGCCCTGATCGCGGCGCTTGTGAAGGCCAGGGTGGACATCACCGAGGCCCGCTGGATCGGCGGCGACCTCGAAACGGTGTTCCTCGATTCCACGGGAGACGCGGATGCTCGCTGACGCTTTCGCCGCCGAGCGGCTGCGCTTCTTCAAGGCGCGCGGGACAGTGTTCTGGAGCCTGGCCTTCGTGCCGCTGGTGAGCGTCCTCATCGGCCTGATCCAAGGTCTGCTGATGCGCAACCTGCTGGGCAAGGCCGCGGCGGCCGGCAATCCCGCCGCCGCCCTCGCCCGCGCGCCGGTCTCCCTGCTCAACCAGGCTGTCGAAGCCGTCTCCGGCTCCAATTTCTTCATCGTGCAGCTGTTCTTCCTGATCGCCGCCTCGGCGATTCTGGCGGGCGACTATCGCTGGGAGACCTGGCGGTTCCTGACGCCGCGCAACACGCGGGCCAACCTGCTGCTCGGCAAGATCGCGACGTTCGGCCTGGTGACCCTGATCGGCCTGGTGCTGCTGGCGGTCGGCGGGATCGTCGCAGGGCTGCTGTCGGCCGTGCTGACCAGCGGCGGCATCGTCTGGTCGACGGCCGAAGGCAACACAAACGCCCAGCTGGCCGGCATGTTCGGCATCGCGTTCCTTGAAATGATGGCCCTCGGCGCCCTCGCGGCCGTCATCGCCGTGGCCACCCGCGCGGGGCTGGCCGCCCTGCTGGTTCCGGTCGGGGTGTGGATTGTCCAGGGCTTTGCGGTCAGCCAGCTACAGAAGGGGTTCGAGAACCCGCTGGAGCCGCCGCTGCAGTATCTGCTCGGCTTCCCGGTGCTGCAGTCAGACTTGTTGAAGGCGGCGATGTCGCCGCCTCAGATGGGTGTGACCCCGGACATCAACTGGCCGGTGGCGCTGGTCGCGCTGATCGCCTGGACCGCCGCCCTGACCGCCCTCGCCGTCTGGCTGTTCCAGCGCCAGGACCTCACGCGAGAGTAGTATTTCGGTTGATTTCGCGGCAAGATCGCGCTACGGTAGCGACATGCCCGAAGACGGCCCGGCTTCCGCGAAACGCCAGCGCCCGACTTCGACCTCTTCGAGGAGGTCGATGAGGACGAGGAAGAGCGCGCGATCGACGAAGCCGAGCAGGCCATCCGCGAAGGCCGTGTCATCAGCAACGACGCGATGCTGCGCTGGATCCGGTCGTGGGACACGCCTGACGAACTGCCGCCGCCGAGATGCGGCGAGTAGTCTGGACAGAGCCGGCGCAGGCGGACGTGATCCGCATCCGCCGCTACATCGCGCAATTCCGGCCCAGGGCCGCTCAGCGCATCGCGGAGGATCTGTACGCCGCCGCCGATGGTCTTGGCGAACATTCCGAGCGCGGCAAGCCCGGTAAGCGGGACCGGCGGGAACTGCTGATCATTCGGCCCTATCGTATCGTCTATCGCGTCACCGAGGACGCGGTCTTCATCCTGCGCGTCCGCCATACGGCGCGGCGGGACGGCGTCGCTGAGGACGGCCCGGACCTCTTCACGCTGTTTGACGAGATCGACGAAGAAGCGGACGCGCGGCTGATCGCCGAGGCCGAGGCCGATCTCGCCGCGGGCCGATGCGTACCGCACGAGGAGGTCGCCGCCTGGCTCGACACCTGGGGGACGCCTGACTACAGGCCAATGCCGAGGTCCTGGCTAAAGTAGTCTGGTCGCGGTCAGCGCTCGCCGACCTTGACGATATCGCGAGCCGCATCGCCAAGGACAACCCGTTGGCCGCGATACGGATCAGTGAGTCGCGGTGGATGGTCGGCGAGAATCTCGCCGATCACCCGGATCGCCGTCGGCCGGCCGCCTCCGGGCTGCGAGAACTGGTTACGGTCCGCCCTTACAGTCTCCACTACCGGGTTTCGGCGAAGCGGGTGCTGATCGTTCAGATCCGCCACGCGGCGCGACGGCCGGGGTGACGCAGCGACGGGTGAAGGCGCGGTGAAATTGACCGCGGGTGTGCGGCAGGGACCGCTTCCGACCCAAGGTGGAATCTAGGAAGGTCCGCTTTCGAGCAGGCAGCCAGGGACCTCCGCCAGATCAAAGTAGATCGGGAGGCCTCTCTCGCGGGCCAGCCTCACGTCGTTGTCCGCGCCTTTGGAATCGCCCGGGGGACGCAGGACTGCCTCGCAGATCGCCAGCAGCCGCGCAGCTGTCGGATAAAACACCTCGTCATAGAGTTCGTCTCCAAGACGCGCGCCGCCGCCTGCGCGCCACACTGGCAGGGCGACCCATTCTCCGATCATGGGGATATGGCCGGCCTTGAAGAGTGGCCAGGAGGCGGCTTCCAGGCGGTTGAGGTTGTCGGCCATCTTTTGCGGATCGTCGCCCGTTCCGGATCGATAGGGTCCCGCAATCAGGATCAGCATAGCGCTTCGCCGCCCTTCGGGGCGAACAGGTGCATGGCTGCATACTGCAACAGCATGATCGTCTTGCCGTCCCGAATCTCGCCCGTCGAGAGGCGAGCCAATGCATCATCGATCTTCAGTTCAATGACTTCGATGTCCTCGCCTTCGCGCGGGTCTCCGCCACCCTCGGCGATGCGGTCGCTTGGCGCGTAGCGCGCGACAAAGAAGTGGAGCTTCTCGGTGACGGACCCTGGGCTCATGAAGGCCTCGAACACCGGGCGTACGTCGCTAACGCGGAAGCCGGTCTCTTCCTCGACTTCGCTGCGGATGCGGTCTGCCGGCTGCGCCTTGTCCAGTAGGCCGGCCGGGGCCTCTATTAGCAGATCGTCGTGGCCGTTCACGAAGGCCGGAAAGCGGAATTGGCGTACGAGGATCACGGTCCTGCGAACAGGATCATAAAGGAGAATGACGGCCCCATCTCCGCGATCATAGGTCTCCCGGCTCTGGGTCTGCCAGACACCGTCACTCCGACGATAGGCGAAGGTCGTCTTCTTCAAGACGTACCAATCGTCCGACAGGGTCTCCACGTCGACAATGCGCACCCGCTCCGCCACACTCATGAGCCCCTCCATTTCCTATGGACAATTTCGTGCAATTTCGTGCAGAGTCAATGATGGAACATGCAGGATCGTAATGTTGACCTTGGAGCGGAAGACTCATATTCGAGAGGTGCTGCGTCGCGATGGTCGGGTGGTCGCCAAGACGCTGAGCCGTGAGCTTGGGCTGTCCGAGGATACGATCAGGCGCGATCTGCGCGAGTTGGCGAGTGAAGGCCTACTACTGCGTGTTCACGGCGGTGCGCTGCCCGCGTCGCCGGCGGTCGCGGACTTCGCGGCCAGGCGGGGGATTTCCACCCGGGCCAAGACGTCAATCGGCAAGGCGGCCGCCGGTCTGATTGGCCAGGGACAGGTCGTGTTCCTGGACGGCGGCACCACCACTGCGCTACTCGCGCGTCATCTGCCGCAAGGCTTGCGGGCAACGATAATCACCCACAGCCCAAGTATCGCCGTGGAACTCGCCGATCATCCGTTGGTGACCGTAGAACTGATTGGCGGCCGGCTATTCAAACACTCCGTCGTCGCCGTCGGCGCGGCAGCCATCGAGGCCATCGCCCGGGTTCGAGCGGACCTCTATTTCATGGGGGTCACTGGGGTCCATCCTGAGGCCGGCTTCACGACGGGCGACTCTGAGGAGGCTGCGGTCAAACGCGCCATCTGCCGACAGGCTGCCGAAACCGTCGTGCTCGCGTCCCATGAAAAGCTCGGGGCCGTATCTGCCTTTGAGATCGCTCCGCTCAGCGAGGCTGCGACCCTGATCGTCGAGTCTGACGTTACTGATTCCATGTTGGCTCAATATCGAACGAAGGGCATTGACGTCGTGCGAGCAGCTTGATCAGGCGGCCGGCCAAGTCCGCTTTCCAACCATAGTCGACACCCCGCCGTCGATCTCTTGCGGGCCAGCATGCCGGCCTCTCGCCATGAGATCAGGGCCGGCTCTGGCCAAATGACCTTTGTCCCCGGTAGGGCAGCATCGCCCAAACCCCAAAAATAAAAGGCCCCGGATCGCTCCGGGGCCTTTCAGGATTTCAGTCGCGGCTGTGAAGACTAGTCTTCGCCGAAGGTCTGGACCGGACCGGAGTCCTTGCCCTTTTCGGCGGGGTCGCGGTCGACGAATTCGATGATCGCCATGGCGGCGTTGTCGCCGTGGCGGAAGCCGGCCTTCAGGACGCGGATGTAGCCGCCGTTGCGGGCCTTGTAGCGCGGGCCGAGCACCGAGAAGAGCTTGCCGACCTGTTCGATGTCGCGAACCTGGCTGATGGCCTGGCGACGGGCGTGCAGGTCGCCGCGCTTGCCGAGCGTGATCAGCTTCTCGACGATCGGGCGCAGTTCCTTGGCCTTGGGCAGGGTGGTGACGATCTGCTCGTGCTTGATCAGGCTCGCCGACATGTTGGCGAACATCGCCATCCGGTGAGCGGTCGTACGACCCAGTTTACGGTGTGCTTTACCGTGACGCATGTTGGTCTCTCCTGGGCCTCAGCCCGCAGTGTTGTCACCCATCCCAGCCTGTTTCCCGCCTGGGTCAGAACGAAGCGCCGGGGCCCTCGACCGCTGTTGCGGCGTCTCAAGGCCCCGAACCGCCCTTGCGGACGATCCGGGAGATAGCGCGGTAAGCGAACTAGATCTGGTCTTCGAACTTCTTGGCCAGGTCTTCGATGTTTTCCGGCGGCCAGTTGGGCACGTCCATGCCGAGATGCAGGTTCATGCCCGCGAGCACTTCCTTGATCTCGTTCAGCGACTTGCGGCCGAAGTTCGGGGTGCGGAGCATTTCCGCTTCCGTCTTCTGGATCAGGTCGCCGATGTAGACGATGTTGTCGTTCTTCAGGCAGTTGGCCGAACGGACCGACAGCTCGAGCT
>CAZISF010000139.1:0-8414 GCA_964541915.1 uncultured Caulobacter sp.
CCAGGACCATGACCTTGAATGTCCGGGTTGGCGGAGCGCTTGGCGACTTTGTCGCCGCGAATGTCGGCGACGCCGGCGCCTACGACAATGTCAGCGAGTACGTGCGGGACCTCATCCGTCGGGACAAGGCGCGGGTCGAAAACGAAGCCTTCGAACGGCTCAAGGCCGAACTGACGCGCGCCTTCTCCGCTCCCGACAGCGCTTATCGCCCCTTGACGGCGGAGGCCCTGATCGCGCGCAACGGCAGCCGGCCAGAGTGACCGGCTGGCGCGTCAGCGACGGCGCGGGGAGCCGGATCGACGAAATCTACCAGTACACGCGGGAGGCCTGGGGCGAGGATCAGGCGAGAGGCTACGTCGAGGGCCTGTTCGCGCGCTTCGAAGCGATCGCCGCGCGGCGTTTCCCCTGGCGCGCCATTCCGGCGGAGTTCGGTGTCGACGGCTATGTCTGTCGATACGAGAAACACCTCATCTACTGGAAGGTGCTCGGGGACGGCGCTGTCGGCATCGTGACGGTGCTGCACGAACGCATGCACCAGATCGAACGCTTCAGCGACGATTTCGGGGGCTGAAGCCACTCCGCTACCCCAGCACGCCCGAGAGGTCGTACCCGGCCTGCCGCCCCAGCGCCGACAGCTCGCTGCGTGAGCGCACGCCGGACAGCGCCTGGCCGATCGACCAGGTGACGATCGAGCGGGTGCCCGAGCGGCAGAAGGCCAGCACCGGGCCGTCGGCGTCCTCGATGGCCACGCGGTTGGCGGTGATCTGGTCGTCGTTCGGGCTGCCGACGACGGGGATATGCACATAATCCATACCAGCGGCGCGGGCGGCGGCTTCCATCTCGGCGCTGGACGGCTGGCCCGGGACCTCGCCGTCGGGCCGGTTGTTGATCACCAGGGTGAAGCCCTGGGCCGCCGCCGCCGCCATGTCTTCGGGCGCGATCTGCGGGCTGACGGAGAAATCTTCGGTGACGCGGCGAAATTCGGTCATGGCTCGTTCATCCACACTGGGGTTCGTTGACATCATCGGGGCCCGATGAAACCTTCGCAATGTCTTTGCGGCCCTTCCCCGCGCCAGTGAGCCGACATGCTGCGTTTCCTGTTCCGCCGTCTGCTCGTGGCCATTCCGACCCTGCTGCTGGTCGTCACCATCGCCTTCTTCATGATGCGCGCCGCGCCTGGCAGCCCGTTCGTCAATGAGCGGCAGCTGGCGCCCGAGGTCGAGAAGGCCGTGATGGCGCGCTTCGGCATGGATCGCCCGCTGCCCGAGCAATATCTGAACTACCTCAAGGGCGTCGCCGTCGGGGACTTCGGCCCGTCGCTCAAGTACCGCAACAAGACGGTGCTCGAGATCCTCAAGGACAACTACAAGGTCAGCGCGACGCTCGGCGTCCTGTCGATCCTGCTGGCCATGCTGGTGGGCATCAGTCTCGGCGTGATCGCGGCCCTCCGCCAGAACCGCATCGCCGACTACCTGACCATGGGCGTGGCGATCCTCGGGGTCTGCATCCCGACCTTCGTCACGGCGCCGCTGCTGGTGCTGGTGTTCGCCTCGAAGCTCGGCTGGCTGCCGACCGCGGGCTGGAACGACGGGGCGCTGGCCAACCTGGTCCTGCCGATCACGGTGCTGGCCCTGCCGCAGATCGCCATCATCTCCCGCCTGACGCGGGCCGGGATGATCGAGGTGCTGCGCTCCAACTACATCCGCACCGCCCGGGCCAAGGGCCTGCCGGAGCACCTGATCGTCCGCAAGCACGCCCTCCGCGCGGCCCTCATGCCGCTGGTCAGCTACCTCGGTCCCGCCGCCGCCGGCCTGCTGACAGGCTCGTTGGTGGTCGAAAAGATCTTCAACCTGCCGGGCCTCGGCAAGTTCTTCGTCAACAGCGCCCTGCAGCGCGACTACACGGTCGTGATGGGCATGGTCATCGTCTACGCGCTGCTCATCCTGGTGCTGAACCTGCTGGCGGACATCGTCTATGCGGCGCTCGATCCGCGCGTGAGGCTGTCATGAGCGTGCTGGACATGATCCCCGGCTCGCCGGACCGCGCCGAGCTCCTTCGGAACGCGGTCAAGGGCCGCTCCCTGTGGGACGACGCGACCCGCCGGCTGCTGCGCAACAAGGCCGCGGTCACCGGCATGGTCGTCCTGGCCGTCATGGTCCTGCTGGCGGTTGTCGGGCCGTTCCTCGTGACGTTTCCGTACGACAAGGTGACCAAGACCGACGTCTGGATGGCCCCGCTGCACAGCGGTCACCTGTTCGGGACGGATTCGCTGGGCCGGGACCTGCTGGCGAGGCTGCTCGCGGGCCTCGGGGTGTCTCTGGCGATCGGCGTGGTGGCCACCAGCGTGTCGCTGGTCATCGGCGTGGCCTGGGGCGCGACGGCCGGCTACCTCGGCGGCCGCATCGACGAGATCATGATGCGGGTCGTCGACACGCTGTACTCCCTGCCGTTCATCTTCTTCGTCATCCTCCTGATGGTGACGTTCGGCCGGAACATCTTCCTGATCTTCCTGGCTATCGGCGCGGTCGAATGGCTGACCATGAGCCGCATCGTGCGCGGCCAGACCCTGTCGCTGAAGAGCAAGGAATTCATCGAGGCGGCGAGGGCGGCCGGCCTGTCGTCCAGCCAGATCATCTTCCGCCACATCGTTCCCAACCTGCTGGGGCCGGTGGTGGTCTACGTGACCCTGACCATCCCGGCGGTGATCATCGCCGAGAGCTTCCTGTCGTTTCTCGGCCTGGGCGTTCAGCCGCCGATGGCCTCGCTCGGAACCCTGATCGCCGGGGGGGCGCAGGACATGGAGATGGCGCCCTGGCTGCTGATCTTCCCGTCGGCGACGATGATCGTGACCCTGATGGCCTTCAACTTCATCGGCGACGGCCTCCGGGACGCGCTCGATCCGAAGGACCGCTAGGATGCGACGGTCAGTTGTCGCGATGCACGCGGATGTGGCTGTAGCCGATGGTCATCATGAAGCTGCCCATGGTCGCCGACCGGATCTCGACGGTGGTCCCGGCCTTGGGCTCACGCGACACCCGTTCGTTGTCGACCTGACGCCAGACGGCGCCGTCGGTCATGCGGATGGTCCATTTGCCGGTCGCGTCCTGGCCGGCCGACTCGACGGTCGCCGTGATCCTGTCGAGCGCCTCGGTCCGCTCGCCGCCGGTCATGAAGGACGGCATCTGGAAGTTGAAGCCGAACGCGGCCTTGCGAGCCTCCTGCACCTGCGCGCGATCGACGACCACGACCTCGCCGGCCTTTTCGGCGGCGTCGAGCGAGGCGGCGGCGGCGTCGAAACAGGCGAGCCGTTCGGTCGGATCCTGCATCTGCCGACAGGCGACGATCGCCTGCAACGGCGCGGCGCGACCCTTGATCGGCGAGGCGGCGAGACTGGCCCCCGCAGCCAGAAACACTACCGCTCCGGCGGCCACGACGGCGCCGGCATTCCGGCGCAGGGCGAGCGATGACATGGGCGACTCCCGAAACACTGAGACCGCCATTGAAGGGCCGGGCCGCGTGATCCGCAATCTCTTCCTTGTCAGCCTCGCTGTGCTGGGCCTCGCGGCCTGTGGTCAGTCGGCGCCGGCCCGCCCGGCCTGCCCGCCGGGCAAGGTCTGCCTGCAATACGGCAACGCCTCTGAACCCCAGACGCTGGACCCGCATCTGTCGACCGGCACCTGGGAAGACCGCATCCAGAGCGACATGCTGGTCGGCCTGACCCAGTCGGACCCCGCCGGCAAGCCGATCCCGGGCATGGCCACGAGCTGGGATATCAGCCCCGACGGCCTGGTCTGGACCTTTCATCTGCGCGACGCGAAGTGGTCCGACGGCGTGCCGGTCACGGCCGACGACTTCGTCTTCTCGTTCCGCCGGCTGCTCGATCCGAAGACGGCTTCGGAATACGCCTCCGTCTTCTTCCTCGTGAAAGGCGCCCAGGCGGTCAATGAGGGCAAGGCGCCGCCGGAAACGCTCGGCGTGTCGGCCCCTGACGCCCATACGGTCCGGATCGAGCTGACCCATCCCGCGCCCTATCTGGTCGAGCTGGCCAAGCACCACACCATGTATCCGGTGCCAAAGCATGTGGTGGAGCGCTGGGGCGAGGACTGGATCAAGCCGGAGCATTTCGTCGGCAACGGCGCCTACGTGCTCAAGGAGTTCCGGCTGGGCAACTACGTGCGGTCGGTGAAGAACCCGCTGTTCTGGGACGCCGACAAGGTCTGCGTCGACGAGATCTACTACTACCCGACCAATGACTCGATTTCGGCCGAACGCCGCGTGGCCCGGGGTGAGCTGGATGTGAACACCGACATCCAGTCCAACCGCATCGCGTTCCTGCGCACAAAGATGCCGGCCTATGTGCGGACCAACACCTACCTCGGCGTCGTCTACCTTGCCTTCAACAACAACCCGAAGACCGGCTATCCGCCGTTCCGCGACAAGCGGGTTCGCCAGGCCCTGGCCATGGCCGTGGACAGCGACTTCATCGCCACGAAGCTGTTGCGGGGCGGTCAGCTGCCGGCGAAGAACTTCACCCCGCCCGGGGTGGCCAACTACAGCGGCGCCGAGCCTGCCCACTGGGCCAACTGGCCGCTGGCGAAGCGCCAGGCCGAGGCGCGCCGCCTGCTGGCCGAGGCCGGCTACGGTCCCGGCCACCCGCTGAAGCTGGAGATCAAGCACCGCAACACGCCGGACCCCATGCTGTTCATGCCGGCGGTCCAGGCGGACTGGAAGGAGATCGGCGTCGAGGCGACCCTGGCCCAGGAGGAGACCCAGATCGCTTACCAGGACTACCGCACCCGCGCCTTCCAGGTGGCCGATGCGGCCTGGATCGCCGACTACAATGACCCGACGAGCTTCCTCGACCTGCAGCGCTCGTTCTACGGCCCGCAGAACTACGGCGACTACAACAACCCCGAGTACGACCGGCTGATGGCGCTGGCGGACAACGAGCCGGACGTGGCGAAGCGCGCGGCGCTGATGGCGCGGGCCGAGCACATCATGCTGGAAGACGCCCCGATCGCCCCGGTCTACTTCTCGGTGAACAAGAATCTGGTGCGCCCCGAAATCACGGGCTGGGTCGACAACCTTCTGGACCACCACCGGACTCGCTGGCTCTGCATGAAGCCGCGCTGACCGGCGCCGAGTCGCCACGGCGTCGACTTCGCAGGGTCCTTTTTGGTGGCCCCGACCCCGAATCGGGGAATTCCGCGCCCCAAACTCGCCTTTCGGGCGGCCCGCTGTTGCCAATGTGCGACATTCTAGCGGCCGTGGTGTGACGTTCCTGTAATCATCGTTGACCCCCGTTTCCGTGGGGAGCAAGGATCGGCTCAACCGGGCGTTCAGAGCGCCCGGAGTCCTATTCGTCCAGACTTTTTGAGGGGGCGCGATTCCTGGAGACCCCGGGCCGCGCTGAACCGGAGGGAATTATCTTGAGGCTCCAATCCACGCGCGGTCGCCTGCTGGCGTCCACCATCATCTGCGGAGCGGCCATCGCCGCCGCCGTGCCTGCGTTCGCGCAGGACACCACCGTTGATGCCGTCGTCATCACCGGCTCGCGCATCGCGCGCCAGGACTACGTCGCCAACAGCCCGGTCTCGACCGTGACGGCTGAACAGATCGAAACGACCGGCAGCCTGCAGGTCGAGCAGATCCTGAACGCCCTGCCGCAAGTTGTTCCGGGCTTCACCGCCGCGTCGAACAACCCCTCGGACGGTACGGCCACGGTCGATCTGCGCGGCCTCGGCCCGCAGCGCACCCTGGTTCTGGTCAACGGCCGCCGCACCACGCCGGCGACCAAGGGCTTCTCCTCCACCGACCTGAACACGATCCCGACCGGTCTCATCGACCGCGTTGAAGTCGTGACGGGCGGCGCCTCGGCCGTGTACGGCTCGGACGCCCTGGCCGGCGTCGTCAACTTCATCCTGAAGAAGAACTACGAAGGCCTGGAACTGGGCACCCAGTACGGCATCTCGGGTTTCGGCGACGGTGAGCAGTTCAACCTGTCGGTCCTGGCCGGCGCCAACACCGCCGACGGCCGTGGCAACGTCACGACCTACCTGTCCTACTACGACCGCGACGCGGTCATGCCGGACACCAGCGATCGTCCCTGGTCCTACTACAGCAACGCCGGCGGTTCGGCCACGGGCACGGCTCGTCTGGACAACGTTCCGCTGAACCCCTTCGCGCCCCAGGCCACGGCCGCCGGTTGCGCCGCCGGCGCCACCTCGCGGAACCTCTCCTTCAGCCCCTCGGGCGCGATTCGCGGCTTCTGTAACGACTTCGACATGACGGCCGCCGTCAACGACCGCTACAACTTCTCGCCGGTCAACCCGCTGATGTCGTTCGACGAGCGCTGGACGGCCACCGTCCTGGGCCGTTACGACATCACCGACGCCGTGGAAGCGACGTTCGAAGTCAGCTACGCCGACAACCGTAACGGCGCCCAGCTGGCCCCGACCCCGGCGACCGGCATCAGCATCGCCGTCACCAACCCCTTCCTGTCGCCGACGGCCCTGGCCGCCCTGGGAGGTCGCGCGAATCCGACCGCGAACGCGGTCTTCCGTCGCCGCATGATTGAAGTCGGCGCGCGCCAGCAGGACCACAACAACAAGACGTTCAACGTCAACTTCGGCCTGAACGTCGACCTGCCGAACGACTGGACCCTGGAAAGCTACGTCAGCTACGGCCGGACCGAGTTCACCGATTCGACCCGCAACGACGTCTCGCGTTCGCGCCTGTACGCCTCGCAGTCCGGCACGACCGCCGCCTGCTCGGCCGCGGCCCTCGCGATCTTCCCGACCTGTATCCCGGTCAACCTGTTCGGCGCCGGCAGCATCTCCACGGCAGGCGCAAACTTCATTCGCCTGAACTTCACCGACCAGACGATCTTCGAGCGGACCACCGCCTCGGCCATCGCGTCCGGCAAGCTGTTCACCCTGCCGGCCGGTGACGTCTCCGTCGCCGTCGGTGTTGAATACCGTGAAGACTCCTTCTCCTACACGCCGGACGCCGCCCACGCTTCGGGCGACATCTTCGGCTTCAACATGGAACGGGGTGTTGGCGGCGGTTACAGCGTCGGCGAAATCTACGGCGAAGCCGTGGTTCCGCTGGTGAAGGACGTCCCGGGCGTTGAATACCTCGGCCTCGAACTCGGCGCTCGCTGGTCCGACTACAGTTCGGTCGGCAACGTCACGAGCTACAAGGTCGGCGGCGAATACGAGCCCTTCGACGGTCTCCGCTTCCGCGCCATGTACCAGCGCGCCAGCCGCGCCCCGAACGTGTTCGAACTGTTCCAGGCCGGCGACCAGGGCTTCCCTGCGGCGACCGATCCCTGCTCGACCGCGAACGTCAACACGGGTGCGGCGACTCCGGTCACCAACGCCACCACGCTGGCGATGTGCACGGCCCAACTCGGCGCCAACCCCAACACGATCGGCTACGTTCAGCCGAACTCGCAGCTGGAAGCCTTCTTCTTCGGCAACCCGAACCTCGCCGAAGAAGTGTCCGACACCTACACCGTCGGCCTGGTCTGGCAGCCGGAGTTCATCTCGGGCCTGAAGCTGACCCTCGACTACTATGACATCAAGGTCGACGGTTACATCGGTTCGATCAACGGCGGCACGCAAGGCACGATCAACGCCTGCTACGCTTCGGGCAGCTTCGCTTCGGCGGCCTGTAACGACGCGGCCGTCGGCGCCCTGACCTACCGCGACACCACCGGTGAGCTGAAGATCCGTGTGCCGCTCGGCAACGTGTCCGCTCTGCGCACCAAGGGTGTCGACCTCGGCGTCAACTACGGTCTCGGCCTCGGCTGGTGGGGCAGCAAGCCCGACTCGTTCGGCGACAAGATCGATATCGGCCTGAACCTGACCTACCTCGACTCCTATGTGCTCGACGGTATCGACTACAAGGGCACGATCGGCGCCTACAATATCTCGGCCACGCTGCCGGAATATAAGGCCGTCCTCCGCGTCGGTTACGACATCGGACCCGTGCGCTTCACCTACATGGGCACCTACTGGGACTCGATGGACAACCAGGGCAACATCCCGGCCTTCGCCGACGGTGGTTACGTGGGCGTCGACTCCTACTGGTACCACGACGTCAATGCTCAGTGGGCGGTCAACGATACGGTCGAAATCTTCGGCGGTATCCGCAACCTGGGCGACGAGCAGCCCCCGGTGTTCGACAACGCCAACGATGGCAACACCGACCCGAACTCCTACGACGTGCTCGGCCGCTACTTCTACGTGGGTGGCAAGCTGAAGTTCTGATCCACGGATCAGTTCTGAATTGGGGGCGGCGGACTTCGGGCCGCCGCCCTTTTTCTTTGGGCGGAGAGAGAACGGCGGCGGATCTGCGGGAGATCAGGAACGCCCCCTTTCCCCTCGATGGGGGAAGGGCCGGGGATGGGG
>CAZISF010000140.1:0-8349 GCA_964541915.1 uncultured Caulobacter sp.
TGACGAGGACGCCTACGGCGGGGCCTAGGGGACAATTACCGAAGGTAAGTGTCCCCCAATCGAGCTTACTGGTTTAGGGGACACGTAACTTCGGTACATGTCCCCGTTCGAGCTACCCCACCGCTGCCCGCTGCAGCGCGAACAGCTCGCCGATGCCCTTTTCGGCCAGGCCGAACAGCGCCTCGAACTCGGCGCGGGTGAAGCCGCGCTTCTCGCCGGTGGCCTGGATCTCGACGATGTCGCCATTGCCGGTCAGCACGAAGTTGGAGTCTGCCTCAGCCGACGAATCCTCTTCGTAGTCGAGGTCGAGCACCGCCAGGTTCTGGTGCACGCCGCAGGATACCGCCGCCACCTGGTCGAGGATCGGATCGGTCTTGATGACCCCCTCTTCCAGCAGATAGCGGGTGGCCAGCCGCAGGGCGACCCAGGCGCCGGTGATGGCCGCGGTGCGGGTGCCGCCGTCAGCCTGGACCACGTCGCAGTCGATCTGGATCTGACGCTCGCCGAGCGCCTTCATGTCGACAACCGCCCGCAGGGAGCGGCCGATCAGCCGCTGGATTTCCTGGGTGCGGCCGGATTGCTTGCCCTGGGCGGCTTCGCGTCGGCCGCGGGTGTGGGTGGCCCGGGGCAGCATGCCGTACTCGGCCGTGACCCAGCCCGCGCCCTTGCCGCGCATCCAGCCCGGCACGCCCTCGTCGACGCTGGCGGTCACCAGCACCTTGGTGTGGCCGAACGTCACAAGGCACGAGCCCTCCGCATAGCGGTTGACGCCGGTTTCGAGGGTCACGGCGCGCATCTGGTCAGCGGCGCGTTCAGAAGGTCGCATGGTCAAGTCCCTGGAAACGGCGCACGGGTTGCGCACGGGCAGGCGCCGCTTATCCTATTGGCCGACAGGTCGTCCACCGGCCTGCGGCAGGACCCATGACCCCGATCTTCACCAGCGGCCCCTCACGCACCGCCAGCCTGACCGACCTGGATGCCCGAGCCCGGGACATCTTCCGGCGGATCGTGGAGAGCTATCTCGAGACCGGCGACCCGGTCGGCTCCCGCACCCTGTCGAAGGGCGGGGTGCAGCTGTCGCCGGCGTCGATCCGCAACACCATGCAGGACCTTGCGAGCCTGGGCCTGCTGGACTCGCCGCATACCAGCGCCGGCCGCATGCCGACCCACGCCGGCCTGCGGCTGTTCGTCGACGGCCTGCTGGAGGTCGGCGATGTCGGCGAAGGCGAGCGCCGCGAGATCGACGCCCGACTGTCGGCCCACGGCCGCAATTTCGACGAGGCGCTGAACGAGGCCAGTTCCATCCTGTCGGGACTCGCCGGCGGGGCGGGCATGGTCGTCAGCCCCGTGCGCGAGGCCGGGGTCAAGCATGTCGAGTTCGTCGCCCTGGACGCCGACCGCGCCCTGGCCGTGATGGTCTTCGAGGACGGCCAGGTCGAGAACCGGCTGATGCGCCTGTCGCCGGGCCTGACGCCCTCGGCGCTGCAGGAGGCGTCCAACTTCCTCGCCGCCCGGCTCAAGGGCCGCACCCTGGCCCAGGCAGGGACCGAGATCCGCGCCGAACTCGACCAGGCCCGCACCGAGCTGGACAAGACAGCCGCTCGCCTTGTCGAGGACGGGTTGGCCGCCTGGGGCGGCGGCGACGACGCCGACCGCGCCCTGATTGTCCGAGGTCGCGCCAATCTGCTGAACGACCCCGCCACGGCCGGCGATCTGGCCAGGGTGCAGAAGCTGTTCGACGACCTGGAACAGAAAGAGCAGCTGATCGGTTTGCTGGACGGGGTCCGGGACGCCCAGGGCGTGCGGATTTTCATCGGCGCCGAAACGCGTCTTTTCTCGCTTTCGGGTTCCGCCGTGATCGCGGCGCCCTATATGACGGGCCGACAGAAGGTGCTGGGCGCGATCGGCGTGATCGGGCCCGCCCGCCTCAACTATGCCCGGGTCATCCCGCTGGTGGACTACACCGCGCGGGTCCTGGGCCGCATGCTGGACGGATAGACGAGTATGACTGACGAAACCGCCGCCAATGGCCACGATCACGACCACGAACTCGAGATCGAAACCGCCGAGGAAGCCGCCGAAGCCGACGTCGAGGCCCTCAAGGTCGAGGTCGCCGCGCTGAAGGACCAGATCCTGCGCTACGCCGCCGAGGCCGACAACGTTCGCCGCCGCGCCGAGCGCGAGGCCAACGACACGCGCGCCTTCGCCATCCAGAAGTTCGCCCGCGACCTGTTCGCCGTCGCCGACCACCTGTCAGCCGCCACGACCCACGCCCCGCGCGACTTCGACGACCAGGTGGTCAAGAACTTCGTCGTCGGCGTCGAGATGACCCAGAAGGAGCTGCAGTCGGCGTTCGAGCGCAACGGCCTCAAGCGCATCGAGCCGGAAAAGGGCGGCAAGTTCGACCCGCACCAGCACCAGGCGATGATGGAGGCGCCCGGCGAAGGCGTGGCTCCCGGCGCGGTGATCCGGACCCTGCAGGCCGGCTACGAACTGCACGGCCGGATCGTGCGTCCGGCGATGGTCGTGGTGGCGGCCAAGGGCGCTGCCGCCGAGCCCGCGGCGGCCACGGCCGCCAATCCCTACGCCGACGCCGATGGCGACAGCGCCGGCGGTTCTGTGGATACGAAGGCCTGATCCGCTGGATTCTACATTCCTCCCCGCGAAAGGCGGGGAGGATAAGGTCAAACTAACGCCGCGCCCCCTTCCGCAAGCCGCTGTTTCCGCTAATGTCCATAGTCCCCTGACAGGCGAACCGGCGGGGGCCTCGACGATTCGCCTGCGATTTCCGGATTTCGGACGAGACATGAAGCTTACGATCGAGCGGGCGGCGCTGCTGAAGGCTCTTGGCCACGTGCAGAGCGTCGTCGAGCGCCGCAACACCATCCCGATCCTGTCGAACGTGCTGCTGACCGCCGAGCGCGAGCGGGTCGGCTTCTCCGCGACCGATCTGGACATGGAGATCATCGACGGCGGCGTGGCCCAGGTCGACGTGCCGGGCCAGATCACCGCGCCCGCCCACACGCTGTACGAGATCGTCCGCAAGCTGCCGGAGGGTGCGGACGTCTCGCTGACCCTGTCGGGCGACGATCCCCGCCTGCAGGTCGCGGCCGGCCGCTCGAAGTTCAACCTGCCGGTCCTGCCGGCCGGCGACTTCCCGGTCATGAGCTCGGACGGCCTGTCGGCCCGCATCCCTGTCGACGCCAATGACCTGATGCGGCTGATCGACAAGACCCGCTTCGCCATCTCCACCGAGGAGACGCGCTACTATCTGAACGGCCTGTACGTCCACACGGTGGTCGAGAACGGCCAGCCGATGCTGCGCTGCGTGGCCACCGACGGCCACCGCCTGGCCCTGGCCGAGATGCCGGCCCCCGAGGGCGCCGCCGGCCAGCCGGGCGTGATCATCCCGCGCAAGACCATCAACGAGGCGCGCCGCCTGCTGGAGGACGCCGGCGAGACGGTCGATTTCCAGGTCAGCGCCCAGAAGGTCCGTTTCGAGTTCGGCCAGGCCGCCCTGACCTCCAAGGTCATCGACGGCTCGTTCCCGGACTACATGCGGGTCATCCCGCGCGACAACCAGAAGGTCATGACCGTCGACAACGCCCTGTTCGCCCAGGCCGTCGACCGCGTGGCGACCATCTCGGCGGAAAAGAGCCGCTCGGTGAAACTGGCCATCGAGCCGGGCCGTGTGACCCTGACCGTGCGCAACATGGAAGCCGGCCAGGCCGTCGAGGAGGTCGAGGTCGACTACGACGGCGAGTCGTTCGAGATCGGCTTCAACGCCCGCTACCTGCTGGACGTCACCGGCCAGATCGGCGGCGAGACGGCCGAATTCCGCTTCGCAGACCCGGCCTCGCCGACGTTGGTGCTGGATCCGACAGACGCCGGCGTGAAGTACGTGCTGATGCCGCTGCGGGTGTAGGCTCCCGCCTTACCCCCGCGCCGCCGCCTCCAGCGGGGCGATATCGAGCTTGACCATCTTCAGCATCTGCTCGGTGACCCGCTTGACCACCGCCGGGTCGGGGTCGCTCATCAGCTCCCCCATGCGCCGCGGCGTGATCTGCCAGTTGAGGCCCCAGCGGTCTTTCAGCCAGCCGCACTGCTCGACGCTGCCGCCTTCGCCCAGAGCATCCCAAAGCCGGTCGAGCTCGTCCTGGGTCTCGACCTCGACCATGATCGAGAAGGCATGGTTGAACGGGTCCAGCGGCCCGGCCTGGATGGCCGCGTAGCGCTGATCGCCAAGGGTGAACCAGGCGGTCATCACGCTGCCGGCCGGGCCGGACGGATTGTCGCCCATGACCGCCGAGGTCGTCCCGATGTTCGAGCCCGGGATGAGCGAGGTGTAGAGGCGCAGCGCCGCCATCATGTCCTTCTCGAACCACAGATGCTGGGTCACCTTCATCGTCGATCTCCCTTGTCGTTGACGCGGTCCGGGCGCGGCCGCTGTTCCGTCCGAAGGACGAACGGCGATGCGCCGGGCCGACAGGGTCGCCGAAAAACCCCCCGGGGACAGGTTAGACAACCCGCGTCATCGTCCTACAGTGCCTTCATGTCCCTGCGCCTGCCACAGACCCTGACCTCCAGTGCGTCCTCGGCCGAGATCTTCGACGCGGGCCTGCAGAGCGAGCTGATGGCCGAAAAGGCCGCCTCGCTCGGGCGGGCCGGCAAGCGCGTCGAGGCGACGCTGGCGGCGCTGCGGGAGGCCTCCGCCGACGACCGCCCCGCCGCCCTGAAGGCCGCCGCCGACGCGGTCTGGAGCCTGTTCGTCCAGCGCGAGATCTGCGGCCAGCGCGACCAGAAGCCGGTCATCGAGATCTACGGCATCCCGAAGGAAGTGCTGGTCCGGCTAGGGGCGCGGTAGCGGACCTTCCTCCCTCTCACGGGCCCGGACAGCAGCGCGCGTTCCCCGCAGCCCCGGCGCAGGCTAAACGAAACCCGATGCAGTCCGCGCTCGCCGCCCTGACCCTGACGAACTTCCGCTCCTACGAGCGGGCGGAGCTGCGCGCCGATGGGCGCACGGTGTTCCTGTTCGGGCCAAACGGGGCGGGCAAGACCAATCTGCTGGAGGCCATCAGTCTGCTGTCGCCGGGGCGGGGGCTGCGCGGGTCGAGTATCGCCGAGGTCGGCCGGCGGTTGCCTGGCGAGACCGGCGGCCGGGCCTGGGCCGTGTCCGCGCGGATCGTCAACGGCGAGGACGAGGTCCAGCTGGGAACCGGAACGGAAACGGCCGGCGCGGCACGGCGGCTGGTGCGGCTGGAAGGCGAGACCGTTCCGCCGGGCCGGCTGGCCGATCACATCCGGCCGATCTGGCTGACCCCGGCGCAGGACCGGCTGTTTCTCGAGGCCGCCGGCGACCGTCGCCGGTTCTTCGACCGGCTGGTGTTCGCCGCCGAGCCGGCGCACGCGGCCCACGCCGCCGCCTATGACAAGGCCCTGCGCGAGCGCATGCGGCTGCTGACCGACGAGACGGCGCGGCCCGACCCCGTCTGGCTGTCGGCGCTGGAGGCCCGCATGGGCGAGGCCGGCGCCCTGATGGCCTCGGCCCGGGCGCGGACGCTGACGGCGTTGCAGGCCGAGATCGACGGTCGCGGCGAACGGCCCTTTCCCCAGGCGCGCCTGAGCCTCGCCGGCGAGTGGGAAAAGCTGGCCGGCGAAGGGGTTGAAACGGGCGATATCGAGGCCCGGCTGGTCGCCGCCCTGGCCGCCGCGCGCAGCCGCGATTCGGCGGCCGGACGGGCCCTGACCGGGCCTCACAGGGGTGATCTCGGGGTCATTCACGCCGAAAAGGACCGGCCTGCCGCCGAATGTTCGACCGGCGAGCAGAAAGCCTTGATTCTGAACCTGGTTTTGGCCCAGGCGGCGCGACTTTCCGCTGCAGAATCAGCGCCGGCTCCTGTATTATTGCTGGACGAAGTCGCCGCCCATCTCGACCCGCTCCGGCGGGCCGCGCTGGCGGATGAAATCGCGGCGCTCGGCCTCCAGGCATTTCTGACGGGGACGGACGAGTCGCTGTTCGACCCCTTCAAGGGTCGGGCCCTGGGCGTCCGTGTGGAAGCCTCGGGTCTGACCGTTCTGGACCACTGAATGACCGACGAAACCGAAGACCAGGGCGAGCCGCAGGCCAACGGCGCCTACGACGCCGATTCCATCAAGGTGCTGAAGGGCCTCGACGCCGTTCGCAAGCGCCCCGGCATGTACATCGGCGACACCGATGACGGCTCGGGCCTGCACCACATGGTCTATGAGGTGGTCGACAACGCCATCGACGAGGCCCTGGCCGGCCACGCCACCAAGGTCGAGGTGATCCTCAACGCCGACGGCAGCTGTACGGTCACCGACGACGGCCGCGGCATCCCGGTGGACATGCACGAGGGCGAGGGCGTCAGCGCCGCCGAAGTGATCATGACCCAGCTGCACGCCGGCGGGAAATTCGACCAGAACAGCTACAAGGTCTCCGGCGGCCTGCACGGCGTCGGCGTTTCGGTGGTCAATGCGCTCAGCGACTGGCTGGAGCTGAAGATCCACCGCAACGGCAAGAGCCATCAGATGCGCTTCGAGCGCGGCGACGCGGTGTCCTCGCTGAAGATCACCGGCGACTCGCCGCTGCGCGAGAACGGCAAACCGCTGACCGGCACCAATGTGACGTTCTATCCGTCGGTCACGACCTTCGCCTTCATCGACTTCGACCGGAAGACGCTTGAGCATCGCCTGCGCGAGCTGGCCTTCCTCAACAGCGGCGTGACGATCCACTTCCGCGACCTGCGCGACGCCGAGCCGTGGGAAGAGATCCTGCACTACGAGGGCGGCATCGAGGCCTTCGTCCGCCACCTCGACAAGGCCAAGACCGCGCTGATCAACGCGCCGATCTCGGTCCGCGGCGTGCGCGAGAAGGTCGAGATCGACCTCTCCCTGCAGTGGAACGACAGCTACCACGAGCACATGCTGTGCTTCACCAACAACATCCCGCAGAAGGACGGCGGCACCCACCTGTCGGCCTTCCGCGCGGCCCTGACCCGGGTCATCACCGGCTATGCCGAGAGCTCCGGCATGGCCAAGAAGGAGAAGGTCTCGGTCACTGGCGAGGACGCCCGTGAAGGCCTGACCTGCGTGCTGTCGGTCAAGGTTCCGGACCCCAAGTTCTCGTCCCAGACCAAGGACAAGCTGGTCTCGTCGGAAGTGCGCCCGGCCGTCGAGGGTCTGGTCCAGGAAGGCCTCGCCACCTGGTTCGAGGAACACCCGATCGAGGCCAAGGCCATCGTCATGAAAATCGCCGAGGCGGCCTCCGCCCGCGAGGCGGCCCGCAAGGCCCGCGAACTGACCCGCCGCAAGAGCGCGCTCGACATCACCAGCCTGCCCGGCAAGCTGGCCGACTGTCAGGAACGCGACCCGGCCAAGTCCGAACTGTTCATCGTCGAGGGTGACTCAGCCGGCGGATCGGCCAAACAGGCGCGGAACCGCGAAAACCAGGCCGTGCTGCCCCTGCGCGGCAAGATCCTCAACGTCGAACGGGCCCGCTTCGACAAGATGCTGTCGTCCGAGCAGGTCGGCACCCTGATCATGGCGCTGGGCGCCGGCATCGGCCGCGACGAGTTCGACATCGAGAAGATGCGCTACCACCGCATCGTCATCATGACCGACGCCGACGTCGACGGCGCCCACATCCGCACGCTGCTGCTGACCTTCTTCTACCGGCAGATGCCGCAGGTGATCGAGCGCGGTTACCTCTACATCGCCCAGCCGCCGCTCTACAAAGCGGCCAAGGGCAAGTCCTCGCGCTACCTCAAGGATGACACGGAGTACGAGGCCTTCCTGATCGACGAGGGCGTGGACGGCGCCGAACTGGACCTGTCCAGCGGCGAGCGGATGACGGGTCAGGACCTGCTGGCGCTGGTGCAGGCGGCCCGGGCCGCCAAGGCCAACATCGACCGCCTGTCGAGCCGCGCCCCCGCCTTCGCCATCGAACAGTCGGCCCTGGCGGGGCTGATGGGGGAAACGCCGGATCCGTCGGAAGCGGCGCGCCGTCTGAACCTCTACGCCCAGGAAGGCGACGGCCCCTGGTCCGGCGAGCGCGGAGCCACCGGCTTCGTGTTCAGCCGCATCAAACGCAGCGTGTCCGAGAAGATCGTGCTGGAAGACGCCCTGCTGCAGGCTGCCGACGCTCGCCGCCTGGCCGAGCGGTCCGCCGCCCTGGCCGAGACCTTCCAGGGCCAGGCGGTGTTCCGCCGCAAGGACAAGTCGACCACGGTGCGCGGTCCGCTCGACCTGGTCGCCGCGGTCATGGACGCCGGCCGCAAGGGCCTGTCGATCCAGCGCTACAAGGGCCTGGGCGAGATGAACCCCGAGCAG
>CAZISF010000141.1:0-8229 GCA_964541915.1 uncultured Caulobacter sp.
TGCCGCTCAGCCTGCTGTCGCTGTTCATGATCATCGTGAAGATGCCGCGCCTGAGTCACCGGGCGTCCGGCGCCATCGACTGGATCGGGGCGGGCCTGATCATCACGACCTTCGCTCCATTGCTGCTGGCGCTGAGCCTCGGGGGGCACAGCCTTGGCTGGAGCTCGCCGACGATCCTGGGTCTCTTCGCCCTGTCGGCCGTGGCCTTCGTGCTGTTCCTGCAGGCCGAACGCCGGGCCAGCTCTCCGATCCTGCCGCTGTCGCTGTTCAGCAACCGGGTGTTCGCCCTGTCGAACCTGGCCGGATTTCTGATCGCCATGGCGTTCCTCGGCGTGGTGACCTTCCTGCCGCTTTACCTTCAGCTCGGCCGGGGGCTTCCCGCGACCACCAGCGGCCTGCTGATCCTGCCGCTGATGGGCGGCCTGATCGTCTCCAGCACCCTGTCGGGACGCATGGTCACGCGCACGGGTCGCTACAAGCCGTTCATGCTGGCCGGAGTGTCGATGCTGCTGGTCGGGGTCACCCTTCTGAGCTTCGTCGGCCCGCACACGCCGTCCTGGGACCTCAGCCTGCGGCTGGTGCTGGTCGGGCTGGGACTCGGCCCGGGCCAGAGCCTGTTCAGCGTCGCGGCCCAGAACGCCGCCCCGCCGACCCAGATCGGCGTGGTCACCAGCGCAAACCAGTTCTTCCGCCAGATCGGCTCGACCCTCGGCGTGGCGATCTTCGGCGCCCTGCTGACCCACAATCTCGGCAAGAGCATGGGCGGCGCCAGCGTCGACATCGGCGCGCTGGAGGGGCTGGCGCTGAAGGCCCAGGCCGCCGGTCAGTCCGCGGGCGTCGACCCGGCCCTGCGCGCAACCCTTTCGCACGCCATCACCGGCGTGTTCGGCGCCAGCCTGCTGGTCATCTTCGCCGGACTGGTCGTGGTGCTGTTCATCCCGGAAATCCCGATGCGCAGCCGCCAGGTCCCCGGAGAACCGGTGCTGGCCGAGGAGCCCACCCCGGCGCAGGCCTGAACTACAGGAAGCTGTAGGGGTCCACGTCGATCACCACCCGCACCGAGTTCGGCGGTCGGGCCCGCGCGCGCCATGCCGACAGGAATCCCTGCAGGTCGACACTGCGATCAGCGCGGATGAGGAAGCGCTTGCGCCGCCGCCCGCGCACCAGCGCCAGCGGGGCGTCGGCCGGCCCGTAGATATCCACGCCGTCGACATTGGGGACGGCTGCCGCCAGCGCCCTGACGTAGGCCTCCAGCGCCACGGGATCGGGGCCTGAACAGATGATCGCCGCCAGCCGGCCGAACGGCGGCAGACCGGCCAGCTCGCGACCAGACATCTCGGCGGCGAGGAACGCGTCGCGATCCTGGGCCGCCAGCGCCTGCATCACGGCATGGTCGGGCGCATAGGTCTGCAGCATGGCCCGCCCGGGCCGCTCCCGGCGCCCCGCTCGACCGCTGGCCTGGGCCAGCAGCTGGAAGGTCCGCTCTCCGGCGCGCAGGTCGCCGCCACGCAGGCCGAGATCGGCGTCGACGACTCCGACCAGAGTCAGCAACGGAAAGTCGTGACCCTTGGCGGCGGCCTGGGTGGCCACCAGCACATCAATCTCGCCGTCGGTCATCGCCTTGACGATCGAGCGAGCGCCTTCGGCGTCGTAGACCGTGTCCGAGGAAAACACGGCCACGCGGGCTTCGGGGAACAGGAAGCGCACTTCCTCCTCGACCCGCTCCACCCCGGGGCCGATCGAGACCAGGCTGTCCTGCGCCCCGCAATGGGGGCAGCGGTCGGGCTTGGGCATCGAAAAGCCCGTCAGATGACAGACCAGCCGGCCCGTGTAGCGATGCTCGACCAGCCAGCTGTCGGTGTCCGGCGCCTTCATCCGCTCGCCACAGGCGCGGCAGAGCACCAGCGGCGCATAGCCCCGACGGTTGAGGAACAGCAGGGTCTGTTCGCTGCGGCCGTAGGTCTCCTTCATCGCCTCGATCAGCGGCGGCGACAGCCAGCGGCCCGGCTCGGGCGGGGTCTCGCGCATGTCGATCAGCGAAACGTCCGGCAGTTCCGAGGCGCCGTGGCGCGAGGCCAGCTTGAGCCAGCGGTAGCGGCCCTGCTCGGCGTTCCACAGACTCTCCAGCGAGGGCGTTGCCGAAGCCAGCACCACCGCGCATTTCTCGAGGCTGGCGCGGGCCACGGCGAGGTCGCGGGCCTGGTAGATGAAGCCCTCTTCCTGCTTGAACGAGCCGTCGTGCTCCTCGTCGACGACGATCAGACGCAGGTTCGGGAACGGCAGGAACAGCGCCGACCGGGCGCCGACGACGATGCGCGCCCTGCCCCTCGCGACACCTTCCCACACCTGACGACGGCGGGGTGGCGGTACAGCGGAATGCCACTCCGCGGGCTGAACGCCGAAGCGGTCCTCGAACCGGGCGATGACGGCCTGGGTCAGGGCGATTTCAGGCAGCAGCACCAGCACCTGCGCCGCCGGGTCGGCGTCGAGCGCGGCGGCGACCGCTTCGAGATAGACCTCGGTCTTGCCTGATCCGGTGACGCCGTCGAGCAGAGCCGCCTGGAACCCGCCCTCGGCCACCATGCCAGCCAAAACCCTGGCCGCCGCCTTCTGGCTGGCGTTCAGCGTCTGTCCCGGAAGCGTCGTGTCCGGTTCGGGGAAGACGGTTTCAGGCGTGAACAGCCGGATCTCGAGACAGCCCTCGTCCAGCAGCCCCTTGACCACCCCGGCGCCGACCCCGGCTTTCGCGGCGAGTTCCGGGCCCGGCAGGGGTCCTTCGGCGGCGGCGGCCAACACCTTTTCCCGGGCCGGCGTCATTCGCGCGGGCTCGGTCCCGGTCGGCGCCAGCAGTTTGATCGGCTTCGGCTTCGGCGGGCGCAGGCCGCGCAGGGCCATGGCAAGCGGCTGGCCCGGCAGGTCGACCGAATAGCGCGCCGCCCATTCCACGAAGCGCAGGGTGGCTTCAGGCATCGGCGGGTCATCGAGCCGCTCCGTCACCGGCTTTAGCGGACGGTTTCCGCCGGCGGCCTCTCGCAGCGCCGTCACCACGCCCCGCACCGCGCGCGGCCCCAGCGGCACCGCGACATGGTCGCCGACGGCCAGATCGAACCCTTCGGGCTCGTCATAGTCGAACGCCTCGGGCAGCGGCATCGGCAGCAGAACGGACGCGATTCGGCTCACGGGTGGCGCCCCGCGTTCCGGCTCGCTACAAGCCCGTCCATGCAACTGTTCCTCGACACCACCGACACCGCCGTCCTCAAGGACCTCGTCACCACCGGCCTCGTGGACGGCGTGACCACCAATCCCACCCTGATCGCCAAATCCGGTCGGCCCATGGCGGAGGTCATCGCCGAGATATGCGGTCTCGTCGAGGGCCCAGTGAGCGCCGAGGTCGCCGCGATGGATGTCGAGGGCATGCTGGCAGAGGGCCGCAAGCTGGCCGCCATCGCTCCCAATGTGGTCGTGAAGGTGCCGCTGACCCGCAACGGCCTGATCGCCACGGCCGAATTCGCCGTCGAAGGCATCCAGACCAACGTCACCCTGTGCTTCTCGGCCAGCCAGGCCCTGCTCGCGGCCAAGGCCGGCGCCTCCTACATCTCGCCGTTCATCGGTCGCCTCGACGACCATGGCGCCGACGGCATGGAGCTGATCAGCGAGATCCGCGCCATCTACGACAACTACGGCTACGACACCGAAATCCTCGCCGCCTCGATCCGCACGCCGGCCCATGTGACGGCTGCGGCGCTGGCGGGATCGGATTGCGCGACAATCCCGCCCGCGACGTTCGAGGCCCTGTTCAAGCATCCGCTCACCGACAAGGGCCTGGAGCAGTTCATGGCCGACTGGGCGAAGACGGGCCAGTCGATCCTCTGAACGGATTGGTAGGAGGTCGGCGCTAGCGTCTCCCCGGTTGACCCGGGGAAAGACCATGAGCACGGCCAGGCAGTTGGATTCGGCGGCGGAAGAGCTGCGTCAGGTCCTGCGATCCCACCCCGAGCTGATTCGCGACGACGCGGAGCTGTTGGCCGATCTGGGCCTGCGCGTGGATTCGGCCAACATCGTCGACTTCGGCCCGGCCGCGCTGGCCAAGGTGAGCGCCGCGCACAAGCGCGAGACGACCGTTCGTCGCAAGCTGGAGGCCATGGCGCGGGCCAACTTCTCCGCCCAGGCCCAGACCCATGCCGCGGTGATCGACATTCTGGAGTCGCGCAATCACTCCGATCTGGCGCGACGGGTCGACGAGTTGGCCAGCCTGCGCTTCGGACTGGTCGCCGCGACCATCGCCGTTGAAGGCCCGGGCCGCACGCCGGCCGGCTGGTACGAACTGGTCGAGGGCCAGACCGATCTGATCCTCGGCCCGCAGCGCCTGGCCCGCATGGGCTTCCATGCCCCGGCGCTGGGCCTGTTCGGCGACAAGGCCGAGCAGGTCCATTCGATGGCCATGGTGCGGGTGGCGTTCTGGGAGCCGGGCCGTGAGGGCGTGCTCGCCTTCGGCTCGCCGGACGCACAGGGCTTCACGGCCGACATGGGCGCCGAGCTGGTGGCCTTCCTGGCGCGGGTGGTCGAGCGGACGGCCGAGCGATGGCCGGTGCTGTGACCAGCGCCCGCGAGGCCATGACGGCCTGGCTGGGCCATCTGGCCAACGAACGGCGGGTCTCGCCGCGCACCATCGAGGCCTATCTGGGCGCGGTCTCGCCCTGGCTGACCTTTCTCGAACACCATCGCGCCGAGAGCCTGTCGGCCGCCGATATGGGATCAGCCACGCCAGCCGAGCTGCGCGCATATCTGGCCCATCGCCGCGATGGCGAGCGACCGCTGTCGGCGCGGTCGGTGTCGCATGCCCTGTCGGCCGTGCGCTCGTTCCACGGTTTTCTTGATCGGCGACTTGGCATTTCCAACGCGGCGCTGGCGCTGGTGAAGGGGCCTCGCGTCAAGCCGTCCGCGCCGCGCCCCGTGACCGAGGACCAGGCACGCGGCCTGATCGAGGAGGCCGCCTGCGACCCCGAACGCGAGGGTTGGGCCGCCCTGCGCGACGAGGCGGTGCTGACCCTGCTGTGGGGCTGCGGCCTGCGGATCAGCGAGGCCCTGTCGCTGAAGCGGTCGGACGCGCCTCTGGGCGACAGTCTGCGCATCCTCGGCAAGGGTTCTAAAACACGGATCGCGCCGGTGCTGCCGGCCGTACGCGAGGCTGTCGACGCCTATCTGGCTGCCCTGCCCTTCGCGCTGGATCCGGACGAGCCCCTGTTCAGGGCCGCCCGGGGAGGCCCGCTAAGCCCTCGCCACGTCCAGGCGACCATGCAGCTGCTGCGCGGACGCCTCGGCCTCTCCGACCGCGCCACGCCTCACGCCCTGCGTCACAGCTTCGCCACCCATCTGCTGGGCGCCGGCGCCGACCTTCGCTCGATCCAGGAGTTGCTCGGCCACGCCTCGCTGTCGACGACGCAGAAGTACACCGCCGTCGACGCCGCCGGCCTGCTGGCGGCCTATGGCAAGGCGCATCCGCGCGCCTAGCCGGTTTTCGCCTTCATCCAGGCGCCGGCTTCGTTGATCGCGCGCCAGCTGGTGGCCATCTGGTCGGCGAAGGCGTGCCAGACGTGGATCATCTCCGGCCAGATCTCCAGCCGCACATCCACGCCCGCCAGACCCGCCCTCTCTGCGACCGCGCAGGCGTCGGACAGCAACACCTCGGCGCCGCCGACATGGATCAGTAGCGGCGCGAGGCCCGTGTAGTCACCGAGCGCCGGCGAGGCGAGCGGGTCGGCCGGATCGTGGCCATTGAGGTAGGCGGCAGCGAATTCGTCGAGGCCGGCCTTGCTGAGCATGGCGTCGACCGGCTCCAGCGCCGCATAGGCCGGACCCACCTGGCGCAGGTCGGCCCAGGGGCTGATGACGAACAGGCAGCCCGGCTGCGGCAGGCCGGCGTCGCGGATCGCCAGCGCCAGCGCCAGGGTCAGGCCGCCGCCGGCCGAGTCGCCGGCGATGGCGATGCCTTCGGGGGCCACGCCCTCCAGCAGGTGGCGATAGGCCTTCAGCGCGTCATCGACCGCCGCGGGAAAGGGATGCTCCGGCCCGAGGCGATAGTTCGGCACGATAGCCGGCACGCCCATGACGGCGGCGAAGCGGGAGACCATGACGCCGTGGCTCAGCGGGCTGCCGATGCAGTAGCCGCCGCCGTGCAGATAGAGCAGGGCCTTGCTCTCATCCGCGCCGGGCGGGGTCAGGCGTTCGCTGTGCAGGCCGTCGATGTCGATGCCGACGCGGACCGTCCCTTCGGCGAGCGGGCGCAGGCCGAAGGCGTCCATGCCCATGCGGCGTTCCTCCCAGCTCTGGGCAGGAGCGCCCACCGGCCGGGCCATCGCCAGCAGCTGGCGGACCATGCCGATATCAGGGTCTTTCCAGACCGGTTCGCTGGTGTTGGACATATGCGCCTCCCCTTGTTGGCAGGGAGGCTAGAGGCCCTACGCCTGCATCGTCCAGCCCTCAACGCCCATCGCCGCCTGGCGCAGGGCCTCGGAGCGGGTCGGGTGGGGATGGCAGGTGCGCGCGACGTCCTCGGACGAGGCCGAAAACTCCATCGCCACGCAGTATTCGCCGATCATGTCGCCGACGTTGGGGCCGATCATATGCACGCCGAGAATGCGGTCGGTCTTGGCGTCGGCGAGCACCTTCACGAAGCCCTCGCCCTCGTGGTTGATCTTGGCGCGGCTGTTTGCGGTGAAGGGGAACTTGCCGACCTTGTAGGCGACGCCCGCGGCCTTCAGTTCCTCCTCGGTCTTGCCGACCGTGGCCACTTCCGGGGCGGTGTAGATGACGCCGGGGATCAGGTCGTAGTTCACGTGGCCGGCCTTGCCCGCGATCAGCTCGACGCAGGCGACGCCCTCGTCCTCGGCCTTGTGGGCCAGCATCGGGCCGCTGGTCACATCGCCAACGACCCAGACGCCGCCGACGCCGGTCTTGAAGTGATCGTTGGCGATGACGCCGCGCTTGTCCGGCGTGATGCCGACCGTCTCCAGCCCGAGTCCCTCGGTGAACGGTCGGCGGCCGATGGCCACCAGCACATAGTTGGCCGCCAGGGTCTGGGCGTCACCCCCCTTGACCGGCTCCATGGTGATCTCGACGCCGCTGGCGCTGGCCACGGCGCCGGTGACCTTCTGGCCCAGCTGGAACTTGAAGCCCTGCTTGGTCAGCGAGCGCTGGAAGGTCTTGGCGGTCTCCTCGTCCATGCCGGGGCAGACGCGGTCCAGGTATTCGACCACCGTAACCTCGGCGCCCAGGCGACGCCAAACACTGCCCAGTTCAAGGCCGATGACGCCGGCGCCGATGACCACCAGGTGACCCGGCACTTCCGGCAACGACAGGGCGCCGGTGGAGTCGACGATACGCTTGTTGTCCACCGCCACGCCGGGCAGCGGGGTGGGCTCCGAGCCCGTGGCGATGATGATGTTCTTGGCCTCGAGGGTGGTCTCGGCGCCGTCGACGGCCTTGACCACCACCTTGCCGGGTCCGTCGATGCGGCCCCAGCCCTTGATCCACTCGACCTTGTTCTTCTTGAACAGGAACTCGATGCCCTTGGTCAGGGCCGTCACGCTATCGGCCTTCTGGGCCATCATCTGGGGCAGGTTCAGCTTCGGCTTGACCTCGATGCCGAGCGTCGCGAATTCCGGGCCGGCGGCCGCGGCGTAGAGCTCGGAGGCGTGCAGCAGGGCCTTGGAAGGCATGCATCCGACGTTCAGGCAGGTGCCGCCGAGGGTCTCGCGGCCCTCCACAAGGGCGACCTTCAGGCCCAGCTGGCCGGCGCGGATCGCCGCGTTGTAGCCGCCGGGGCCGCCGCCGATGATGATGACGTCGTATTGGGCCATGGATGGAGCCGCCTGTTGATTGTGCGCACAACATATGGGGCCTGCTCGCCCCTTGCGCGAGGCGGTTTAAGGCCCTGACGCCCTAGGTCAACATCGCGGCGACAAAAACAGCGGAGGCGGCGCGGATATCATCCGCGCGCCCCTCCGTTGCACCAGGCGCTGACCATCTGCGGCGCGGGTCAGAACCGGAAATGCCGCCGTCGACGCGCCTTCTGACTGCGCGCGCTGCCCGCGACCATGACGGAGGCGGACAGCGATCAGACGTCCAGCAGCAACCTCTGCGGGTCTTCGATGGCTTCCTTGACCTTGACCAGGAAGGTCACCGCGCCCTGGCCGTCGCCCACCCCGTGGTCGTAGCAGAGGGCCACGA
>CAZISF010000142.1:0-8188 GCA_964541915.1 uncultured Caulobacter sp.
TCCCCCAATCGAGCGCGCGGGTTTAGGGGACACGTACCTTCGGTACATGTCCCCGGTCAGAGCTGATCCACCCGCGTCGGCAGGCCGAGCAGCACCCGGCCGGTCAGCTCGTAGATCGCCGGGGCGACCATGGCGTGGTGAGTGATGACGTTGGCGTCGCGGAAGCGGCGCTGCAGGTCGTTCTCGAGATAGACCGCCGAACCGCCGAGCATGTCATAGGCGACCTTGCTGACATCGGCGCTGGCTTCGGCGGCATGGGCGCAGGCGAGACGCAGCCGGTTGCGCGGCTCCAGCCCCCCCCTCCCCGCCGGCCTGGACCTCCGCCCAGAGGACCGCGATGGTCTCGAAATAGAAGGCGCGGGCGGCTGACAGCTTCGCCACGGCGCGGGCGAAGTCAGCCTGGACCACGTTGCGCTCCGCCATCGTCCGCTGCGACCCCGCCGCCTTCTTCGTCTGGGCCGCGGCGCCGGCCGCGAGCAGGGCGCCGCGCGCATTGCCGAGAGCCACGGCGGCCACGCCCATGGCCAGCAGGCAGAAGACCGGGAAACGGGCCAGCGGCGTGTCGACCGTCACCGGATCGGACTGCAGCGCCACGCTGCGCGCCTTGGGCACCCGCATGTCCTTGACCTGGAAGTCGAGACTGCCGGTGCCGCAGAGGCCGGAGGTGCGCCAGGTGTCGATCAGCTCCACCTCGGCGGCGGGGAAGATCATCATCCGGTGCAGCGGCTGACCATTGTCGTCCGTGAGCGGACCGTCCGGGCCCGTCAGCACGGCGCCGCCGGCGATCCAGCTGGCGTTCTGAGAGCCACTGCCCCACTGCCAGCGGCCAGTGACGATCCAGTCGTCGCCGTCCTCGACCGCCCTGCCCATGGGCGCGAAAACCCCGGCCGAGATGACCCCCGGTTCGCCGAACACCTCACGCGCGGCGCCGGCCGGCAACCGGTTGGCCATGCCCCCCATGGTCGCCCCGATCATCACGCACCAGGCGGCGGAGGCGTCAGCCTGGGCGAGGGTTTCCAGCGCCAGGGCGATTTGCGTCGGCGGCGTGTTCCGGCCGCCGAGCGCGACCGGCAGCACCATGTGAAAGAGTCCCGCATCAGCGAACTTCCGGGCCAGATCGGCGGGCAACCGGCGATTGCTCTCTATCTCCGGCGCGCGGCGGCTGACCTCGTCGGCGAAGGACTGGGCGACGGTGACGGCGTTGAAACTCATCCGGGCAGTTTCCAAAGGGCGGCGAGGTTGTTTCGCTGCATGTTCGAGGAGCCGCCGACGATCGGCATGCCCAGCAGGTCGCGCACGTTGCGCTCGATATCGTAGTCCGCCGACATGGCGTAAGCCCCCATGACCCGCTGGCAGGTCAAGGCGATCTCGACGCCGGCCTCGGCGATGAACAGCTTGGCCATGCTGGTCTCGGCGGCGCAGGGCTCGCCGGCGTCGGCCAGGCGGGCGGCGTTCCACAGCATCAGGCGGCAGGCCTCGAGCCTGGTCTTCGCATCGACCAGGGCGTGGCGCACGGCCTGGTGGCCGCTGATCGGCTTGCCGAACTGCACCCGGTCCTGGGCGTACCGCCAGGCCTCCTCCAGCGCCGCCTGGGCGATGCCGAAGGCGCAGGCGCTGATCTCCAGCTTCTCGATGTCGAGCGCCCGGCCGGCCAACATCTTCCAGCCCTGGTTCCAGCGTTCCGGCCCGCCGACGATGGCCGACAGCGGCAGGCGGACCTCGTCGAAATGGACGTCGGAGGACAGGGTGTAGCGCAGGTTCACATGGTCGATCGGGGTGATGGTCACGCCCGGCGCGTCGGTCGGGATCAGCACGAAGCTGAGGCCATTGCGGGCCGGGGCGTCCGGGTCGCTGCGCACCAGGCAGTAGATGTAGTCGCTGAAGTCCGCGCCGGTGCACCAGCGCTTGGCCCCGTTGATGACGATCTCGTCGCCCTCGCGGCGGGCGCGGGTGGTCACCTGCGAAAGGTCGCCGCCGACGTCGGGCTCGGACAGGCCATAGGCGAAGAACAGCTCGCCCTTCGCCAGCCTGGGCAGCAGGTCCGCCTTCTGTTCGGCCGAGCCGTTCTCGAGAATGTTCATGCCGCCGTAGAAGGCGCACTGGATGAACGGTCCGGCGAGGAACGATCCCGCCCGGCATAGCTCCTCGATGGCCGCGACCGCGGCGAGGATGTCCGGACCCGTGCCACCGTATTCCTCCGGGATGGTCAGGCCGCAGAGCCCCAGGTCCGCCAGCTCGCGGAACAGGTCGCGCGGGAAGGTGTGGGTCCGGTCCCACTCGCGACGCTTCTCGCGCGGGGCCTTTTCGAGGACGAAGCGCTGGAGGATCGCGCGGAGAGCGGTGACGTGTTCGGGTTCGGTCATTCCCAAACCCGCTCATCCCGGCGAAGGCCGGGACCCAGATGAAAAATCTCGATGTCAGCCCGCCGGCCGAACTCCCTTTGATCTCCGTCCCGGCCATCGCCGGGATGAGCGGATGTTTTGTGTCCCATCACTCCCCCGTCAGGTTCATCGGCCGGCGCTCGCGGAAGGCGGCGACGGCCTCCTTGCGGTCGGCGGTCATGTTGGAGAGCGACTCGTAGGCCACGGCCGCGTCGCTGGTGGCGACCATGATCTGCTTCAGCGTGATGTTGGCCGTCATCTTGGTCCAGCGCACCGCCCAGCGCGGGTTGCCGAGGATCTTGCCGGTGATCTCGGCGACCTTGGCGTCGAGCTCGGCGGCGGGAACGGCGTAGTTGATCAGCCCCATGCGCGCGGCTTCGGTCGCCGACAGCAGGTCGCCTGTCATCAGCAGTTCCTTGGCCCGGGCGAAGCCGATCAGCTGCGGCCAGATGATCGCCCCGCCGTCGCCGGCGACCAGGCCGACCTTCACATGCGGGTCGCCGATCTTCGCCGTCTCGTCGGCGATGATCACGTCGCACAGCAGGGCGATGGTCGCGCCAAGGCCCGCCGCCGCGCCGTTGAGGCGGGCAATGATCGGCTTTTCCAGGTCCAGCAGGCCGCTGACGATGCGCTTGGCGTCATAGGCGATGGCCCGGAACTTCCGGGGATCGCTGATCTGCTCGTCGAACCAGTCGAAGTCGCCGCCGGCGCAGAAGGCGCGGTTCTCGCCGGTCAGCACGATCAGGTCGCTGTCGTCGTCATGCTGCAGGTCGACGAACAGTTCGGCCAGTTCGTCATGCATCCGGGCGTCGACGGCGTTCACCGCGTTGCCGCTGAAAGCGCAGATCAGGATCCGGCCGTCGCGGCGGAAGGTGAAGCGCTGGTAGTCCTCGAACTTCATCAGGCGGGGTCCTTGCTGACACGCACAAGACGGCGGCCGAAATTCTCGCCGCGGAACAGGCCGCAGAAGGCCTCGGCGGCGCGGTCCAACCTGTCGAACTCCTCGATGGCGAACTTCAGCGAGCCGTCGGCGATCCAGTCGGCCATCTGACTCTGGGCGGCGGCGAACTGGCGGATGTCGTCGAACACCACCAGCCCCTCCATCCGCACCCGGTGGGTGATGAAGACGTCGGTGTGCTTGAGGCCGTAGCGCTGCTCGACCGGCAGATTGTAGTCGGCCACCTGGCCCGAAACGACGACCCGGCCGCGCAGCTTCATCAGCGGCAGGACGCGGTCGACCATCTCGTTGCCGACGTTGTCGAACAGCACGTCGACGCCCTCGGGACAGGCCGCCCTGATGGCGGCGGTCAGGTCCGGCTCGGCCTTGTAGTCGATGACCGCGTCGAAGCCGGCCTCGTCCTTCAGCCAGGCGCACTTCTTCGGCCCGCCGGCGATGCCGACGACCCGCATGCCGAGCTTCTTGCCCAGCTGGCCGGCCGTGGCCCCGACCGGTCCGGCGGCGGAGGTGACCAGCAGGGTCTCGCCTTCCTTCGCCTGGCCGACGCGGTTCAGGCCGAACCAGGCGGTCAGGCCCGGCACGCCGAGGATGCCGATCCAGCAGCCCAGCGGCACGCGGCGGTCGGTGATCTTCTGGATGAAGCCCCGGCCGTCGGAGACGAAGTGCTCACGCCAGCCGCCGCCCGCCGCGATCAGGTCGCCGACCGCGTAGTTGGGGTTCCTGCTCTCGATGACTTCGGCGACGCAGAAGCCGTCGATGCCCTCGCCGATCTTCATCGCCCCGGCATAGCTGTCGCCGCCGGACAGGCGCGAGCGGGTGCCGGGGTCGACGGAGCTGAGGATCACGCGGGACAGGAATTTGCCCTCGGCCAGCTCGCCGAGCGGCGCCTCTTCGAGCCGGAAGTCCTCGGGCGATGGCGCCCCTTCGATATGGCGCGCCAGCACCCAGCGGCGGGTTGTTCCCGGCATTGTTCCTCCTGCGCCGGGCGGGTCCCGGTCTGGTCGCCAGATTACGCGGTTAGAGGGCCGGGGGAAGGGACAGGCCACGCCTTTGCGGGAAAGGCGGCCCCCTTTTTGAGGGGCGCCCGCTGTGGCGATCCTCCGGGAACGCGACGATAGGTCAGACCTCATCGCATCAGACCAGAGGCTGGCCCGTGGCGCACTCTTTTCTCCGTTCGACCCTGACCATTGCGGCCGTCGCGTTCGGTCTGCTGTCACCGGCGCTGGCCAGCGCCCAGACGGCCGCACCGACCGCCGCCTTTACCGACAGCACGGCTGCCGGACTGAGCGGAACGCGGCGCGTGGCGATTTCCGCGGTGGTGGTCTCCTTCCAGGCCTCGGTGGCCGGGGAGCGGCTCGCGGGCAGCGGCATGCTGGCGGACAAGAGCTCGGCGCGCGCTGTCCTCGCGCTGCCGAACATGGATCCGGCCCTGCAGGCGCGGATCGCCGACGAAGCCTACGCGCAGCTGAAGACGCAGTTGACGGCCGCCGGCTACGAGGTGGTGCCGGAATCCGAGGTGAAGGCCAGCGCGACCTACGGCGAAATGATCAAGCTGGCCGGCCTGCCCAACTACACGCGGTTCGGAAACGCTCTGGGCGACATGACCCTGGTCAGCGCCGCCGGCCTGACGCCCTACCTGCCCTACAGCGTCGAAGGCAGCCTGTTCGAGCAGCCGAAGAGCTACATCGGCTGGATGAGCGGCATGGGCGGCAAGAGCATCACCCCGGGCGGTCCGAGCGTGGTGTCGATCGGCACGACCTGGAAATTGCCGGGCCTCGAGGTGAAGCTGGCCAAGGAGCTCAACGCCAATGTGGTCAAGGCGTTCTACGTCGTGAACATCGGCGAGGCTTTCGCGGATCGCAAACGGCAACTGGGCAGCCGCATCGTGACCACCGGCGAAGGCTCCGCCGCCGCACAGCTGAGCCTGGTTCCCGACCAGACGCGCATCGCCTTCCGCACCCCGACCGGCAATCCGAAATGGCAGAAAGTCGCCTTCACCAAACCCGCCCCGGCCAAGGACGGCGATGTCGTGGTTCGCCTCGCCGCCCCCCTCGTCAACGATGGCGAGTTCTTCAATGTGACCGGCACCAGCCGGCTGGGCGGCATCTTCGCGCCGGGCGCGGATTTCCAGTTCAACTTCACCGCCACCCTGACGGACGAGAAGCTCTACGGCGTCGCCGTAGACGGCATGATCGCCTCGGCGACGGCGGCGATGGTCGGTCTGATCAAGCCCTAACCCGAGGCCTCAATTCCGCCGCGTCGCTGAATCGTCTATGGACGTTCCATGCGCCGCCTGAGCCTGATCACAGCCCTGAGCTTCCTTCTCGCCGGGCCTGTGCTGGCCCAGGACGGCGGGAAGCCCGATCCGCGTCAGGACCGGGGCGAGACCCAGGCCCGGCCGGACTTCCGCGACGCGGTCACCGCCCCGCTCGACGATCTGAACCTGAAGCACACCCGCATTCCCGACGTGCTCAAGCGCGCGGTCGCCGGTCCCTACGACATGGACGGGCTGACGCGCTGCGAGAGCATCGCCGGCGAGATCGGCCGGCTGAACGAGGCGCTGGGGCCGGACCTGGACGAGCCGCCGCCGCCCGACCACCGCACCCGGGGTCAGAAGCTCAAACAGGCGGCGGGGGACGCCGCGGTCAGCGCCGTCGGCGACAAGACCCGCAGCCTGCTGCCCTTCCGCGGCTGGGTGCGGAAACTCTCCGGCGCGGAACGGCGCGACAAGCGGGTCGCCGAGGCGATCAATGCCGGCAAGATCCGCCGTGGCTACCTCAAGGGCGCCGGCATGCGCATGAACTGCGCCCCGCCCGCCGCGCCCAGCTGGTTCGTGCCCGAGCGGGAAGCGATGAGTGGTGGACTGCTGGGCTGGCTGGCCGGGGTTTGGGCCGCCGTCACCGGCTGGATCCAGGGCCTGTTCGGCTGAGCTGTCAGGCTCGAAAAGAACGAATCACCAACCCGAAGGGATAGCGTTGGAACATCGCCCGACCGCTAGGGGTTGAGTTTTGTTCGGCGGCTGTTCCGCGCTTTTCGCATTTCCTCTCCCGGAGGGAGAGGTGGCCCGGCGGAGCCGGGTCGGAGAGGGAGCCGCCGATCGTCAGGCGCCGGTTCTTCCCTCTCCACCATGCTCCGCATGGTCCCCCTCCCCCTCCGGGGGAGGAGTTTTGATCAAAGCCCCAGCACGGCCTTGGCGATGATGTTGCGCTGGATCTCGTTGGAGCCGCCGAAGATCGAGGTCTTGCGCATGTTGAAGTAGGTCGGGGCGGCCTTGCCGGCGTAGTCCGGGCCGACGGGCAGGTCGTTGCCGCCCTGCATGCCGCGGGCGTAGGGCGCGCCGTAGTGGGCGGCCGCTTCCAGCGTCAGTTCGGTCAGGCGTTGGCCGACCTCCGTGCCCTTGACCTTCAGCAGCGAGGCTTCCGGTCCGGGGCCCTTGCCCTTGCTCTCCGAGGCCAGGCTGCGCAGCTCGGTGTATTCCAGCGCGGCCAGATCGACCTCCAGCTCGGCCACCTTGCGGCGGAAGTCGCTGTCGCGGATCAGCGGCTGGGCGTCGTCGGCCAGTTCCGCCGTGGCCAGCTCGCGCAGGCGCTCGATGCCGCGCTTGGAGCGGGCGACGCCGGCGATGCCGGTGCGCTCGTGGCCGAGCAGGTACTTGGCGACCGTCCAGCCCTTGTTCTCCTCGCCGATCAGGTTGGCGACGGGCACCCGGACGTTGTCGAGGAACACGTCGTTGACCTCGTGGCCGCCCTCGATGGTGATGATCGGACGCACGGTGATGCCCGGGCTCTTCATGTCGATCAGCAGGAAGGAAATGCCTTCCTGCTTCTTCGCGTCGGGATTTGTGCGGACGAGGAAGAAGCCCCAGTCGGCGAAGTGGCCTTGCGTGGTCCAGGTCTTCTGGCCGGTGACGACGTAGTGGTCGCCGTCGCGCACGGCGCGGGTCGACAGGCCCGCGAGGTCGGAGCCGGCGCCCGGCTCGGAGTAGCCCTGGCACCACCAGATGTCGCCGTTCATCGTGCCGGGCAGGAACTTCTCTTTCTGCTCGGGCGTGGCGAAGGTGTAGAGCACCGGCCCGATCATGCCGAGGCCGAAGCTGGTCTGGCTGGTCTGGGCGCGGGCGAGCTCTTCGCTGAAGATGTATTTGCGGACCGAATCCCAGCCCGTGCCGCCGAATTCGACCGGCCAGGACGGCGTCAGCCAGCCCTTTTTGTGCAGCGTGCGGTGCCAGGCGAGGATGTCTTCCTTGCCGAGATGTTCGCCGGCCTCCTGCTTGCGGCGGGTCTCGGCCGGGTAGTTGGCTTCGATCCAGTCGCGGACTTCCTTACGAAATTCGGCGTGCTCGGGCAGGAAATCGAGATCCATCGGACGTCTCCCAGTGTTGTGCGCTGGACTCTCGCGGTCCGGCTCGGCAGTTTGCGCTCAAACAAGCGTTTCAATGAACGATAGGGGTGAGGCGTCATGGCCGCAATAAATTCCGTCACCGAACTGACCCAGGATGGCGACATCGCCATCATCACGCTGAACTCGCCGCCGGTGAACGCCCTGTCGGCGAACGTCCGCGACGGCCTGTTCGAAGGCTTCAAGGCCGCCATCGCCGATGACTCGGTCAAGGCCATCGTGCTGATCTGCGCCGGCCGCACCTTCATCGCCGGCGCCGACATCAGCGAATTTGGCGGAGCCCAGAAGGGCGCCAGCCTGTTCGACGTCCAGAACATGATGGAAAACTCGCCCAAGGCGGTGGTCGCGGCGATCCACGGCACCGCGCTCGGCGGCGGCCTGGAAGTCGCCCTGACGGCCCACTATCGCGTGGCCGTTCCGTCGGCCAAGTGCGGCCTGCCGGAAGTGAACC
>CAZISF010000143.1:0-8144 GCA_964541915.1 uncultured Caulobacter sp.
CACCGACCTTCCTGAGATGCGTGATCCGCGGTAGCTCAGTGGTAGAGCAGCCGACTGTTAATCGGCTGGTCGTAGGTTCGAATCCTACCCGCGGAGCCATCTTCCAGAGACCGTTCCCCTCAGGCGCTAATGCCGGGCGCTCGGCGGCCCCTCGCCCGACTCCATGACGAGAATACAGGCGATGATCTCGTCCCATTGCGCCAGCCCCTCCACATCGCCCAGCGCGGCCAGTTCGGCCGCGCGCATCACCGCCATCACCTCGGCGTCTTCGCCGTACTGACCGATCAGCGCCAGGGCCGTGGCGCGGGCGCCGTCAGAGAAGGTCATCGCGGGGGGCATGGAAGGACTCCAGACGTCGGATCAACCGCGCCACAGCTAAGGCGGCGCGCCTCGCGGTCAACAACGGCCCGCCAAGCTGCTAGAATCCGCACATGACCTCGCTCGGCTTCACTCTGTTCGATACCGCCATCGGTCGCTGCGGCCTGGCTTGGCGCGAACAGTGGATTGTCGGAACCGCACTGCCCGGCGCGAGCGACGACCAGGTGCGTCGGCGATTCGCCGAGCGATTTCCCGGGTCGGTCGAGTCGCGTCCACCGGAGACCCTGGAGCCCGTCATCATCGGCATCGTGGCCCTGATGACCGGCGAAAAGGTCGATCTCTCCGAGGCCCCGCTGGATATGGACGCCGTGCCGCCGTTCCACCGCCGCGTCTATGATCTGGCCCGAAAGATTCCACCGGGTGAGACCATGACCTATGGCGAGATCGCGCTGGCGATGGGCGAGCCGCGCGAGGCGGCGCGGGCTGTGGGCGAGGCCATGGGCCGGAACCCCTTCCCCATTCTCATGCCCTGTCATCGGGTCCTCGGCGCCGGCGGCAAGCCCGGCGGATTCTCCGCGCCGGGTGGGGTCGAGACCAAGTTGAAGATGCTCGAGATCGAGGGGGCCAGGGTCGGAGACGCGCCGACGCTGTTCGACGCCCTGCCGTTGGCGGTCAAGCCGGGACGATAGGGGACACGTACCTTTGGTACATGTCCCCGGCTAGTCCACCGCCACCGTGTAGTTCAGCGCCAGCCGGCCGCCGTCGGGATAGATCGTCTGGCCGGTCATGTAACTGCTGTCGTCCCCGGCCAGGAACACCGCCACCCGGCCGATCTCGCGCGGCTCGCCGATACGCTTCAAGGGGGTGCGGGCCAGCACCCCGCGTTTGGCGGCCTCGTCCTTGAAGACGCCCTTGAGGATCTCCGTTGCGATGGTGCCCGGCCCGATGGCGTTGACGCGGATGCCGTGTTCGGCGAGGCCCAGCGCCATGGTCTTGGTCAGCTGGTTGATCGCCCCCTTGCTGGTCACGTAGGGGACCTGGCCGGGGATCGCGAGCACCGCGTTCACCGAACTCATGTTGATGATCGAGCCCGGCTTGCCGGCGGCGACCAGGGCCTGGGCCACGGCCTGGCCGATGACGAACACCGCGCGGACATTAACCGCCAGAACCGCGTCGAAGTCTTCCAGCGTCGTGGTCAGGATGTCGCCCGGCCGCACGATACCGGCGTTGTTGACGAGGATGTCGATGAGGCCGAGCTCGGCGCCTGCCCTCGCCACGGCCGCCCGGGCCGCGTCCGCGTCCGAGACGTCACAGGCGATGGCCAGCGTCCGGCGGCCGGTCTCGGCCGCGATCGCCGTCGCGGCGGACTGCGCGGCCTCTCCGTCCCGATCGAGCAGCGCCACATCGGCCCCCTCACGCGCCAGTTCCTGCGCGCAGGCCAGGCCAATACCGCCAGCGGCGCCGGTGACCAGCGCGATACGGCCGGCCAGGCTCATCACCACACTCCGACGTTGGGCATCGAGGCCCAGGGCTCGGCGGGCGGCAGGTTGGGGCCCTTCTGCAGCAGCTCGATGGAGATGTTGTCCGGCGAGCGGATGAAGGCCATGTGGCCGTCGCGCGGCGGGCGGTTGATCGTCACCCCGCCGTCCATCAGACGCTGACAGGCCGCGTAGATGTCGTCGACGGCATAGGCCAGGTGGCCGAAGTTTCGCCCGCCGTCATAGGCCTCGTCGTCCCAGTTCCAGGTCAGTTCGACCGTAGGCGCACGTTTGGCCTTCGCAGCCTCCAGATCGTCCGGCGCGGCGAGGAAAACCAGGGTGAAACGCCCCGCCTCGACATCGACGCGCGAGACCTGGGCCAGGCCAAGCTTGTCGCAATAGAAGTCGAGCGCGGCGTCGAGATCGCGGACCCGGACCATGGTGTGAAGGTAATGCATCGGTCGCCTCAGGTGACTTTGGAGCGTTGTCGGAAAGCGGGATCGTCATAGGCCCGGGTGCGAACGACTTCCACCAGCAGATCGGCGGCGGCGGCCACCTCGGTGAACGACAGAAACAGCGGCGACAGCCCAAAGCGCATGGTGCCCGGATCACGATAGTCGCCGATCACGCCCTTGCTGATGAGGCACTGAACGATGGCGTAGGCGTCCGGGTGATGGAAGGCGACGTGGCCACCACGCCTCGCGCTCTCCGCGGGACTTTCCAGCGTCAGCGCGTCGCCGACCCGATCGATGAACAGGGCGCCCAGCGCCCGGGCCTTGGCGGCGGTGGCTGTCGGACCGGCCTCCAGCGCCAGATCGACGCCGCCCTCAAGCGCCGCGAGGCTGAGCATCGGCGGGGTGCCGCAGGCGAAGCGGGATATGCCCTCGGCCGGGTCATAGCCGTCCTCGAAGGCGAACGGCCTGGCGTGGCCGAACCAGCCGGACAGCGGCGAGACCAGCACCCCCTGATGGCGCCGGGCGACGAACAGGAAGGCTGGGGCTCCGGGGCCTCCGTTGAGATACTTGTAGCCGCAGCCGACCGCGAGATCGGCATTACAGCCGTTGAGGTCGACCTCCAGCACGCCGGTGCTGTGGCTGAGATCCCAGAGCACCAGCGCGCCGACCGAGTGGGCCTTGGCCGTGAGCGCGGCCATGTCGCGCACCGCGCCGCTGCGATAATGGGTCTGGCAGAGCACGAGCAGCGCGACCCCTTCGGTGATCGCCGCGTCCAGCGCCTCGCCCTCGGCCAGCACCAGCCGGCGGTCGCCGCCGAGCGTGCCTAGCGCGCCCTCGAGCATGTAGAGATCGGTCGGAAAGTCGCCCGGCGCGCTGAGCACGACCTTGCGATCCGGACGGCTCTGCAGCGCCGCGACGGCAAGCTTGTATAGGTTGGCCGAGGTCGAATCGGCGACCAGAACCTCGTCGGGTTCAGCGCCGATCAGGCCGGCGATCTTGCCGCCGACGCGGGTCGGGGCGCCGATCCAGTCATGCGTGTTCCAGCCGCGCACGAGGCTTCCCCCCCACTCGGTCGCCAACATCTCGCGCACCCGCCCGGCCGCACCTGACGGCAAGGGGCCAAGCGAATTTCCGGCCAGATAGATCAACCTCTCCGGGCGTTCGAAGGCTTCGCGAAAGCGTGCGAGGGGGTCGGCTGCGTCAAGCGCGGCGGGGTCAAGGCGCGAAGTCATGCGTGACTTATCGGCCGCACCCGCCCCGCTGGCCAGTCCACGAAAAGGAACATTTCAGGAATTTCATTTGCGACCGTCCCCCATTATGGAGATACCGAACACTGTTTAGATTGCGCCCGGGGGCTGATTCAGGACGTGCTGCGCGCGCCCGGTCGCTTGGGTGCGCCCGGGACAAGAGATGCAGATCAAACGCTCCTACCTCATCGCCGGCGCGATCCTCGCCGTCGTCGTGGCCTTTTTCGCCGTGGGCACGGTCCTGCGCGCCCTGGCTCCAAAGCCGAAGACCGAAGCCAGCGCGACCAGCGCCAAGGCAGAGGATCCGCTGGTCAAGGTGGCGGCGATCGCCGAGGTCGTCCGGCCTTCGGTGATCTCGGTGCGGGGACGGACCGACGCCAACAAGACCGTCGTGGTGCGGTCCGAAACGGCCGGTCCGGTCGCCGCTACTCCGGCGCGCGAAGGGTCATTCGTCGTCAAGGGGACGATCCTCTGCCGCCTGTCCGTGGACGCCCGCCAGGCCTCCGTCGACCAGGCGCGCGCCGCCCTCAAGTCCCGTCAGCTGCAGCGGGAAGCCTCCGAACGCCTCGCCGCGCAGGGCTACCGCTCCCAGACCCAGGTTCTTCAGGACCAGGCAAACCTGGACGCGGCCAACGCCGCCGTGCGCCAGGCCGAGGTGCTGCTGGAACAGGTCAACATCCGCGCGCCCTTCTCGGGTGTGTTCGACAGTCGTGACGCCGAAGTCGGATCGTTCCTTGCCCCGGGCGGCGCCTGCGGCACCATGATCCAGCTGGATCCGCTGGTGATCATCGCCGATGTGTCCGAAGCCGAAGTCGGCGGCCTCCGGGTCGGCGCGTCGGCGACCGCGACGCTGGTGTCGGGCGAGGTGCTGAGCGGCCGCGTTCGGTCGGTCGGTCGCAGCGCCGACCCGGCGACCCGCACCTACCGGGTGGAAATCGAGGCCCGCAATCCGGGTGGACGCGCGCGGTCCGGCCTGTCGGCTGACGTCAAGGTCTCGGTGGGCTCGGCCCCTGCCCTGCTCGTGCCCTCGGCGACGCTGGTGCTCGACTCGGCGGGTCGTCAGGGCATCCGCTACATCCGCAACGACGGCCGTGTCGGCTTCGCGCCGGTGCAGGTGCAGGACGAGACGCCGGACGGCATCTGGGTGACCGGCCTGCGCGGCCCGGCCCAGATCATCATCGTCGGTCAGTCCTACGTGTCTGAAGGCCAGAAAGTTCGCGTGTCCGCGCGCTAGGCGCGTCGGACCCAGGAGAAGACCAAGATGATCGCAGCCCTGATCGACGGCGCCATCAAGCGGCGCAAGGTCGTGCTCGGCATCGCCGCGATTGCGTCGCTGTTTGGCCTGTTCGCTTACATGGGGCTGCCTCGGGAATCGAACCCGAACATTCCCGTGCCGTTCATCGCCATCACCGTGCCGTATCCGGGCGTCAGCCCCGAGGACTCGGAACGGCTGCTGGTGCGTCCGCTCGAGCGCGAGCTTCAGTCCCTTGAGGGTCTGAAGGAGATGAATGCCGTCGCCCAGCAGAACGCGGCGACCGTGGTGCTGGAGTTCGAGGTCAACTTCGACAAGGACAAGGTCCTGCAGGATGTGCGGGCCAAGGTCGACCTCGCGCGCGGCCGTTTCCCGCCGGACGCTGAAGAAGCGATCATCCAGGAAAACAACGTCAACGACGACCCGGTGCTCGGCATCATGCTGTCCGGCGCGGCGCCCGAGCGGACGCTGTACCAGACCGCGCGCGAACTGCAGGACCGCATCGAGAGCCTTGAGGGCGTGCTGCGCACGGACCTCGGCGGCGGCCGCGAGGAGCTGCTCGAGGTCACGATCGACCCGGTGCGGATGGAGGCGGCCAACGTCAGCGCCGGCGAGCTCGCGGCGGTCATCGGCCGCAACAACCAACTGGTCCCGGCCGGCAATCTGCAGACCGCCGGGGGCAAGTTCGCGGTCAAGGTGCCGGGCGTCATCGAGAAGCCCGAAGACATCCTCGCCCTGCCGATCAAGAAGAACGGCGACCGTCTGATCACGGTGGGCGACATCGGCGAGGTGCGGCGCACCTTCAAGGAGCCGACGCGGATCACCCGCTTCAACGGGCAGCCGGCCTTTGCCATCGACGTGGTCAAGCGGTCCGGAGCCAACGTGCTCGACACCGTGGCCGAGGTCCGAAAGGTCGTGGCCGAGGAGTCCAAACGTTGGCCGCCGACGGTCAAGGTCGACTTCACCTACGACGAAAGCGAGTTCATCAACCGCGGCCTCGTTGTTCTCGAGTCCGGCCTGATCACCGCGACCCTGCTGGTGATGGTGATCATCATCGCCAGCCTCGGGCTGCGGCAGGGGCTGATGGTCGGCCTGGCGATCCCGCTCTGCTTCATGATCGCCTTCCTGCTGCTGCAGGCGTTCGGCATCACCTTGAACCAGATGGTCATGTTCGGCCTGATCCTGGCCGTCGGCATCCTCGTCGACGGGGGCATCGTCATCGTCGAATACGCGGATCGAAAACAGGCCGAAGGCATGGCCAAGGCGGAGGCGTTCGCCGCCGCCGGCAAGCGGATGTTCTGGCCCGTGGTCAACGGCACGCTGACGACGCTGTGCGCCTTCATCCCGTTCATGTTCTGGAACTCGATCGCCGGGAAATTCATGAGCTACCTGCCGATCACCCTGTTCATGGTGCTCGGCGCGTCGATCTTCGTGGCCCTGATCTTTACCCCCGCGCTCGGCTCGATCTTCGGTCGCAAGACGGGGGTTGATGAAGAGCATCTGGCCCAGATCCACAAATCGGAGCACGGCGACCCGCGCGAGATGGAAGGGTTCATGGGCTGGTACGCGCGGATCCTGTGGTCATCCGGTCATCATCCGGGCCGCGTGACCCTGGTGGCCATGGCGGTGATCATCTCGATCTTCGTCTGGTTCTCGAAGACGCCTCACCGCACCGAATTCTTCCTCGACCAGGACCCGGAATGGGCGACGGTCTATGTGAAGGCGCGCGGCAACCTGTCGACCGAGGCAGCCAACGCCCTCGTGCAGCAGGTCGAGTCCCGGCTGGTGGGTCTGAAGGGCATGGAGTCGATCTACGCCTCCGCCGGTGCGTTCAACAGCTTCGGATTCGGCGGGCCGCCGAATGACACCATCGGCCGGCTGCGCATCCAGTTCGTCAACTTCGAAGCGCGACATGAGCTCGACATCCGCGGACAGCAGATCGTCGACGACATCCGCAAGCGCGTCGCCGACGTGCCCGGCGTCCTGACCGAGGTCCAGCTGCCGCAGGGCGGTCCGCCCCAGGGCAAGGACATCCAGGTCGAGCTGCGGGGCTCCGACCCGGCCGCGCTCAACCAGGCCGCCGACATGATCAAGGCGCACCTGGCCCCCGATCCGCAGCTGATCGAGCAGGAAGACACCCGCGCCTCGCCGGGCATCGAGTGGAACCTGACCGTCGATCGCATCGCCGCCGGTCGCTATGGCGTGGACGTGCTGCAGGTCGGCCAGGCGATCCAGTTCGTGACCAACGGCATTCTCGTCGGTCGCTTCCGGCCCGACGACGCTGAAGACGAGCTCGATATCCGCGTCCGCTTCCCGCCGAGCGCCCGCAACATGTCGGCCTTCGACAGGCTGAAGATCACCACCGCGCAGGGCCCGGTGCCGGCGAGCTACTTCGTTCGTCAGACCCCCGCCCAGCAGGTGACCTCGATCCAGCGTCGCGACGGCCAGCGCCTGGTGATCATCAAGGCCAACACCGTCGACGGTGTGGCCGCAAACCAGAAGATCGAGCAGCTCCGGCCGTGGCTCGAGAAGGCGCCGATCGCCTCCTCGGTGCGCTGGAAATTCCGCGGCGCTGACGAAGAGGCCCAGAAGGCCGGCGTGTTCTTCATGGTCGCGGGCCTGGCCACCATCTTCATGATGGGCATGATCCTGCTGTGGCAGTTCAACAGCTTCTACGGCGTGCTAGTGACCCTGTCGGCCGTGGTCATATCGACCGTCGGCGTGTTCCTGGGGGTGCAGATCAACCTGCTGCACACCTTCGACTACATCTCGATCATCATGATGGGGACCGGGATCATCGCCCTGTTCGGGGTCGTCGTGGGACACAACATCGTGCTGGTCGACACCTACTACCAGCTCAGACGGCAGGGTTTCGACGCCGATGTCGCGGCCATGCGCGCGGCCGTGCAGCGGTTCCGCCCGGTCATGCTGACCACGCTGGTGACGGTCGTGGGACTTCTGCCGCTGATGTTCCAGATCCACCCGAATTTCCGCGTCGGCGACATCGAGTACAAGTCACCGGGCTCGGAGTGGTGGGTGCAGTTGTCCGCCGCCGTGGTCTGGGGCCTGAGCTTCGCGACCCTGCTGACCCTGTTCCTGACGCCGGCCGCCCTGGCCGCGCCGAAGACGCTGGCCCGCCGGTTCCGCAATGTCTGGCTCACGCTGCGCGGCAAGCAGCGTTGGGAAGACCGCCAGAGGGTCAACGAAGACGCCCAGGTGGCCGACGCCGGCTACCAGGCCTACGAGAGGCCCGGGCACTAGAGTCTGGTTGCTCCCCCCTGGGGGAGCTGTCAGGCGAAGCCCGACTGAGGGGGTCCGCCCAGGCGCCGACCTCGGGTAACCCCCTTGTTTGTTTGAACGCTGCTAGATTGAGGCTGTCTTCCGGGACGTCCGC
>CAZISF010000144.1:0-8062 GCA_964541915.1 uncultured Caulobacter sp.
GGCGGCAGCATCATCATGCCCATGCTCATCAGCACGCTGGCCACCACCAGGTCGATGACCAGGAACGGCACGAACAGCAGGAAGCCGATCTCGAAGGCGCGCTTCAGTTCGCTGATCATGAAGGCCGGAGTGACCACACGGATCGGCGTGTCCTGCAGGGTGGCCGGCTTCTCGATCCGCGACAGCCGCACGAACAGGGCGAGATCGCCCCTGTCCACCTGCGCCAGCATGAAGCCCTTCACCGGTTCGCCGGCGGCCTCGAAGGCTTGTGGCAGCTCCATCTGCTTGTCGAGCAGGGGGCGCACGCCCTCGTCGTAGCTGCGCTGCAGGGTCGGGCCCATGACGATGGCCGTCAGGAACAGCGCCAGGCTGATCAGAACGGCGTTGGGCGGGCTCTGCTGCAGGCCAAGGGCCGTTCGCAGCAGGCTGAGCACCACGGTGATCCGCACGAAACTGGTCGTCATGATGACGATCGACGGGGCCAGCGACAGCACGGTCAGCAGGCCGATCAGCTGTACGACCCGCTCGGTCAGGCCACCGCCGGTGCCCAGATCGATATTGACCGCCTGGGCCAGGGCGACGGCCGGAACGATGAGGCTGGCCACAGTCACGCCCAGCGAGATCAGCGCGGCGCGGCGCATGTCCTGACCGTTGACGTTGATCACGGCCTTGAAGAAGCGGGTGAGGGCGGCGCGCATCAGGCGGCGGTCTCCGGTGTCTTGCGGCGGCGGGCGGGCGCTTTCAGCGTTTCCAGCGTACGGCCGTCGCCCAGCAGGATCAGGCGTTCCTCGTCATCCAGCCGCACCAGCACCAGGCGGCGGGCGGGATCGAGCACCAGCGTCTCCACCAGGGTCAGCCGGCGTTCCTTGCGGGGCATCTGCAGGCGCGACATGGCGTCGGGTCCGAACCGGCGCATGCCCCAGCCGGCCAGCATCACCAGCCCAAGCGTCACCAGAAGGGCGGCGGCGGCGCGGAGGATTTCGACGAAGTCCATGGAAGGGGCTCGGAAGCGGGGCGCCGGATCGGCGCGCCCATGCTCTGCCCTGCAACCCTTAAGGCGCGATTAACCCTGTTTGTTCACCATGTCCCGTGATGGATATTTCCGAGATCCCTCTGTTCGCGATGCTGCGCCAGCGCCTCGGCTACGAGGGGCAGCGTCAGCGGCTGATCGCCCAGAACGTGGCCAACGCCGACACGCCGGGCTACGTCGGCCGGGATCTGAAGGCTTTCACCTTTTCCGCCCAGGTCCAGTCGCAGGCGGGACTGGCGATGATGTCGCCGTCCCAGACCGAGCCCGGTCACATGCCCGGCTCCTCGCGCCGTCCCGGCGGCGGCGGGCCCTTCCGGTCGGCCAAGGCGCCGGACTCGGAAACCACGCTCGATGGCAACGCCGTCGTGCTGGAAGACCAGATGATCAAGATGAACGAGTCGCGGATGGAGTACGAAGCCGCGATCGGATTCTACCAGAAATCCATGGCCCTGCTGCGGATGGCCGCCCGTCCGCCGGGCCGTTGAGCGAGGACTAGATGGCCGAGATCCGATCCCAGTCCGACGCGGCGATGTCCGTGGCCGCCTCCGGCATGCGCGCGCAGCAGGCGCGGATGCGGATTATCGCGGAGAACCTCGCCAACGCCAATTCGACCGGCCGGACGGCGGGCGCCGACCCCTATCGCCGCCAGGTCCCGGTGTTCGAGCCCCGCGCCGTCGATGGCGGCGAGGGTGTGAGCATGAACAAGGTCCAGCCGGACCAGTCCGCCTTCCGCTCGACCTTCGATCCGGGCCACCCGGCGGCGGACCCGCAGGGCTACGTCAAGCTGCCCAACGTCGACCCGCTGATCGAGGCGCTCGACATGAAGGACGCCCAGCGGGCCTACGAAGCCAACCTCAATGTCATCGAGACGGCGCGCGCGATGGAAATGCGCACCCTCGATCTGCTCAGGAAATAGGGTCCCTAAGTCATGATGACCGCCATGGCCGCCGCCAAAGCCTACGCCTCAGCCGGCAGCGGCATGTCGCTTGGCGGCGCCGCGCCGGCCGCCAGCGGCGGTGGGCAGGACTTCGGCGACCTGCTGAAATCGGTGATGACCGACGCCGCCAAGGCGTCGAAGCACGCTGAACACCAGATCGCCGCCCAGGTCGCCGGCAAGGCCGAACTGGTCGATGTCGTGACGGCCATCTCCTCGGCCGAGGCCAGCCTGGAAACGGTCATGGCCGTGCGGGACCAGGTGATTTCCGCCTACCAGGAAATCATGCGGATGCCGATCTGACGGACCGCGTCAGGATGAACGCCACATAACGATATGCTCAGGTCAGGCTCACATCGTGCCTGTCATCTTCACCCTCGACACGTCCCGCTCCCCCGGATCTTCCGGGTCAGGGACCTCCTGAAGGAGTGAAGACCATGAAGAAGTTCCTGCTCGCCGCCGCCGCCATCGCGACCCTGACCGGCGCCGCCGGCGGCGCCGGCGCCGCCTCGGCCCAGACCTACGGCGCCCCGCATGGCCCGGATCGCGGCTACGGTGAAACCGATCGCGGCGGTCGCGGCGGCTACGACGACCACGGTGATCGCGGTGGCTACGGCGCCGGCGCTATCAACGCCCGTCAGAACGCTGTCGCCCAACGCATAAACCAGGGCGAACGGTCAGGCCGTCTGGACCGCCGCGAAGTGCGTGCGCTGCGCGCCGATCTTTTCCAGATCAACAATCTGGAGCGACAGTTCCGCATGAGCCGCGGTCTGGATCGTCGTGAAGTCGCGATCCTGACTACCCGTCTGGATCGCCTTGAGCGTCAGGTCTTCGCCGAAATGCGTGACGGCGACAGGTTCGCTGGCGGCCGTCGCCCTCACTAGGCGCTGAAAACCGAAGTACCCGGGAAGGGGGTGGCGAAAGCCGCCCCCTTTTCGCGTCATCGGGCGATATCGATTACCGACCGGTCCGGGTTCAGCCGCACGACCGCATCCGCCATGACACCACCGTCCAGCATGTGGCGGGTGATCCGCTCGAAGTGCTGAATGAACCGGGCCAGCGACGCGCGCCGCTCCGGCGGCAGATCGGCGGGCGGGATCCCCATCAGGCCGGCCTCCTGCTCGCAACGCCAGTCCAGCACGCAGGCGAAGGACGGCGCGGCGAGAAGGACGATCGCATCGAAGCCTCTGAAGAAGGCCTGGTACCGCCCTGTCAGCGCCTCGTTGGCATAGCCGCGCCAGACGGCGTTGGGGTCCTCTTCGCGCTCAAGGGCGTTGACGGGTGCGGCCAGCATCGCCGGCGTCTGACGTGTCGCGCCGAGGCACCAGCCGTCGATCAGGACCACGCCGGGGCGGCCATGAAACACAGGCCAATTGGCGGCCGGCGCCCGGTCATCGGCCAGCTTGTCGAAGGCGGGCAGGCGCGTCTCGTCCCCGGGACCGGCCGCCCGCAGCGCGGCCACGGTCCGGTCGGCGAGATCCAGATCATGGGTCCCCGGGGGACCGCGCACGGCGAACAGCGGATGCACGGTTCTGGCCAGAACCGCCCGTTCGGCGCCCGTCAGATAGGCGTCATCAAGCGAGAACGCCGCCCCGTTCAGCCGCGCCGCGGCTGCGCTCGCAAGGGTGGTCTTGCCTGAGCCCTGCGGCCCGGCGATGCCGATCAGCGGCGGCCGGTCAGGCGTCACGCGCGCCGTCGCCAGGTCACAGACGAGATCAAGCAGGGCTGGCGAAATCATGCCGCCAGCGTGGGTCGCGCCGGGCGGTCCGTAAACCCGCATTAACCATAAACCGGCAGGGTGACGGCTCTTCTTCCCCGATTCCCGCGTGAGGCTTTTCCATGAATGGCGCCGAGGTTCTAGATGTCGGTCGCGACGCCATCTGGCTGACCCTGCAGCTGTCGGCCCCGGTCCTGATCGTGGGCCTGATCGTCGGCGTCGGCATCGGCCTGTTCCAGGCCCTGACCCAGATCCAGGAAGCGACTCTGGTCTATGCGCCCAAGATCGTGGCGATCTTCCTGTCGCTGCTGATCTTCCTGCCGCTCATGGGCGCCCTGATGGGCGGCTTCATGAACCACATCGCCGCCCGCATCGCGGCGATGTAGGCCGTGGAGGCCTACGCCACCGCCGCCCAGGTCTACGCCGCCGGTCTCGTATTCTCGCGGATCGGGGCCATGGTCATGCTCGTGCCGGGACTTGGCGACGCCAGCGTGCCGCCGCGCATCCGGCTCGCCTTCGCCCTTCTCATGGCGATCCTCCTGACACCGCTGGTGGCCCACAACGTGGTCCCCCCGCCGACGGTCGGGGAGGCCGCCGGCGCGCTGATCCGGGAGACCCTGATCGGCCTGATGATGGGCTCGGTCCTGCGGCTGTTCCTGTCGTCGCTGACGACCGCCGGTGAGGTCATCTCGATCCAGACCACGCTCGGCTTCGCCCAGACCGCCAACCCGGCCCAGGCCGCGCCCAGCACGACCATCTCAACCTTCCTGGCCCTGACCGGCACGGTGCTGGTCATGACCACGGACCTGCATCACCTGTTTTTCGCGGCCATGTTCAACTCCTACAAACTGTTCCCGTTCGGCCATGCGTTGCTGGTCGGGGACGCGGCGACACTGGCGGTGCAGACGGTGGCCGGCTCCTTCGCCCTCGGCATCCAGCTGGCCGCGCCGGTGATCGTCTTCTCGATCGTCTTCAACATCGCCGCTGGCCTGGTCGGCCGGGCCATGCCCCAGTTCCAGATCTTCTTCGTCGCCACGCCGCTGTCGGTGATGCTCGGCCTGTCGGTCTTCGCGCTCAGCCTCGGCGTCATCGGCATGGTCTGGACCAGCCGGTTCCGCGATCTGCTCGAGGTCTTCAGCTAGATGGCCGAAGAGAACGACGCCGCATCGAAATCAGAAGAGCCGACACCGAGGAAACTCGAGGAAGCCCGCAAGAAGGGCGACGTCGTCCGCTCGCAGGACGTCTCCCAGCTGGCCTCGCTGATCGGGGCATTCGGCATTCTGGCGGTCGGCGGCGGATGGCTGACGCGCGACCTGGCCATGCGCCTGCTGCCCTTCATCGCCCACCCGGCCGATTTCGACGTTTCTGGCGGCGGGCTGATGCTGGTTGCACAGGAGGCGGCGTGGGCCGCCGCGCCGATGCTGATCGCCGTTATGGGCGGCGCGGCGCTCGCCGGCGCCGCCGGCAACATCTTTCAGACCGGTCTGCTCTGGACCGGCGAAAAGATGAAGCCAGACCTGAAGAAGATCTCTCCGCAGGAGGGGTTCAAGCGCATCTTCGGCATCGACGGCCTGGTCAACTTCCTCAAGTCTGGCCTGAAGATCCTCATCACCGGCGCGGTCGCCTGGTTCGCCCTGAAGGACAAGGGCGAGTCGCTGAGCCGTCTGGCGGCGATGGACCCGACGGCGGTGTTGCCGGTCAGTGCGGATCTGCTCAAGGCGCTGTTTTATGCAGTTATGGCTTTTCTGGCCGTGACCGCCGGCGTCGACTGGATCTGGCAGCGCCAGCGCTTCATGCAGCGCATGCGCATGAGCCGCGAGGAACTGAAGGACGAGTACAAGCAGAGCGACGGCGACCCGCACGTCAAGGCCAAGCAGAAGCAGATCCGCAACGAGCGCGCCCGTCGCCGCATGATGCAGAACGTGCCCAAGGCCACCGTCGTGATCATGAACCCGACCCACTACGCGGTGGCGTTGCGCTACGAGCAGGGCGTGACCCCGGCGCCGGAGTGCGTGGCCAAGGGCATGGACGAGCTGGCCCTGCGCATCCGCGCCGTCGCCGAGGAACATGGCGTGCCGGTGATTGAGGACGCGCCGCTGGCCCGAACGCTCTATGCGGCCGTCGAAGTCGACGAGCAGATTCCCGAAGCCCACTTCGAGGCCGTGGCCAAGGTCATCGGCTTCATCATGGGCGCCGGCCAGCGCCGGCAGGCCAAAAACGCCGGGCCACGCGCCCGGGCGCTTTAGCGAGTAAGCTTTATGAGTGATTCGACCGCCACTCCGGCTGGACTGATGGCAGAACCTGCGCCGACCAAGCTGCGCGAACGGCATTTCGACCCGCTGGCTGTCGCCGCGGGCGGCTTCTTCCTGCTCGCCGTCGGCTTCGCCGCCGTGCCTGTCCTGTCGAAGGCCAGTTCCGAAGCGATGGCCAGCGGCCTGCTGCTCGCGGGCCTCGCCGGGGTCGCGGTTCTGGGCCTGCTGGCCTTCCGCAGCAACAACCGTCCGATCATCATCGAGGACGAGGGCGCCGAGACCTTCATCGAGGCCCTGGGCGAAGCCGCGGCGGTCGCCGGCCCGGACGGCAGGCTGCATGCGGCCAACGCGCCCTGGCGCGCGGCTCTCGGCGCGCTCAAGCGTTTGCCCCGCAATGGCCACGCGGCGCCGGGTCTGTTCGCGGCGCTGGCCAGAGCCCGCAAGGGCGAGATCGCCCGCGCTTCCGTCAAGGTCGGTCGCGACGAGTGGCCGGTGTCAGTGGCTCCACTGGGCGCCGGTCGGTTTCTGCTTCGCCTGGATGCCCCCAGCGCCGACACCCTGCGCCTGACGGCCGAGGGACCAGCTTTGCCCGCGGTGGCGACGGCGCCCGCGGTGATGACGCCGTCGGGCCCCGCGCGGCTTGACGCCCTTGCCGCTGCCTCGCCGTTCGGGGCGGCGATGCTCGAAGGCGCCGAGGTCTTCGGCGCGGTCATCGTCGAGGCCAACCCGGCCCTGACCGCCATGACCGGCGGCAAGGCCGCGTCGGGGATGACCTTCGGCGACCTGATCGACCCCGCCTCCCGCATCGATGCGGGCTTCGGCGCCGGCGAGGGCCGCGCCGGTCCGATCGAGGTGCGCCTGGCGCATGACCCGTCGCAGATCTCGCACCTGTACCTGGCCCGCACGGACGGACGACTGGTCGCATACCTGGTCGACGTCACCGAGCAGAAGCAGATCGAGTTGCAGCTGGCCCAGAGCATGAAGATGCAGGCCATCGGTCAGATGGCCGCCGGCATCGCCCATGACTTCAACAACCTGCTGACGGCGATCCAGCTGCGCCTCGACGAACTGCTCGAGCGCCATTCGCTGGGCGATCCCAGCTACGAGGGTCTGACCTCGATCAAGGGCGCCTCGGCCCGCGCCGCCGACCTGGTGCGCAAGCTGAAGACCTATTCCCGCCAGGAAACCGTCCAGCGCGAAGTGCTCGATCTCGGCGAGATGATCAGCGACTTCGAGGTGCTGCTGCGCCGGCTGCTGCGCGAGAACGTCAAGCTCGACACCGAGTACGGCCGCGACCTGCCGCTAGTGAAGGCCGACAAGGGCCAGCTCGAAATCGCGGTGATGAACCTGACCCTCAACGCCCAGGACGCGCTGATCAGCGCCAAGGGCGGCGGTCGGGTCTGGCTGAAGACCGCCAAGGTCACCTACGCCGAGGCCGCCGCGCTCGGCTACGGCGGCCCGCCGATGGGCGAGATGGCCATGATCGAGGTCGCCGACGATGGTCCGGGCATCCCTGAAGCCGTGATCGGCAAGATCTTCGACCCGTTCTTCACCACCAAGGCGGTGGGCGAGGGCACGGGTCTGGGCCTGGCCCAGGTGTTCGGCATCGTCAAACAGTCGGACGGCTGGATCGAGGTGCTGTCGCCGCCGGGGCAGGGCGCCACCTTCCGCATCTTCCTGCCGGTGCACGTGCCCAGCGCCACCGCGCCGCGCCCGATCACGGTCCCGGTCGCCACCATGGCCCGTCCCCGCGCGGCCCGGGATCTTTCCGGCAACGGCCGCATCCTGTTCGTCGAGGACGAGGAAGCCGTGCGCGGCATCGCCGCCACCCTGCTGCGCAAGCGGGGCTACGAGGTGCTGGAAGCCGCCGACGGCGAACAGGCCCTGACCCTGGCCGAGGAAAACGCCGGCGAGATCGACCTGCTGATCAGCGACGTGATGATGCCCGGCATGGACGGCCCGACCCTGCTCAAGAAGGCCCGCATCCACCTGGGCGATGCGCCGGTGATGTTCATCAGCGGCTACGCCGAAGCGGAGTTCTCCGATCTGCTCGAAGGCGAGACGGGCGTGACCTTCCTGCCCAAGCCGCTGGACATCAAGACCCTCGCCGAGCGGGTCAAGCAGCAGCT
>CAZISF010000145.1:0-8046 GCA_964541915.1 uncultured Caulobacter sp.
TGTGGTGCTCGCAGTGGCTCTCCACCTCGATCTCGCGCAGCATGACGATGTCGTCGTAGCCCTGCACGTCCTCGAAGGTGCGGCTGAGCTCCTTCGCCGGGTCGGCGGCATAGCCTTCGAACCATTCGGCGTAGGCGTCGACGACGCGCTTGGGCGTGTCGATCACGCCTTCCCGACGGGGATCGTCGCCTGACCACGCGATCAGCGTCCGGACGGCGTCCATCGCCTCTTCGCGCGACGGGCGCTTGGCGGGTTCAAGATCAAGACCGGCATCGCCGATCAGGGTTCGCTCGCGGCTCATGGCGTCCATTTCGAGAGGATCTTCCCGGGGCTGAGTTGCGCCAGGGCGCCTGTCGCCCCGGAATGACGCGTGCCACCCCATTCACAACGCGAGCAGCCGTGGCTTCGCTCGCGCCTGAAAGCTATATGGGGCTCACCGGCGAACCGGCAAGTTCTTACCCAACGTCAGACGGACATGACCCTGAAGCTCTATGACACCATGGCCCGCGAAAAGCGGCCCTTCGTTCCCGCCGATCCCCAGCGGGTGACGATGTATGTCTGTGGACCGACGGTCTATGGCTACGCCCACATCGGCAATGCCCGGCCCGTGGTCGTGTTCGACGTGCTGTTCCGCCTGCTGCGCGAGTTCTATGGCGAGCATCACGTGGTCTACGCGCGCAACGTCACCGACGTGGATGACAAGATCAACCAGAAGGCCATCGACGAGGGCGTCGATATCCGGGTGATCACCGACCGCTATCTGGCGGCCTATGAGGAAGACATGGGCGCGCTGGGCGCGCTGTCGCCGACGCTGCAGCCACGCGCGACCGAGAATATCGACGCCATGCTGGCGCAGATCGGCGCGCTGATCGAGCGCGGCAGCGCCTACGCCGCCGAGGGTCATGTGCTGTTCGACACCCAGAGCTTCGCCGACTACGGCAAGCTGTCGGGCAGGCCGATGGACGACATGGTCCAGGTCGCCCGGGTCGATCCGGCGCCCTACAAGCGTCACCCGGCCGATTTCGTGCTGTGGAAGCCGTCCAAGCCGGGCGAGCCGGAATGGGCCTCGCCCTGGGGCGCCGGCCGGCCGGGCTGGCACATCGAGTGCTCCGCGATGATCGAGGCCGTGCTCGGCCTGCCGATCGACATCCACGGCGGCGGCATCGATCTGCAGTTCCCGCACCATGAGAACGAGCTGGCCCAGGGGCGCTGCGCCCACGGCATCCCGGTCTACGCCAACTACTGGATGCACAACGGCTTCCTCGACATGGCCGGCGAGAAGATGAGCAAGAGCCTCGGCAACGTCATCATCCCGCACGATCTGCTCAAGACCGTGCCGGGCGAGGTGCTGCGCTGGGCCCTGCTGGCGGCCCATTATCGCCAGCCGCTGGACTGGACCGGCGAGCTGATCGAGCAGAGCCGCAAGGCGCTCGACCGGCTTTATGGCGCGCTGCAGCGGGTCAAGGGGCTGGACGTCGAGGTGCGCGATCCGCCGGCGGCCTTCATCGAGGCCCTCTCGGATGATCTGAACACGCCCAAGGCCTATGCCGAGTTGTTCGCCCTGGCCAAGACGCTGGAGACGGCCCACGGCGACGGCAAGGCGGCGGCGAAGGCCGACCTGCTGGCGGCCGCCAACCTGCTGGGCTTCCTGAAGGCCGATCCCGATGTCTGGTTCGCCGGCGGGGCGGATGAGGATCTCAAGGCCAAGGTCGAGGCTCTGCTGGAAGCCCGCGTGGAGGCCCGCGCGGACAAGAACTGGGCCGAGGCGGACCGCATCCGTGGCGAGATCGACGCGCTGGGCGTGATCGTCATGGATTCCCCGCAGGGCGCGACCTGGCGATTGAAAGAGCCGACCTAAAAACCCCTCCTCCTCGATGGAGGAGGGGCAGGGGTGGAGGTGTGGCCGCTGTCGTTGGGCGAAGGGCGCTATTGGGCTCGATGCCTCCCGCGCCTTTCCCGCAACACCCTGCATTCACCCCCATCCCCGACCCTTCCGCCATCGAGGGGGAAGGGGGCAGTATGAGAAACCTGACCACCACGGCCCCGGAACGGAAATGGCAGTAAAACTTGAACGCCGCATAGGCATCCAGGCCCCCGACGAGATCGTCTGGGAAATCCTGTCGGACATTCCCGGCTGGGCGAGCTGGGCGCCGATGTATCCGAGGGCCGAGGGCGAAATCCGCATCGGCAACCGCTGGACGGTGGATATCCGGCTGCCGGGCGAAGCCGTGCGCACCATCAATCCGGTGATCCTCGACTGGGCGCCCTACGACCATATCCACTGGCGACTGGACACCATGCGTGGCTGGGTGCGGACGGTGCGCTACCTGGAAATCGAGAAGATGGGGCCGGAGAATGTGATCTTCTCCAACGGCGAGATCTACGACGGCCTGCTGGGGTCCTGGACGGCCCGTCGCCAGCGCCGGCAGATCGTCGAGGCGTTCGAGACCATGAACGAGGTGCTCAAGCACCGATGCGAAGCCTTGTGGAAGAGCAGAAAATAGATCCGCTCATCCCCGCGAAAGCGAGGGCCCAGGCTTTTTCAGAGCTTCGGCTCACGGTTCAGGCAAGGATGCCGCCTGACCCGACGGGTGAGCTGCTGCGTCAAAAACACCTGGGTCCTCGCTTTCGCGAGGATGAGCGGTAGTTATGTATGCGTCATGATCGATGACCTCTACAGCGCCCGTATCCTGACCCTGGCGGCCAACATGCCGCACGCGGGGCGGCTGGCTGTGCCGCAGGGCTCGGCGGAAAAGGTCGCCAAGCTGTGCGGTAGCCGGATCGTCGTCGATGTGACCCTGGGCGCGGACGGCCGGGTCGCGGACTTCGCCCAGGATGTCCAGGCCTGCGCGCTCGGCCAGGCTTCGGCGGCGGTCCTCGGCGCCAACGTCATCGGCGCGGGACTTGACGAAATCTCAACCGCGCGCGATCAGCTTGCCGCGATGTTGAAGTCCGGCGGTCCCGCGCCGACCGGACGGTTTGAGGATCTGGCCGTGCTGGCGCCCGTGAAGGACTATCCTGCCCGACATGCCTCGACGCTTCTGGCGTTCGAGGCCGCGGTCGCGGCTGTCCGTCAGGCCGGCACACGAACTAGCGGCGCCGACGCGGCTTGATCGCGCGCGCTGGCGCGTCGATAAGCGCCGGGACTCGTTCACCCACCCTCGTGTCGGCATGACCCTCTACGAACGCAGCGTTACGCTGGCGCACCGCGCCTACAAGCTGACGCTGTCCCCGTTGATCGGACGCCAGTGCCGCTTCCTGCCGACCTGTTCGGACTATGCGCGCGAGGCCCTGATCACGCATGGACCCGTTCGCGGCGGCTGGCTCGCCACGAAGCGTCTGTGCAGCTGCCATCCCTGGGGCCGCTCCGGATACGATCCGGTGCCGCCGCGAAAGTGTGAACCGCTATGATCGACCTGATTTTCCCCGACGGCTCTGTCCGTCAGTATCCGCAAGGCTCCAGCGGCCGCGACGTGGCCACGGCCATCTCGCCCTCGCTGGCCAAACGCACGCTGCTGGTCCGTCTCGACGGCCAGCTGCTCGACTTCGACCGCCCGCTGCCCGGCGGCGGCAAGGTCGAGTTCGTCGACCGCAACGACCCCGACGCGCTCGACACCATCCGCCACGACACGGCCCACGTGCTGGCCGAGGCCGTGCAGGAGCTGTTTCCCGGCACGCAGGTGACGATCGGCCCGAACGTCGAGGACGGCTTCTACTACGACTTCGCCCGCGACGAGCCGTTCAGCACGGACGACTTCGCGGCGATCGAAAAGCGCATGGCCGAGATCGTCGACCGCGACGAGAAGATCGTCCGCGAAGTGTGGGAGCGCGACAAGGCGATCGCCCACTTCAAGGCCATCGGCGAGCAGTACAAGGCCGAGATCATCGAGGGCATCCCGGCCGACCAGGACGTGACGCTCTATCGCCAGGGCAAGTGGGCTGACCTCTGCCGCGGGCCGCACCTGCCGTCGACGAAGCATGTCGGCAAGGCGTTCAAGCTGACGAAGCTGGCCGGCGCCTACTGGCGCGGCGACCAGAACAACGCCCAGCTGCAGCGGATCTACGGCACGGCCTGGGCCACGCCGGAGGACCTCGCCGCCTATCTGCTGCGCGTCGAGGAAGCCGAGAAGCGCGACCACCGCAAGCTGGGCCGGTCCATGGACCTCTTCCATATGCAGGAAGAGGGCCGGGGCATGGTCTTCTGGCACCCCAAGGGCTGGCAGCTCTGGCGCACGCTCGAGGCCTACATGCGTCGCCGTCTCGACGCGGCCGGCTACATCGAGGTCAAGACGCCCCAGGTGCTCGACAAGACGTTCTGGGAGAACTCCGGCCACTGGGACAAGTACCGGCCCAACATGTTCGTCTGCGAGACGGTCGAGGGCGAGATCCTGTCGCTCAAGCCGATGAACTGCCCGGGCCACGTGCAGATCTGGAATGTCGGCCAGCGCTCCTACAAGGAACTGCCGATGCGCATGGCCGAGTTCGGGGCCTGCCACCGCTATGAGCCGTCCGGCGCCCTGCACGGGCTGATGCGGGTTCGCGCCTTCACGCAGGACGACGCCCACATCTTCTGTCGCGAGGACCAGATCGTCGAGGAGACGGAGCGCTTCATCCGCCTGACGCGGATGATCCACGCCGACTTCGACATGAACACCAAGTACATCGCCCTGGCGACGCGGCCTGAAATCCGCGCCGGCTCGGACGAGTTCTGGGATCGTGCCGAGGGCATGCTCGCCGAGGCCGCCAAACAGGCGGGCGTCGAGCCGGTGATCGCCGAGGGCGACGGGGCCTTCTATGCGCCGAAGCTCGACTTCATCGTGCAGGACGCCATCGGCCGCGAATGGACGTGCGGCACGCTGCAGCTGGACTACGTCCTGCCTGAACGCCTGGGCGCCGAGTACATCGCCGAGGACGGCTCCAAGCAGCGGCCGGTGATGCTGCATCGGGCGATCCTCGGCTCGCTGGAGCGGTTCATCGGCATCATGATCGAGAACTACGCCGGTCGTTTCCCGATGTGGCTGGCGCCGGTCCAGGCCGTGGTCACGACCATCGTCTCGGAGGCCGACGACTACGCGAAGGAGGTCACGGCGAAGTTCCGCGCCGCCGGCCTGCGGGTCGAAGTCGATCTGCGCAACGAGAAGGTCGGTTACAAGATCCGCGAGCACAGCGTCGCCAAGGTGCCGACCATCGCCGTGGTCGGCCGCAAGGAGGCCGAGGAGGGAACGGTCGCCATCCGCCGGCTGGGCTCGCAGGACCAGACGGTGGTCTCGGTCGAGGAGGCGATCCGCCTGCTGACCGAGGAAGCGACGCCGCCGGATCTGCGCTGATCTGATCCTTCTCCCCTTGCGGGAGAAGGTGTCAGTCGAAGACTGACGGATGAGGGGTCGAACGGCCAGCGCCGCTTCGGCCCCTTTCCACTTCTGACAGTCAGTAAGACCCCTCATCCGACCTGCTCCGCAGGCCACCTTCTCCCGCAAGGGGAGAAGGGAAATTCGCTTGACCCACGCACTCCAAACGCCACGCTGTCAGCTGCGGGTCCGCAGAGAGTCGCGCGGGGAGGGGACCAACCCCGGATGCCCAGTTTTACCGCACCCGACGGCGTTTCGATCGCCTACGACGACACCGGCCCGGCCGGGTCGCCGCCGCTGTTGTTGATCCACGGCTTTTCGTCGAACCGGCAGGAGGCCTGGAAGCGCACCGGCTGGTACGCCGCCATCGCCCAGCGCGGGCAGCGGCTGGTCGCGCTGGACCTGCGCGGCCACGGCGAGAGCGGCAAGCCGCATGACCCGGCCGCCTATGGCCGCGATATTCTGCTCGGCGACATCACCGGCCTCCTCGATCATCTGGGCGTCGAATGGGCCAATGTGTTCGGCTATTCGATGGGCGCGCGGCTGGCCCTGTCGCTGGCGATCCACGAGCGGGAACGGGTGGGCTACCTGATCCTGGGCGGCGTCGGCGGCGCGTTCTTCGACCCGCCGCCCCCGGGCGAGCCGATGGCCGTGGCCATGGAGGCCGCCAGTCCTGACGCGATCACGGAGCCGATGCTCAAGAGCTTTCGCCATTTCGCCGACGAGCAGGGCGAAGACCGGCTGGCCCTGGCCGCCTTTACCCGTGGTCGGGGCGACGCGGTGACACGGGACGATGTCCGGACCATTTCCGCGCCGACGCTGGTCGTGGCCGGGTCACGCGATGACCTGGCCGGCGATCCGCATGGCCTGTCCGATCTGATCGCGGGCGGCAAGGCTGTGTCGCTGGCGGGATGCGACCACTTCAACGCCATCCCGCACGGCCTGCTGAAGGCGACCGTGTTTGATTTTCTGGATGGGTACCTGGACGATCCGTTGCCTTAGCCCACACCGCCGTCATCCTCGCCCTTGTGGCGAGGACCCCTCTCGACGTGTTTCGAACGGCGCTAGCTGGAGATCTGTATGTACGGCTGAGCAAGGGGTCCTCGGGACAAGCCCGAGGATGACGGTCGTGGGTGAGCTTTACCGCCCCATCAGATACGGACCGCCCTTGTCGAGCGCCGCTTGCCAGGCGGGACGGGCGTGGATGCGAGCGATCCAGGCGGCCATGTTCGGATAGCTGTCGAGCTTGCCGAACGCCTTCAGCACCTCGGGGACAAAGCTCATCTGGGCGTCCGCGCCGGTCGGGCCGTCACCGATCAGCCAGTCGCGGCCATCAAGCGCGCCCTCGATGAAACTCATGTGGTTGGCGATCTCGCTCTCGATGCGCGGATGCAGCGGCGCGCCGGCTTCGCCGAGCCGCATGACGTACATGCTCAGCATCAGGGGCAGCATGGCGCTGCCCTCGGCGTAGTGAAGCCACTGCAGGTAGGCTTCGTGATCGGTCGTGCCGGGAGCCGGGGCCATGCGGCCGCCGCCATGCCGGCGGATGATGTAGTCGATGATCGCGCCCGACTCGATGACCGTCTGGTCGCCATCGGTAATCACCGGCGACTTGCCGAGCGGATGGACGGCCTTCAGTTCCGGCGGCGCCAGGCGGGTTGTCGCGTCGCGGCTGTAGAACTTGATCTCGTAGGGCGCGCCCAGCTCCTCCAGCAGCCAGAGGATGCGCTGTGAGCGCGATTCATTGAGATGGTGAACAGTCAGCACGGCGATTCCCCGGGAAAAGTCTGGTTGAACGGCAACATAGGCCTCGCCTTGGGCGTGGCAAATTCTACCTGTGCCGAGGTCAGATTGTGTGCGCTTGCGAAATGCATATAGTGCGCCGCAACAAAATCCGGGGAGAAAGCACCCATGAGCGCCGCCGCCGTCGAAACCACGACCGACTCCCTGGTCCTCCCGGGTCTGAGCGCCCTGCTGCAGCAGGCGGCCGACGCCGCCGGCGCCTTCGTGGCCGGTGCCAAGGGCGACGTGAAGGCGCGGGTTTCGACTGGCGGCAAGATCGACCGCGTGCTGGCGGACGTCGAGCAGCACGCCGTTCACGGCTTCGGCTGGTACGCCAGCTACGCCGAGCTGCTGAACCAGGTCGCCGGCTGGGCCGCCCGCCTGGAGGCCGAGGGCGCCTTCGGCGAAACCGAAGCCCTGCTCGCCCAGCTGCTGTTTGCCGAGTACTGCACCCAGCTGGTCGGCGGCATCCCGATGAACCAGGGCGAGATGATCCGCCCCGCCGACCTGACCGCCAGCCGCGATGTCATGAACCGGCTGTTCGCCCCGGCCCTGGTCCAGCTGATGACCCAGGGCGGCGGTCAGGCCGTCAAGACCCGCCTGGCCGACCTGGTGGCCGCCGCCCGAGGCAAGCCGACCGTCGAGAAGACCGGTCTGGACGAAACCTTCGAGATGATCCGTGACCAGTTCCACGCCTTCGCCGAGGAGAAGGTCGTTCCCTTCGCTCACGGCTGGCATCTGCGCGACGAACTGATCCCGATGGCGCTGGTCAAGGAACTCGGCGACCTCGGCGTGTTCGGCCTGACCATCCCCGAGGAATTCGAGGGCGCGGGCATGGGCAAGACCGCCATGTGCGTGGTCTCAGAGGAGCTCAGCCGCGCCTGGATCGGCGTCGGATCGCTGGCCACCCGCTCGG
>CAZISF010000146.1:0-7800 GCA_964541915.1 uncultured Caulobacter sp.
GTGAAGCTGCGTCCGGAAGACAAGGACATGCCGCTGACCGACTGGATGGACCCGGAGAACTTCAACCCCGGCTACCTGATGCGCGGCATGCATCTGCTGCCCAAGAAGGGCGACAAGCCGGAGTGGCAGCACACCCAGGACTACTGGGCCGAGAAGGACGAGCTGCCGAAGATCGATCTCGATGACGCGGCCTTCGTCTACAAATAGGGCGGCCGCCCTCTCGCCCGCTCAGGCCAGAGCGGGCGAGGGCAGGGTTTGGTCTCCCCGGATTTCCTCGAGATAGGCGGACAGCGCCGTGGCTGACATCCCGGCAGCGCCGCCGTCTGCCCTGCTGGCGGCCGCCTCAAGCGTGGCGGACATGTCGGTGATGGTCGGGAAGCCGAAGGCGCCGCCAGATCCGCGCATGTTGTGCGCGAGGTAGACGACCCGGTCGAGGTCGTGCTCCGCCAGCGCGACGTGGATCGCCAGCGCGTTCTCCCGGCAGTTCTCCAGATAGGCCGGCACGCGCTCGGCGATGCGGGCGTTAAGGCGCGGGGGCGCGCCCGGCTGGCCCTGAGCGAGACCGGCGGTTCGGCGCGACAGGGCAAACACGTCGCGGATCGCTCGCAACAGAACATCCTGCTTGATCGGCTTGGTCAGAAAGGCCGTGCAACCGGCCGCCAGACAGGTTTCCCGGTCTCCCTTCAGGGCTGACGCGGTCAGGGCGATGATCGGCGCCGGGGCGCGGCCGTTGTCCTTTTCCCAGGTGCGGATGGCCCGGGTCGCCGTCAGGCCGTCCATGACCGGCATCTGGCGGTCCATCAGGACCAGATCGTAGTCACCGGTGAAGAACATATCGCAGGCGATCGCTCCGGTCGGGGCGATCGAGATCCGGTAGGGGGTGTCCGCCAGGTAGGCCATGATGATCGTGCAGTTGTCGGGGGAGTCCTCGACCAGCAGGATATTCAGGGCGGGCAGGGGAGTCCGCGCGTCAGCGCCCACCGGGAGGATTTCGGGACGGTTCTGGGGCGCCCAGATTTCGAAGGGCGCGGCGAAGGCGAATACGCTGCCTTCGCCCAGTTCGCTTTCAACCCAGATGCGCCCGCCCATCAGCTCGACGAGACGGCGCGAAATGGTCAGACCAAGGCCCGAACCGCCGAACCGGCGGGTGGTCGAGGAATCGGCCTGGGTGAATCGCTCGAAGATGCGCGCCAGTTTCTCGTGCGGGATGCCGATGCCCGTATCGGCGACCGTGAACCGCAGAGCCGCCGGCGTCGCCGGGTTTCCGTCGGGCTGAACGCGGAGTGTGACCTGGCCGACCTCTGTGAACTTGATGGCGTTGCCCAGCAGGTTGAGCAGGACCTGGCGCAGGCGTGTCGGATCGCCCAGCAGGTCCGTGGGCGTTCCCGGCGCGATCTCGAACGTCAGGCTCAGGCCCTTCTCATGGGCCCTCGGGGCGACCATCTCGACGACCTTTTCGACCAGGTCGCCGAGCAGAAAGCCGGTCTGTTCCAGCTCCAGCTGTGAGGCCTCGACCTTGGAAAGGTCCAGGATGTCATTGATCAGGTTCAGAAGATTGTCGCCGGCGCGGCGGAAGATCTGGACGTACTTGTCCTGCTCGTCGGTCAGCTCGGTCTGGGCCAGCAGGTCGGCGATCCCCATGATCGCGTTCATCGGCGTGCGGATTTCGTGGCTCATGCTGGCCAGGAAGTCCGACTTCGAGCGGCTGGCGCTTTCGGCGACGGCCCTGGCCTGCTTCAGCTCGGCCTCGACCTGCTTGCGCTCGGTGATGTCCCGCGCGGCGGCGAACACGCCCTGCAAGGTGCGGCCCCGGTCGTAGAAGGTCGTGGCGTTGTAGGAGACGACGGTCTGCTGGCCGTCGCGGGCCCGGGCGGTCAGCTCGTAGTCCGTGACCTTCTTTTCGCTAAGGACCCGCCTGATGCCGGCCTCCGCGCGTTCCGGATCGGTGAAATAGTCCTTGAACGGCGCGCCGATCAGCTCGTCGCGGGTGCAGCCGGTCAACGCTTCCATCTGCTTGTTCACGTCGGTGATGATGCCGTGCGGGTCGGTGGTCATCAGGGCGTCGATGTTCGATTCGATCAGCGAGCGCGTGTAGAACTGCTGGTCGCGCAAACGCTGGTCGGACTTTTTCTGCTCTTCCTCGACCAGCTTGCGGGCCGTGTTGTCGGTGCCGATCAACAGGTAGCCGATGATCGCCTCCTGCGCGTCGCGCAGGGCCGTGACCGAGACCACGGCCGGGAACCGTGTCCCGTCCTGGCGGATATAGGTCAGCTCGTAGATGTCCTCGATCCCGCGTGACGCCTTGAAAACGAGGGCTTCGAAGCCCGGCGTGATGGCCGTGGCGAGCTCTACGCTGAGCGCCTTGGCGCGGGAGATCAGTTCGGACGGGTCCGAGATGTCGGCGGGGGTGATCTTGTTGACGACGTCGGCGGCGGCATAGCCGAGCATCCGCTCGGCGCCGACGTTGAATATCTGGATGACGCCGCGGGCGTCTGTGGCGATGCTTGAAAAGTTGGCGCTGTTGAAGATGGCGCTTTGCAGCGCGCCGGCCTTAAGCAGGGATTCCTCGGCAAGCTGAAGCGAAGCGCTGTCGGGGAGCCCGGGACGATCTTTCGCCCCGGCGCCGTCACGGCCTACGGTTTTCACGCTGTCCCCCCGGCCCCGTGTCCGGAGCGCTTTTCCTTCCGCCAGATCGCCCGCGAGGGCCCGGCTAGTGCAGCGCCGTGTTTACGGAGTGTCTGAGTTCCGCTTCGCCGTAGGGTTTGCGCAGGAACGTTCCGCCATCGACGAACAGCGCGTTGGTCTCGTGGGTCATCTCCGAGCCGCTGACATAGAGAACGCGCATGGCCGGCCTGAGCACCACGCCCTGCCTCGCCACGTCGAAACCGGCCAGCAGGACTGAACCGAGACGGATATCGGTGAACAGCATGTCGATATGGCCGGCGGCCTGAAGATGCGTCAGCGCTTCGTCCACGTCGCCCGCGGAGAGCGTGTCATGTCCCTGATCAGCCAGCAGGATCTCCGCCAACTGGAGGATGAAGGAGTCGTCTTCGAGGATCAGGATCGTGGCGATGGTGACACTTTCTGTGGCGATTGCCGGCCGAAAGGTCGGTTCGCGGGTCTCACGCGGGCGTCACCGCACTCCGGTCTTGGGGGCCATAACCCCGTCGGGCGGGAATGGTTCCATGCCAACTGGATTATTATCTCCGAAGCGTCCTCCAGAGCGCGCCTAAAGACCCAGGTCGCTCAGGCCCGGATGCTCCTCAGGTCGCGGACCAGAGCGGTCCCAGTGGAATCGCCGATCGGCTTCGGTGATCGGCACGTCATTGATGCTGGCATGACGCTCCTGCATCAGGCCGTGGGCGTCGAAGAGCCAGTTTTCGTTCCCGTGAGCCCGAAACCACTGACCGTCGGCATCGCGCCACTCGTAGGCGAACCGCACGGCGATGCGGTTGTCGGTGAAGGCCCAGAGCTCCTTGATCAGGCGGTAGTCGTCCTCCCGCGACCATTTGTCGGCGAGGAAGGCGGCGATCGCCGCCCGGCCTTCCAGAAAGGTGCTTCGATTGCGCCAGCGGCTGTCGGCCGAATAGGCGAGGGCGATACGCTCCGGGTCGCGTGAATTCCACGCGTCCTCGGCCTTGCGGATCTTTTCGATCGCGGTCTCGCGGGTGAAGGGCGGCAGGGGCGGGCGGCTGGTCGTGTCGGTCATGGTTGGGACTCCGGGGCGGCGCCGGCGAGCCGGTCGCGCAGGTTCTGGTTTTCGGCCTCCAGGGCCGCGAGGCGCTGACGCAGCGGCGTTGTCGCCACCTCGATTTCGGCGACCGTGAACCGCGGCGTGATGTGTTGCGGGCAGTTCCAGTCAAAGGCCTCGACCTCGATCACGAAGGCCCGTTCAGCCCTCGCGCGGTAGTCCGGCAGGGCCAGCCGCGCCGCGAGACCGGCGTCTTCCGACAGATCCCGGGCGGTCATGCGGCCAAGCAGCTTGAGCCGGCGGCGATTGGGGTAGTCCATCAGGATCAGCGCGACACGGTTGTCGGCGGTGACGTTTCCGAGGCTCAGGTACTGGCGGTTTCCCCGGAAGTCCGCGAAGGCCAGCGTCGTGGCGTCGATCACTTTCAGAAATCCGGGCGGCCCGCCGCGATGCTGGACGTAGGGCCAGCCGGCTTCCGAGCAGGACGCCATGTAGAAGCTGTCCCGCGCCGCGATGAAGTCCGCTTCCTCGTCAGACAGGAGGTCTGCGGTGGGGCCCGCCGAAGGGCCGTCGTAGGCCGCGAAGCTGCCCAGCGCCTTTCGGGCATCGAGCACGGCCGGCGTAGAGGTAATGTCGAGAAATCGACGGGTCATGGCGTCTTCCCCCGGGGACCGGCGCCGGCGACCTTGGCCGCCGGCGCCGGTGTGATCAGGCGGCTTCGGAGGACAGGACGACCGGGAAGTCGATGTCTGTCCGGGCGACGTTGTTGACGAAGTTGGTCAGAACGTTTTCGGCGACGAGCGCGACGATCTCGATGATCTGGGCGTCGCTGAAGCCGGCCATCCGCACCGCCTGGAGGTCGACATCGCTGACCTTGCCGCGGGTTTCCGCGATGGTGGCGGCGAAGCGCACCGCGGCGTGGGCCTTCGGATCGGACGAGGCGCCGCGACGGTTCAGGGCAATCTCCGCGCCGTCGATCTTCGCCAGGTTCAGGCCCAGATAGGTGTGGGCCGACAGGCAGTAGTCGCAGCCGTTGACCTGGGCGACGGCGAGCGCGATCCGCTCGCGGGTCTTGACGTCGAGCGCCTTCGACAAGGCGCCGCTCAGGCCGAGCATGCCCTGCAGGGCTGCGGGGCTGAGGCCGACGAGGCGGAACAGGTTGGGCACGACGCCCAGTTGCTTCTCGACGGCGTCGAGCAGGGGGCGGGTTGCGTCGTGGGCGTCTTCACGGGCGGGGATGGCGATACGGGACATGGGAAACTCCGGAGTGATGAGCCGGCTCGGCCGGCGGTTCCGAAGACATACGGGCGTCCCCTCTGCGCGATAATCGGTCCATTTGACAAATCATTATTTCGCATGATGAAATAATACATGGATCACCTTCACGCCATGCGGACCTATGTCGCCGTCGCGACCCTTGGCAGCTTCGCCGAGGCAGCCCGGCGACTGCGGCTATCGCCCTCGGCGGTGACGCGCTCGGTCGCGGACCTTGAGGATCGCCTTGGCCTGACGCTGCTGAACCGGACGACGCGATCGGTGAAGCTGACCGATCGCGGGCGGATTTATCTCGAGAGCTGCCGGCGTATTCTGGACGATCTGGATGTCGCCGAACGACAGGTCCGCGGCGAGGACGCCGCGCCGCGCGGCCTGCTGACCATCTCGGCGCCGGTCATGTTTGGTCGGCTTCACGTGCTGCCGCTGGTGACGGGCCTGCTTGCGACCTTCCCCGAGCTGGACGTCCGGCTCGCCTTGTCGGACCGCAATGCTCATCTCGTGGACGAGGGCGTGGATGTCGCGGTGCGGATCGGTGTTCTGACCGACAGCGGGATGGTCGCCGCGCGGCTCGGCGCGGTGAGCCGGGTGCTGGTCGCCAGCCCCGGGTATCTCGCCCGCCGGGGGAGCCCGGCTATGCCGTCAGACTTGGCGTCGCACGACATCGTCGCGTTCGAGGCCATCGACGCGACCAATGACTGGCGCTTTGGCGACGAGGCGGTCCGGCTGTCGCCGCGGCTGGTCGTAAACAGCGCGGACGCCGCCATCGCCGCTGCCGAGCAGGGCGCCGGCGTCACGCGGGCCGTGTCGTATCAGGTGCAGGAGGCGATCGCGGCCGGCCGTCTTGTCCCGGTGCTGGAATCGTTCAGCGTTGCCAGATTGCCCGTCCAGGCGCTCTATCCGGCGCGGCGCGCTGCGTCACCGAACGTCGCCGCTTTCGTAAAGGTCGCGCGCGAGCGGTTTCGCGACAGCCCGCTGACCGCGCGAGGCGACTAGCGGGCTGCCAGCGCAGTCTGTTCGTTACATGCGGTGCAGGCCGCAGAGCTTGTTGCCATCCGGGTCGCGCAGATAGGCGAGGTACATCTTTCCGCTCGCTCCCGCGCGTACGCCGGGCGGATCCTCGCAGGTCGTGCCGCCGGCCGCGACGCCGGCCGCGTGCCAGGCGTCCGCCTGTTCGGGCGAGGCGCAGGCGAAGCCGATGGTGCCGCCGTTCGGCGCGGTGGCGGGCTCGCCGTTGATCGGCTTCGACACCGAAAAGATGCCGGTCGGCGTCATGTAGAAGATGCGGTGGCCGTCGACGTGCGCCGGCGGAACGCCCAGCGTGCCAAGCAGAGCGTCGTAGAAGCTCTTGGCGCGGTCGAGATCGTTTGTGCCGATCATGATGTGCGAGAACATGTGATTTTCCTCTCCCCGAGCGACGTTCAGCCCGAATCCGGCCCGTGCGCTTGTCCGTTGCAATGACGCCGGTTCTTCCACGAGCCCGGCCAGCCGGGCAAGCCTTCAGCATGAGTTGATCCCGCGGGCCTTCATGGCGTCTGCCTCGAATGTCCGATCGCCGCGTCATGGTGATGCGGGCCTGCCGCACATTTCGTTCGGCTATTCCTCCAAATTCGCCAACTGCGCAAAAAATTACCATCCGGGTATCGCGGGGCTTCGAAACTGGAAGAAAATTACCTTTTGCGCGATCGTCGGGCTTGCCGCTAATGCCGCCTCGAATTTGCCTCGGTCGTCCATGCGACGGTCGGTCGGCAAGCCTGTGTCCAATTCCCGAGGAACCCCGATGGGCGCTCCAGATTCTCAAGGTCTCTACGACCCCCGCAACGAGCATGACGCCTGCGGCGTCGGCTTTGTGGCCAACATCAAGGGACGCAAGTCCCATGAGGTGGTGGCCTGCGGTCTGGAGATCCTGATCAATCTCGACCACCGGGGCGCCGTGGGCGCTGATCCGCTGGTCGGCGATGGCGCCGGGATTCTGATCCAGATGCCCGACGCGCTGCTGCGCGACTGGGCGGACAAGGCGGGCGTGACCCTCCCGGCGCCCGGCGACTATGCGGTGGCCATGTGCTTCCTGCCGCGCGACCAGGAGTCGCGAGATGTCGCCGTCGCCCAGTTCGAGCATTTCCTGAAGGTCGAGGGCCAGACCTTCATCGCCTGGCGGGACGTTCCGATCGACACGACCGGCCTTGGCGAGGCCGTGCTGGCCGAGATGCCGGTGATCCGCCAAGCCATCGTCGGGCGAGGCGAGGGTACGAAGGACCAGGACGCCTTCGAGCGCAAACTGCTGACCATCCGCAAGCAGCTGCAGAACCCGCTGGCCGAGCTGGCGGTGAAGAAGAACCTGCCGGGGCTTGTCCAGCTCTACCTGCCGTCGTTCTCGACCCGGACCGTGGTCTACAAGGGCCTGCTGCTGGCCGGCCAGGTCGGGTCGTTTTACCGCGACCTGAAGGACCCGCTGACCGAGTCCGCGCTGGCCCTGGTGCACCAGAGGTTCTCGACCAACACCTTTCCGTCCTGGAAGCTGGCCCACCCCTACCGGTTCATCGCCCACAACGGCGAGATCAATACTGTCCGGGGCAACGTCAACTGGATGAATGCCCGCCGCCGGACGCTGGAGTCGGACCTGCTGGGCCCCGACCTCAACAAGATGTGGCCCCTGATCCCGCACGGCCAGTCGGACACCGCCTGTCTCGACAATGCGCTCGAGCTGCTGGTCGCGGGCGGCTACCCGCTGGCCCATGCGGTGATGATGCTCATCCCCGAGGCCTGGGCCGGCAATCCGCTGATGGATCCCAAGCGGAAGGCCTTTTACGAGTACCACGCCGCCCTGATGGAGCCGT
>CAZISF010000147.1:0-7715 GCA_964541915.1 uncultured Caulobacter sp.
GGCGGGCCGGCGGGGAACCATGATTGTCGCCTCGCCATCGAGCACGGCCTTGCCGCCGACGGTGCAGACCGTCGACAGGACAGCGCGGGCCTTTTCGGCGTCGAGGCTGGTGATGGTGGCGGTGACGGTCACCTCGTCGCCGATCTTCACCGGGCGTTTGAAGGTCAGGGTCTGGCCCAGGTAGATCGCGCCCGGCCCCGGCAGTTTGCCGGCGATCAGCGCCGAGATGTAGGCGGCCGACAGCATGCCGTGAGCGATGCGACCCTTGAACTGGGTCGTCGCGGCGAACGCCTCGTCCAGATGCACCGGATTATGGTCGCCGCTGACGTCGGCAAAGGCCTGAATGGCCGCCTCGTCGACGGTGCGGGTCAGGTCCGCCGACTGGCCGACGGTGAGGTCCTCGAAGAACAGGGCCGACATCTCGCGCATCCTCTTGTTGTTGTCCGCTACCAGACCAGATCGGCCACGGCATAGCGCGCCTTGACGCCCTCGGCCGCCAGCAGGGCGTCGACGGCGGGAGCGGACAGCGTTCCATCCGGCCCCATGGCGGCGTCGCCATGAATGCCCTTGGCGACGAACAGACAGTCCAGCCCGCGCTCTTCCGCACCCTGGACATCCGTATGCACGCCATCGCCGATGCACAGCACCCGCGCGGCGTCGACGTCGCGGCCCAGCAGACGGGCCGCTTCGGCGAGGCTCAGCTCGTAGATCGGCGCGTAGGGTTTGCCTGCCATCAGAACCTCGCCGCCCATGTCCTTGTAGAGGTCCGCCAGGGCGCCGCCGCAGTAGATCAGCTTGCTGCCCCGCTGGACGACCCGGTCGGGGTTGGCGCAGATCATCGCCAGGCCCCGGGCGGCCGGGCCGACGAACCGTTCGCGATAGTCCTCGGGCGTCTCGACCTCGTCATCGAAGGGCCCGGTGCAGGTGATGAAGGCGGCTTCGTGCGGCTCAGCCCAGGTCAGGCCGAGGCCTTCGTACAGGGTGTTGTCCCGCTCCGGTCCGATGACCCAGGCCGGCCCCGGCGCGCGCTGGGCCAGCAGCAGGCGGGTGGCGTCTCCGGAGGTCACCAGGGTGCTCCAGGCCTCGCGCGGCACGCCGAGCGCGTCCAGCTGGGGGATCACGTCATGCGCCGGACGCGGCGAGTTGGAGATCAGCACCACGGGTCCACGCTCAGCCCGGAACCGCGCCAGGGCGGCGCAGGCCTCGGCGAAACTCTCACGACCGTTGTGGATCACCCCCCAGACATCGCTGAGCAGGACGTCATAATCGTTGGCGAGGTCGGCGAGGCCGGAAGGCAAAGCAGTCATGGGGTTCCGGCTAACGAACCGACCGCGCCGGGTCAATGATGCGTGGTTCGAGACGCTCGCTTGAGGCTCGCTCCTCAGGATGACGAACAGAGGCCGGCTTCAAAGGTATCCGTCATGGTGAGGAGCGATCCCTCGGGATCGCTTCTCGAACCACGCAGCTACCAGCCGGACGCGCGGCGCAGGCTGGTGCGCATGAAGTCGGCGGGCGGATCAGCCTCAGCCAGAATGGCGTCGCGGATGGCCCGGGGCTCGCCGAACAGGTGGCCCTGGCCGAACGCCATGTCGAGCTCGAGGATGTCGACGATCTGCCGCTCGCTCTCGACCTTCTCGATGATCACCTCGACGCCGTAGCGGCGCGTCAGGCGGGCGAAGTCGTTGGCGTGCAGATCGGGCAGCGAGCGGATGACGAGGCGGCCTTCGCTCTCCTCGAGCTGGTCGAGCAGCATCTGGGCGCCGATCTTGATGAACTTGATGTCCGAGCGGGCCAGGTCCTGGAAGTCGAGGTCGAGGTCGGTGACCTTGTCGAGACTGAAGCGGAATCCGAGATCGGCCAGCCGCGCCATGTGACGGGCCTCGACCGCGCCGCGGCGTTCGAACGCCGCCTGGCCCAGTTCGAAGATCAGGGCGCCGGCCATGTCCTTGTTGGCCGACAGGAAGTCGAGGAACTGCGGGAAGAACTGCTCGTCCGACAGGCTGGCCAGCGAGATGTTGCAGAAGATGCCGACCTTGCGGTCCTGCTTGGCCAGACGACGAACAATCTGCACGCAGCGGAACAGCAACAGGTTGTCGATCGCCGCGACCAGACCCTCGGGCTCGGCCACCGACAGATACTCGGCGGGCATCATCACCCGGCCGGTCTCGTCGCGCAGACGCGAGAAGCTTTCGTAGAAGACGGTGCGGCGCTGCGGCAGCGAGACGACCGGCTGCAGGTAGAGGTCCACGCGGTTGCCGGCCAGGGCGTCCTTCACGGTGTCCAGCAAAGCAGCCGACTGCGGGCCGCGGCCGAGCGCGTTGGGACCGGCGGCGGCGACGCGGCTCGACAGCTGCGCCTCCATCTTCTCGGCCATCTTCTGGACGGCGTCCTCGAGCGAGTGCACCTCGCTGGTCAGCGCCTCCGACCGGCGCAGGGCGTCGGTGGTGACCGTGTCCACGACCTCGTTCAGGCGCGCGTCGATCCGCTCCAGTTGGCGGGCGATGATCAGGTGAGCTTCGCGGATATTGGAAAGGTCGTCTTTCAGCCGGACGCTGTTGATCGCGCCCTCGATGAGTCCATGGAAGGCAAAGGCCAGAGCCAGACTGCCGACGAGGGCCGCGATGCCCGCACTCCATTGGCCGCTGCTCCGCCAGAGGCCGATAGCGACGATCAAGGACAGTGAAAGATAGGCGCCGCTCAGCAGCGCAAGGGTAAGCCGTCGCATCGTTTCGCCTGCACGAATCGTCCGGAGTATCCGATGCGATAGATCATGGTGTCCAAGATATTAACGCCGCACTCTCGACCGCACCGGATTTTGCGGAATCGACACCGTGCGTCCGAAATGATAATCATTCGCAATGACCTTCGGGATTGCCATGACTGACGCCGCCATCCTCGAACCGCCGGCCGCTGGCGCCGGGCACATCGCGATCGAGGCCGAGATCATAAATCTCGGCGCGCTCAGCGCCGCTTCGGTCGGCGACCGGGGCGTGATCGCCCGGGTCTCGGCCTTCGAAGGCGCCCTGCCCGCCGCCGAACTGGAGCGCCGCCTGCTGGAACTCGGGTTCGTCGAGGGCGCGACCATCGAGGTGCTGCAGGAAGGCCTGTTCGGCCGCGATCCGATCGCCGTCCGGCTCGATGACATGCGCGTGGCGATCCGCCGTCGCGAGGCCGCCGCCATCCAGATCCGCTTCGATCCGAAGGCCGACGCTTGACCGACACGGCCCTCGCCCCGACGCGCATGGCGCTGGTGGGCAACCCCAACACGGGCAAGACCGCCCTGTTCAACGCCCTGACGGGCAGCCGTCAGAAGGTTGCCAACTACGCGGGCGTTACCGTCGAGCGGAAGGAGGGCGTGCTCACATCGCCCTCTGGCCGGATCATCAACGTGATCGACCTGCCGGGCACCTACTCCCTGCGCGCGCGCAGTCCGGACGAGGCGGTGACCCGAGACGCGGTGCTCGGCCGCCTGACCGGCGAGACGCCGCCGGACGTGATCGTCTGCGTCGCCGACGCCACCAACCTGCGGCTGGTGCTGCGGCTTGCCCTCGAACTGAAGCAGGTCGGCCGGCCGTTCGTGCTGGCGCTCAACATGTTCGATATCGCCCAGCGTCAGGGCCTGCGCATCGACCTGGAGGGTCTGGCGCGCGAGATCGGCGCCCCGATCGTCACCACGGTCGCCACGCGCAAGCGCGGCATCGAGGACCTGGTCGCCCGGGCCGAAGCGCTCGCCGACACCGTGCCGGTGGGCGACAATATCTGGCACGAACCTTCGGCCGCCGAGATCCGGCACGCCCATGCCGAAGCCCAGCGGATCCTGAAGATCTATGTTCGACCGCCCGAGCGACCGGACACCTGGACCAGCCGGATCGACAGCGTTCTGCTGCACCCCGTGGGGGGCCTGCTGATCCTGTCGGCGGTCATGTTCGTGATGTTCCAGGCCGTGTTCGCCTGGGCGACACCTGTAGCGGATCTGATCGAGGCCGGCTTCACCGCCCTTGGCGGCCTCGTCGCGACGGTGACGCCGGAGGGCCTTCTGCGCAGTCTGCTGGTCGACGGCCTGATTGCCGGTGTCGGCAGCGTGCTGGTCTTCCTGCCGCAGATCCTCACCGTCTTCTTCTTCATCCTGCTGCTGGAAGACAGCGGCTACATGGCCCGGGCAGCCTTCCTGATGGACCGCATCATGGGCGCGGCGGGCCTGCACGGCCGGGCCTTCATCCCGCTGTTGTCGAGCCACGCCTGCGCCATTCCGGGCGTCATGGCCGCGCGGGTGATCGACCAGAAGCACGACCGGCTGACGACGATCCTGATCGCGCCGCTGATGACCTGTTCGGCGCGGATCCCGGTCTACACCCTCATCATCGGGGCCCTGATCCCCCGCACGACGGTCTGGGGCTTCCTGAACCTGCAGGGGCTGGTGATGTTCGGCCTCTACGCCGCCGGCATCCTGTCCGGGCTGCTCGTGGCGACCGTGATCCGGACCCTGTTCTGGCGGAGCGCGTCCGAGCCCTTCATGATGGAGCTGCCGACCTACCGCTGGCCTGACCCGGAAAACGTCCTACGCAATCTGTGGCAGCGGGCGATGATCTTCATCAACCGGGCGGGCCGGATCATCCTGCCGCTGATGGTGCTGGTCTGGGTGCTGTCGACCTTCCCCTACCCGCCCGAGGGCGCGACCGGCCCGGCCATCGACTACAGCTTCGCCGGCATGATCGGCCATTTCATCCAGCCGCTTCTCGCCCCGATCGGCTTCAACTGGCAGATGACCGTGGCCCTGGTGCCCGGCATGGCCGCCCGCGAAGTCGCGGTGGCGGCGCTGGGGACGGTCTATGCGGTCGGGGCCGCAGATGGCGCGGGGCAGGCGACGCTCGCCTCGATTCTTCATACCCAGTGGAGTCTGGCCACCGGCCTGTCGTTCCTCGCCTGGTACGTCTTCGCGCCGCAGTGCGTGGCGACCCTGGGCGTGGTCAAGCGCGAGACCAATGGCTGGCTCTGGCCGACGGTGATGTTCAGCTACATGTTCGCCCTGGCCTACGCGGCCTCGCTGGCGACCTACTGGGGCGCGGTGGCGCTGGGCTGGGGTTGACGCTCTAGCGCGTCGGAACCGGCACGTCGCCGCGGTAATCGTAGAAGCCGCGTCCGACCTTCTTGCCCAGCCAGCCGGCCTCGACGTACTTCACCAGCAACGGGCAGGGGCGGTACTTGCTGTCCGCCAGGCCCTCGTGCAGCACGTTCATGATCGACAGCACCGTGTCGAGGCCGATGAAGTCGCCCAGCTCAAGCGGGCCCATCGGGTGGTTGGCGCCCAGCTTCATCGCCGTATCGATCGAGTCGACGGTCCCGACGCCCTCGTACAGCGTGTAGATCGCCTCGTTGATCATCGGCACCAGAACGCGGTTGACGATGAAGGCGGGGAAGTCCTCGGCGTTGGTCGTCGTCTTGCCCAGCGACTGGGCGAAGGTCACGGCCGTCTCGTAGGTGGCGATGTCGGTGGCGATGCCGCGGATCACCTCGACCAGCTTCATCAGCGGGACGGGGTTCATGAAATGCAGGCCGATGAACCGCTCGGGCCGGTCGGTCGTCGAGGCCAGCCGCGTGATCGAGATCGACGAGGTGTTCGACGCCAGCAGGGTGTTGGGGCCCAGGTGCGGCAGCAGCGAGCGGAAGATGGCCTTCTTGGTCTCTTCGTTCTCGGTCGCCGCCTCGATAGCGATGTCCGCGCCCGCCACCGCTTCGATCGAAGCCGGCTTGATGCGGGCGAGCGCCGCTTTCATGGCTGCATCGTCGATCAGCCCGCGGCCGACCTGACGGGCCATGTTGTGTTCGATCTGGTTTAGCCCGGCGGTAATCCGGTCGCTGTCCAGGTCATTGAGGAAGACGTCGTAACCGGCGAGCGCGCTGACGTGCGCGATGCCCGATCCCATCTGGCCCGCGCCGATGACGCCGACCGACCTGATAACCGCCATGAAGTTTCGCCCTTGACGGCGGCGCGGTGACTTTTGGGGAGGTCCACGCCGCAACTCTTGTGGCGGCTTTCTAGCACGAGAGTCCTAACAGCCGCCAAGGCCTTTGCTGCGATGCAGCGCAACAGCGGGTCAGGCCGGCGCGTTGAGCGCCGCGGCCTCGGCCAGAAGCCAGTCCCGCAGCGCCAGAATGCGCGGCAGCTTGGCGCTGTCCGCCCGCCAGACGAAGTGATAGCCGCCCTCGATCCCGACCTCGCCGGCGACCGGGCGGACGAGGCGGCCGGACAACAGGTCCTCCTTGACCAGCCCCCCGCGGGCCAGCGCGACGCCCAGCCCCTGTGTCGCCGCCTCGATCAGCAGGGCCGAGTCGTCGAAGATCAGACCACCTGCGTCCTCGGGGGCCTCAAGCCGCATGAGCTGGAACCACAGACTCCACCGCCAGACCGTGTGGCGCAGCAACGGAACCCGGCGCAGATCCGCAGGGTCGCGGATCGCATACCGCGCCAGAAAGTCTGGACTGCAGACGGGGAACAGGGTCTCAGGAAACAGCGGCGCCGACGACAGGTCCGGCCAGGGCCCGACGCCCATGCGAAGCGCGGCGTCGACGCCATCAGAGACCAGGTTGGCCATGCGGGCGTCGACCTGCATCTGGATATCGCCCACGGCCGGAGGCAGGCGGCCGAGGCGCGGTGCGAGCCACCGCCCCGCGAACGCCGGCACGGTGCTCAGCACCAGGGGACCGCAGCAGGCGTCATCGGTCAGGGTCGCGACCCCGTCGTGCAGGATGCCGACGGCCTCGGCCACCCTGGCGGCCAGCGCGGCGGCGGCCGGGGTCGGCTCCATGAGGTTTCCGCGACGAATGAACAGGCGGGTCCCGAACGTCTCCTCCAGGCGCCGTATCTGCTGGCTGACGGCGCCGTGGGTCACCGCCAGTTCATCGGCGGCGCGGCTGTAGCTGCGGTGACGCGCGGCCGCCTCAAGGGCGCGAAGAGCGATGAACGGCGGCAGACGGCTCATGAAGCGTTGTTAGCGGATCTCACAAGCCCGAGCAAAAGGTATCGTTCGTAACAAGCGCCCGGGACGCCCAAATTCAGGTTGCGACGCCGCTTCCTCCCAACCGAAACCCGAGAGACAAGACCATGAAGACCGAGCTTATCGCGCTCGCGGCCGGCGCCCTGCTGTCCGTTGCGACACTGACCATCGCCCATGCCTCGCCCGCCGGCGACCAATGGCTGACCGACGCCCGCGCTTCGCTGGAAGCCCGCCTGGCCGCCGATGATGCGCCGGACGCAGGTCGCAGCATCGTCGTGAAGCTGAACGCCACCACCGAGCCCCGCACCTACAATCTGCGGATCGTGCACTCGAGCGGCTCCCCCGAGTACGACGACGCAGCCCGCCGCGCCCTTCGTGGTCTGAAGCTGACCGCGCCGCCCGAGGAGTTGCGCGGGCGCAGCGTGACCTTTGCCCTGGGCGGCACGGCGGCCGGAGCCTCGGCCGCCGCCCGGTGACTACCGGGGGCGGGCCTGGACGCCCGCCCCCGGCTTTCAGGATCGACGCCAAAGAAAAAGGCCCGGCGCATGACGCCGGGCCTTTCCATATTCGCTGGCGCGAGGGGGGTTAGCCCAGCGCGGCCATCAGTTCCGGCACGGCGGTCTTGTAGTCCGCCACGAGGCCGTAGTCGGCGACCTGGAAGATCGGCGCGTCGGCGTCCTTGTTGATCGCGACGATCACCTTGGAGTCCTTCATGCCGGC
>CAZISF010000148.1:0-7612 GCA_964541915.1 uncultured Caulobacter sp.
CCATGGCGGCGATCGCCCTGTCGATGCTGCGCCGGCCGAAGAGCGAGGGCGACCCCGCCGTCCACATTACCTGGCAGCTGACCCTGAAGCTTGCGCCGCTCGGCCTTCTGACCGGACTGGCGGCCGGCTTCTTCGGCATCGGCGGGGGGTTTCTGATCGTGCCAGGCCTTATGGCGGCGACGGGCATGACGCTCGCCAACGCGGCAGCTTCCTCCCTGCTGTCGGTGGCCCTGTTCGGCGCGGCGACCTCGAGCAACTACGCCTTGTCCGGGCTGGTCGACTGGCCGGTGGCGGGCCTGTTCATCCTCGGTGGCGCGGCGGGCGGCTGGGTCGGGTTGAAAGGCGCGGGCGTTCTTGCCGGTCGGGCGCTGCTGGCGCGCCGGCTGTTCGCGGGCCTGGTGCTGCTGGTCGCCGCCTATGTGGCCTGGCGGTCGCTGGGCCTATAGGCGGCCGGATACATCGATCCGGGGCCCGCAGAGGGTCAACGGCGTCACCCGGTGGCTGACCAGGATCAGCCCCTGTCCGGAACGGTCCAGGCGTTTGCCCAAGGCCGACACCAGCGCCGCTTCGGTAGCCTGATCAAGGCCTTCAGTCGGCTCATCGAGCAGCAGCCACGGGGCAGGGCGAAGGTAGGCGCGCGCCAGCGACAGACGTTTTCGCTCTCCGCCGGAAAGGTGGTCGCCAGCATCGCCGATCCAGGTTTGCAGGCCATGGGGCAGCGACCTGATACGACCTTCCAGGCAAGCATCTCGCAGGGCGGCCCACATGGCGGGTTCGTCAGCTTCCGGCGCACCGAGGCGCAGATTCTCGGCGATGGTTCCGGTCAACAGGCGGGCATCCTGAGGCGCGTAGGCAAACAGCCGCCTCGCCCATCCGACCGGGCGATCCTCAAGCGCGGTCTCGCTCACCGAGAACCTGCCATGCGGGGGTGCGCGAAGACCCAGAAGGGCTTCAAGCGTGCGGGTCTTGCCGCAACCCGACGGCCCGGTGAGTGCGACCCGCGCACCTGCCGACAGGACATGACCGTCGAGATGCAGTGTGGCCTCGAGGTCGGGAGGATCCGCGGCCACCGGCGCCGCAGAGGTGACTCCGTCCAGTCGCTTGACGGCTTCCTCCAGAACGCCGGCCTGCTGCGCTCCGCGGATCAGGCCCGATACGCCTTCCTGGCCGGCGAGCGCCGCAAGGATAGCCAGGGCGATCAGCGGCATCGGCGCCTGGGCCGAAAGTCCTGCAACGAGGGCGAGGGTAAGCCCGCCCAGCGCCGCCTGAACCAGGGCCATCATCGCCTCGGCGTCGTTGCGTCTCACATGGGCATCGCCAAGATCGGCGTCATGCGCCATCAGGGCGTCAACGGCTCGGTCGGTCAGCGAAAAGCAGCGCAGCTCGGCGGCGGCGCCAAGATAGGCGTTCAAGCCATCCTTCAGCCTCCCGACCGCTCTGAGCCCGTCGCGGCCTGGCTCCGAGGTGAGGCGACGGGCCAGACGATGCGAAGCGCCGATCTGGGCGGTCAGGCCGAGGAGGAACATCAGGGACGACCAGGGCGACGCCAGCGCGATGACTCCGGCCGCCGCGCCCGCCGCCGCCGCCGCCGCCCAGGGCGCGGAGCGGCGGATGAACATCGTCTCAATGGCGTTCACGTCCTGCACCAGGCGCGCCGAGGCTTCTCCGGACGACAGGCTCAGGGCCTGGTCCGGCGGACTGGCCGCGATGCCCGCAAACAGCGCCGGTCGAAGCGCCGCCAGCGCCCTGAAGGCGGCCTGATGGCCAAAGAGCCGCTCGGTGTAACGCCCAGCCGTCCGGGCGATGGCGAGGCCTCGCAGTCCGGCGCTGGGGAGAAGGTAGTTGAAGGCTTGAACGAGAACCGGCCCGCCGGCGCCGGCAAGCGCCGCGCCCGCAAGGAACCAGCCGGAGAGGCCCAGCAGCAGGGTCGTCGCCGCGGCCGTCGCGCCGCCGCCGAAGGCCGCAAGGACGAGGTCGGCGCGCCGCCGACGCACCTGTACCCGCAGGAACATCAGGATGGGGGAGGCGCGGGTCATGAAAGCCTCACCACCTGATCGGCGCCGGCGATCAGGGCTTCCGAATGGGTGGCGACAATGACGGTCCGGGTCTGCGCGGCCGATCGAACCAGGGCCATGATGTCGGCCTCGGCTGCCGCGTCGAGATCGGCGGTTGGCTCATCCAGCAGAAGGAGACGCGTTGGTTTGAGCAGGGCTCGCGCCAGCGCCAGCCGCCGTCGTTCGCCGCCCGACAGACCTGATCCCCGCTCATCCAGCAGGACGGCGGCGCCGTTCTCCCGGCGCGCCAGGGCGGCGGAGAGGCCGACGATTCGCGCCATCGTCATGGCCTGGTCCGGGGTCACGCCGGCGTCCGCCGCCATGAGGTTTTCCAGCAGGGTACCCGGCAGGAAGGCAGGAGCCTGGCCCGCCCAGGCGACATCGTTGATCGCAATCTCCCCCTGCCGTCGACCGGCGATCTCAATGGAGCCTTCCGAGAGCGGGAGTACGCCCATGATGGCCGCCAGCATCGATGTCTTGCCGGACCCGGGCGGCCCGGCGAGGACCGTGAGACTGCCGGGCGCGACCCTGGCGCCGACCGGCCCGATGGTCCGGTCGCCAAGGCTCAGGACGACTCCTTCGAGGACGACGTCGGGAGCCGCCTCGAGACGGATAGTCGCGACTGCTCTTGTCGACCCGCGCGACAGCAGAGGCGCCAGTCTGAGGGCCGCGGCCTCTCCCACCTGTTTCTCGTGATAGGCCGCCGCCAGTCCGCGAAGCGGCGCGTAGAACTCCGGCGCCAGGGAGAGCGCGAAGAACGCCCGGGCGAAGTCCAGCTTTTCCGGCGCCGGAAAGGGCAGCAGCCCGAGCAGGGAGAAGCCGGCGTAGACCGCGACCAGGGCGACGGCGAGCGCGGCGAAGAACTCAAGGGAGGCCGTGGAGATGAACGCGATCCTCAGGACGACCATGGTCCGGTCGCTGACATCGGAGGCGGCCGCGCCGACGATCGCCGTCTCCCGGTCCTCCGCCTCGAAGGCGAGGATGACGGGCAGCGCCCGGATCCTGTCGACGAAATGCCCTGAGAGCCGGGCCAGGGCATCAAACTGACGGGCGGCTTCCACGCCGGCCGCGCCGCCGGCCAGTGCCATGATCGCCACCAGTGGGACCAGGGTCATCACCAGGATCAGCGCTGAAACCGGGCTGGCCAGGGCGACGGCCACGAGGATGACGGCCGGGCCTACGCGGGCGTCCAGCTGTGCGGGCTGAAACTGACCGAAGTATCCGTCGAGGGCTTCGACCTCGTCGACGGCGGACGCGCCGGCTTCGCCGATCGACCGCATGTCACCCCTCTGCCGATCGAGCACCAGGCGCAGGATCCGGCGACGGATGCCGGACTTGACCCTGCGGGCGTGTCGGGCGGCGACTCTCGCAGCGCCCCATGACGCGCCCGCCCGCACAACCAGTGCGCCGCACATCGCTAAGAGAAACGTCAGCGAGGGGCCGGCGGTGATGAGGCTGGTCAAGGACCAGGCAAAGCCGCCCGCGCCCGCAGCGTTGAGAAATACCAAGGCCGACAGAGGCCCGGTGGGTGCATGCGCCGCACGCCCTGATGATCGAAGAAGGGATCGGCCGGACGCCGCGTCAGGTGGGGTCATCAGGCAAAGAATGCATAAATGCGCATTTTAGCATATAAAAATATTGTAATCGCATCCACCCGGGTGTTGAGTGCGGCCAAACGAGGGAAATGAGTCATGGAACTGGGTGTTGTCGAGCTCTCTCGGCTGCAGTTCGCCCTGACGGCGATGTACCACTTTTTGTTCGTCCCGCTCACGCTGGGACTGTCGTTCCTGCTGGTCATCATGGAGAGCATCTATGTGATGACGGGGCGCCCGATCTGGCGAACGATCACCCGCTTCTGGGCGACCCTGTTCGGGATCAATTTCGTCCTCGGGGTCGCGACCGGCCTGACCATGGAATTCGAGTTCGGGACCAACTGGTCCTACTATTCCCACTATGTAGGCGACATCTTCGGCGCGCCTCTGGCGATCGAAGGGCTCATGGCCTTCTTCCTGGAGGCTACGTTCGTTGGACTGATGTTCTTCGGCTGGGAGAAGCTGTCCCGACAGGGGCATCTCTTCGTGACCTTCATGGTGGCGCTGGGCTCAAATCTCTCCGCGCTATGGATCCTCATCGCCAACGGCTGGATGCAGAACCCGGTCGGCGCCGCATTCAATCCGGACACCATGCGGATGGAGGTCACCAACTTCCAGGAAGTCCTGTTCAATCCGGTGGCGCAGGCAAAGTTCGTGCACACGGTCAGCGCCGGCTACGTGACGGCTTCCGCCTTCGTGCTCGGCGTGTCGGCGTTGATGCTGCTGTGGGGCAAATGGCCAAGGGTCGCCAAGCGATCCTTCGCGGTCGCCGCGGCGTTCGGCCTGGCGTCCTCGCTCTCCGTGGTCGTTCTGGGCGACGAGAGCGGCTACGCCCTGACCGACAACCAGAAAATGAAGCTCGCGGCGCTTGAGGCCATGTGGGAGACGGAACCGGCTCCCGCCGGCCTGACGGCCTTCGGCATTCCCGATCTGCAGGCCCGCACGACCCATGCCGAAATCAAGATCCCCTACGTTCTTGGCCTGATCGCCACGCGCAGCATCGACAAGCCTGTCCAGGGCATCCTGTCGCTGGTGGCTGTCGCGGAGACCCGGGTTGAGAGCGGCGTGAAGGCCTATGACGCCCTGGAGCGTCTGAAGGTCGCACCGACCGATGTAGCCGCGCGCGGCGACTTCGAAGCCCATCGCAAGGACCTTGGCTACGGCCTCCTGCTCAAACGTTATGTCGCCGACCCCCGGACCGCGGATCGCGCGACGATTCAGAAGGCGGCCTGGGACACGGTTCCGAATGTGCCGGTGATGTTCTGGGCCTTCCGCGCCATGGCCGGGATCGGTTTCCTGATGATCGCAGTGTTCGGCGCGGCCTTCGTCATGGTCACGCTCCGCCGGTGCGATACGAAGTGGCTCCTCCGGACGGCTGTCTTGATCATGCCGCTGCCCTGGATCGCCGCGGAGGCAGGCTGGGTGCTCGCCGAGCTCGGTCGGCAGCCCTGGGCGGTTGAAGGGGTGCTGCCGACCTTCCTCGGCGCATCAAGCCTCACGGCCGGCCAGATCTGGACAACGATCATCGGCTTCACGGTCATCTATGGCGCCTTGGCGGTGGTCGAGGTGGGCCTGATGGTCCGCACCATTCGCCGTGGACCCTATGCGCACCACGATCATCCGGCGCCTGCGGCGGACTCGCTCCGCCTGACCCCGGCCGAATAAGGACCCCTGCAGATGGAACTTCCTCTCGACTACCCGACGCTGCGGGTCATCTGGTGGGCCCTGATGGGCGTCCTGCTGATCGGTTTCGCCGTGGCCGACGGCTTTGATCTCGGTGTCGCCGCCCTGCTGCCGTTCGTCGCCAGAAGCGATGGCGAACGCCGCATGGTGATCAACACCATCGGCGCCACCTGGGAAGGCAACCAGGTCTGGTTCATTCTCGGGGGCGGGGCCATTTTCGCCGCCTGGCCGTTCGTCTACGCGGTCAGCTTCTCCGGCTTCTATCTGGCCATGTTCGCCGTCCTGGCGGCCCTGATCCTTCGACCGGTCGGGTTCAAGTACAGGTCCAAGCGGCCGTCGCCGATCTGGCGCTCCGTCTGGGACTGGGCCCTGTTCGTCGGCGGGTTCGCGCCGACGCTGGTGTTCGGCGTCGCGGTCGGCAACGTGCTTCAGGGCATTCCCTTCCGGCTCGATAGCGATCTGAGGGCGTTCTACGAGGGCACGTTCTTCGGCCTCTTCACGCCCTTCACTCTGGTGTGCGGCCTGCTCTCGGTAGCGATGCTGGTGACCCATGGCGCCGCCTGGCTGACCATGAAGGCCGAGTTGGGCGTCGTGCGTGATCGGGCGCGTCGCTTCGGCACGGTCGCCGCCGTCGCCTCGATCGTCCTGTTCGCCGCTGGCTTCGCCTTCGTCGCCTTCAGCGGGATGGGGTACCGGCTCGAGGGCGTTGTCGACCCGGCCGGACCTTCCAATCCGTTGCGCGCGGAGGCAGTCCATGCGGCGGGCGCCTGGCTGGCGAACTTCGCCGCCTACCCCTGGATGTGGGCCGCCCCTGTTCTGGGCTTCGCGGGCGCCGCGTTGGCGCTCGTGGGCATCCGGTCGGGTCGCGAGGCTCCGGCCTTCCTCGGGTCCTCACTGTCCGCCGTGGGGATCATCTCGACGGTCGGCCTTTCGATGTTCCCGTTCATCCTGCCGAGCAGCATTGACCCCAGGTCGAGCCTGACGGTCTGGAACGCGTCCTCCAGCCACATGACCCTGTTCATCATGCTGATCGTCACCGTCGTCTTCCTGCCCATCGTGCTGGCCTACACCGCCTGGGCGTTCAAGGTGATGTGGGGTCGTTCCACCACCGCCGCCCTCTCGACCAATCCCGACCTCTACTGAGCAGGAGACAGACCATGTGGTATTTTACGTGGGTCCTCGGTCTGGGCCTCGCCGTCGCTTTCGGCATTCTCAACGGCATGTGGCATGAGTTTCATGCGCTCGATGCCGGTGACAACGGCGAGGATGATGTCTGAGACAGGCGCGCGTCACGAGCGGGTCGTTGTTGTGTCCGAAACAGGCGTCGGCCTCTTCGGCAACGCCGTCACCATCGGCCCGCATCGTCTCATCGCTGATGAGCCGGCTTCAGTCGGCGGCCTTGGACAAGGGCCGGATCCCTACGAGTTTCTCCTCGCGGGGCTGGGCGCCTGCACGACGATGACCGTGCGGCTCTATGCCAATCGGAAGCGGTGGCCGCTGCTCAAGGCCGAGGTTACCGTCCGCCACGTCGCCCGCCTTGCGGATGGAGCGGCCAAGGACGTTTTCGAACGCGAGATCAACCTTTCGGGCGAGCTGTCCAACGAAGAGCGTTTCCGGTTGCTTGATATTGCCGACCGATGTCCTGTCAGCCGCACTCTCGCGGCCGGCTCCGTGATCAGGTCAAGATTGAGCGACGCCGGTGCGGTGGGCGAGGGGACGTCCTAGACCGTCAGCCCTTGTCTGGCCGCCTGTAGATCTCGCACAGCGTATCGAGCATGCGGATCGCGGCAGGATCGTCGAGACGGTAGTAGATTGTCTGGGCTTCCCGGCGCGTCGCAACGAGACCTTCGGCTCGCATCTTCGCCAGATGCTGAGACGTCGCGGATTGAGCCAGCCCGACATGCGCGGCGAGATCACTTACGGAACTTTCGCCCTCGATCAGCTTGCACAGAATAAGCAGCCGCTGTTCGCTGGCCAGCAGCTTCAGCATGCGGGCAGCAGCGTGCGCACTGTCTTCGAGCTCGGAAAGCTCGGTTGCCGACGGTCGGTTGGCGAGAGTGCTGGTCATCTTCCTAATGTAGAAAACATGCATGCAAGAGCAAGTCAGGTTTCTTGGGCTCGGCGGGAGAAGTCCTTATGCCGCAGTCGGGGTCCCGGGCTGGTCATCGCGCAGGACCACGTAGATCGCCGGGATCACCAGCACGGTCAGCAGCGTCGATGACGCCAGGCCGAACAGCAGCGAGATCGCCAGGCCCTGGAAGATCGGGTCGAACAGGATCACCG
>CAZISF010000149.1:0-6033 GCA_964541915.1 uncultured Caulobacter sp.
GGGGGAGGTGGATCGCCGAAGGCGAGACGGAGGGGGTTCGCTCAGATTTCGGGCGACCCCCTCAGTCGGCTTCGCCGACAGCTCCCCCGATGGGGAGCATCCCCTTGCACTGCCCGCCATTCCACGCTGTGACCACCCCCATGACCGCCCAGATCGACCCCTTCCACGCCATCGCCATCAGCCGCCTGGCCCATGAGCTCAAGGCGCAGGGCCGGTCAATCATTCACATGGAGTTCGGCCAGCCCTCGACCGGCGCCCCGAAGGCGGCCATCGCCGCGGCCCACCATGTGCTGGACACCGACGGCATGGGTTACTGGGAGAGCCCGGCCCTGCGCGCGCGGATCGCGAAACACTACCAGGACCGGTACGGCGTCACCGTCGAGTCCGACCGCATCATCCTGACCTGCGGCGCCTCGCCGGCGCTGGTGCTGGCGCTGCTGTCGGCCTTCTCGCCCGGCGACCGGGTGGCGCTGGCCCGACCGGGCTATGTCGCCTACCGCAACACCCTCAAGGCCCTGCGCATGGACCCGGTCGAGATCGCCTGCGGACCGGAGAGCCGCTACCAGCTGACGGCCGCCCACCTGGCGACGCTGGACCCGCCGCCGGCCGGGGTGATCCTCGCCAGCCCGGCCAATCCCACCGGGACGATCATCGAAGCCGGCGAACTGGCCGCCATCGCGCGGGTCTGTCGCGACCGCGGCATACGCATCGTCTCCGACGAGATCTACCACGGGCTCAGCTATATCGGCCCTTGCCGGTCGATCCTCGAGGTCGAGCCGACCGCCCTGGTGGTCAACAGCTTCAGCAAGTATTTCAGCATGGTCGCCTGGCGGCTCGGCTGGCTGCTTGCGCCGCGCGACCTTGTCACCAGCGCCCGCGCCTATGTCGGCAACCTGTTCCTGACCGCGCCGTCGCTCAGCCAGCACGCGGGCCTCGCCGCCATGGACGCGATCGACGAGCTGGAGGGCCATGTCGAGGTGTACCGTCGCAACCGCGCCCTGCTGCTGGAGGCCCTGCCGTCGCTGGGGCTGGCGGACATCGCGCCGCCGGACGGGGCGTTCTACATCTACGCCAGCGTCGCCCACCTGACCGACGACAGCCTGGCCTTCGCCATGGACCTTCTGCGCGACACCGGCGTGGCCGTGGCCTCGGGCGTGGACTTCGACCCTGTCGAGGGCCGCCGGTTCATCCGCATCAGCTTCGCGGTCTCGACCCCCGAGGTCGAGGAGGCGCTGACGCGCCTTCGCCCCTGGTTCGCGGCGCGGACGCCGGACGCCTGAAGACACTTTCGCGGGGGCGGCCGGGAACCATCGGCGGCTCTGTGCTTTCCGGGTTTCGGGGATCTGTCATCTGACGCACGCCCCGCAGCGAAAAGCGGGGGCATGGATGATCACCGAAAGGACCCGCGACGTCCCGGAGCACGACGGTCTCGTGGGTCGCGGCGAGATGGCCGACCTCATTCGCGCCCATGACTGGTCAGCCTCCCTTGGGCCGATCCCCGACTGGCCGGGAAGCCTCAGGACGACCGTCGGCCTTCTGCTCCATTCGCCCGTCCCCATCGTGCTCCTCTGGGGTGTCGACGGGATCATGATCTACAACGACGCCTACTCCATCTTCGCCGGTGGACGTCATCCCGCCCTGCTGGGCAGCAAGGTGCGGGACGGCTGGCCCGAGGTGGCCGACTTCAACGACAACGTCATGAAGGTTGGCCTCGCCGGCGGCACGCTGGCCTACCGGGACCAGGAGCTGACCCTCCATCGTTCGGGCCAGCCCGAGCAGGTCTGGATGAATCTCGACTACTCTCCGGTCATCGCCGAGGACGGCCGTCCCGGCGGCGTCATCGCGATCGTGGTGGAGACCAGTGAGGCTGTCCGCGCCACCAACGCGCTGCGCGAAAGCGAGGCCACGCTTCGCAGCCTCAACGCCGATCTCGAGCGCGAGGTGCTCGAACGAACGCGCGAACGCGGGCGGACATGGGAAGTCAGCCCCGACCTGCTCTCGATCATGTCTCCGGCGGGCATGTTCGAGGCGGTCAATCCGGCCTGGGTCGCCACCCTGGGCTGGTCGACGGACCACATGACCCGCACGCCTTACCTGGATTTCGTCCATCCCGATGATCTCGACGCCAGTATCGCGGCCTTCGCGACGGTGACCAGCGGCCAGCCCGTCCTGCGGTTCGAGAACCGCTATTGCCGGGCGGACGGCGGCTGGAGCTGGCTGTCCTGGGTCGCGGTGCCGATCGACGGCAAGGTCTATTGCAGCGCGCGGGACATCACCGTCGAAAAGCTCGCCCAGGCCGAACGGGACCAGCTCTGGACGCTGTCCGAGGACATGCTGGGCCGCGCGGACTACGCCGGCAACCTGTCCGCCGTGAACCCGGCCTGGACCCGGACCCTCGGCTGGAGTGAGCAGCAACTGCTGACCAATCCCTATGCCGACATCATCCACCCCGACAACGTAGAGACGGTCGTCGCCGCTCTGAGCCAGATGAGCGAAACCGGTCAGCCGACGCGGTTCGAGAACCGGATTCTCGCCAGTGACGGCGCCTGGAAGCCGATCGGCTGGACGGTCGCGCCCGAACCCGGCGGGGTGAACTTCATCGCCGTTGGCCGCGACCTTACGGAGGACAAGGCCCGCGAACAGGAGCTGCAACTCGCCCAGGAAGCCCTGCGCCAGGCGCAGAAGATGGAGGCGGTCGGCCAGCTGACCGGCGGCATCGCCCATGACTTCAACAACCTGCTGGCCGGCATCAGCGGCAGCCTCGAGCTGATCGAAGCGCGTCTGGCCGAGGGCCGGCTGAGCGGACTCGACCGCTATATCAGCGCGGCCCAGGGCGCCGCACGCCGGGCGGCGGCGCTGACGCAACGGCTCCTGGCCTTCTCACGCCGCCAGACCCTGGACCCCCGCCCGCTCGACGCCAATCGGCTGATCGGCGGGATGGAGGATTTGATCCGGCGAACGGTGGGGCCGACGGTGACGGTCGAGGTGGTCGGCGCCGGTGGGCTGTGGGTGACGAAGGTGGACCCGTCACAGCTCGAGAACGCGCTGCTGAACCTCTGCATCAATGCCCGCGACGCCATGGCCCCCGAGGGCGGGCGGCTGACGATCGAGACCGCCAACAAGTGGCTGGACGAGCGCGCAGCCCGCGAACGCGAACTGCCGCCAGGTCAGTACGTCACCCTGTGCGTCACCGACACGGGAACGGGCATGACGCCCGACGTGGTCGCCCGCGCCTTCGACCCCTTCTTCACCACCAAGCCGCTCGGTCAGGGCACGGGGCTCGGCCTGTCGATGATCTACGGCTTCGTCCGGCAGTCCGGCGGACAGGTGCGCATCTATTCCGAGCTCGGCCAGGGCACGACGATGTGCCTGTACCTCCCGCGTTTCTCCGGATCGGCCGATGCCGTGGACGACCCGCGCAACGATGGCCGGATCGACCCCGGGGACGGCGAAACCGTTCTCGTGGTCGACGACGAACCGGTCGTGCGCATGCTGATCGTCGATGTGCTCGAGGAGAACGGCTACCGCGTCCTCGAGGCCGCAGACGGTCCGGAAGGACTGCAGATCCTGCAGTCCGACACCCGGATCGACCTGCTGGTCACCGATGTCGGCCTGCCGGGCGGCATGAACGGTCGGCAGGTCGCCGACGCCGCCCGGGTGGCCCGGCCCGACCTCAAGGTCCTGTTCATCACCGGCTACGCGGAGAACGCCGCCATCGGCAACGGCCTCCTCGAAGCCGGCATGGAAGTGATCACCAAGCCGTTCGTGATCGCGTCGCTGGGCGCGAAGATACGCGACCTGATCGACCGCTAGCTCTTCAGCTTCAGCGCGCCGAGGAAGTAGCGCTTGCCGAGCGGCACGCCGTTGGCGCGCAGCACGTCGTAGGCTGTCGAGGCGTGGAAGTAGAAGTTCGGCAGCGAGAACGACAGCAGGAAGCCCTCGGCGGTGAACGGCATCTTCGTGGGGCCGAATTCAAACGTCACGTCCTTGCCGGCCAGGGCATTGACCTCTTCCGGCGTCAGGGCCCGCAGCGCGGCCTGGGTGTCGGCGATGATCTTGATCAGGCCGGCGTAGGTCTCGGGCATGGCCGGACCGCCGACGGCCTTGAACAGACCCGCCTTCACCGCCTCGATGGCGCCGATGGAGTGGTGGGCGATCGAGGTGACCTGGAACGCGAGCGGCAGCATGTCGCCCGTCAGGCGCTTGCCGACCAGGTCATCGGGGTTGGCGCCCTCGTCGGTGCAGTGTTTCAGACCGCGCTCGAGGAAGCCGGCGGCGGCGTCGACAATCTGCAGGTACTGGCCGACGGTGATGTCATAGAGCGAGATGGTCATGGCGGTCGCGCCTCCCGGGTGCGTTGTTTTCTGAAACGGTCGGCACATTGCCGAGACTGTGGATCGTTCGCAATCCCTGACGGTCAAAGTGGGGCAAGCACCTCCGCTGCGACCTCACAGATCTGGCCCCGCACCCAGGCGAGAAGCGCGTCGCTCGACCGATGGTTGGCCCAGACGAGCGTCATTTCGTAGTCCGCGCCGGAGAAGGGCGGGTCGGCAAGGTGGAGTTCGAACTGGACCGCAAGGCGTGTCGCCAGGGTCCGCGACACCGCCGTGACGCCGTCCCCCGCCGCGACCGCCGCGAGGGCGGCGACAAAGCTGGGCGTCGACAGGGCGATGCGCCGCTCCAGTCCTTCCGCGGCCAGGACGGAATCGATCATCGACTGGCTGTCGCCAAACAGGCTGACCCCAATATGGCTGAGCCTCGCGTAGCCTGCCAGCGTCAGGTGTCCGGTCGAGGCCGGATGTCCCATCCGCATGGCCAGCGCCAGACTGTCCCGCCCGATCGGCGTGCTGACGGCTCCGGGCGGCAACGGCGCGCCGGTCACGGCGAAGGTCAGGTCGACCTCTCCGCGGGCAACGCGATCCGGCAACGCGGGGCTATAGGCCTCGATGCGCAGGGTCACGCCGGGCGCCGCCACGGCCAGGCGGGCCATCAACGGCGGGATCAGCAGCACCGTGTGAATGTCGCTCGCGACCATGCGGACGGTCCGCGTTTCGTCGCGCGGATCAAAGGCGGGCCGGCTGAACAGGCCCTGGACGCCCTCCATCGCGGTCGCCAGCTGCGGGACAAGGCCCTCGGCGAACGGCGTGAGGATGAACCCGCCGCCCTGCCGCACCAGCAGCGGGTCGCCCAGCAGATCGCGCAGTCGCCCCAGCGCCCGGCTCATGGCCGGCTGGCTGAGTCCCGCGTCCGCCGCCGCCCGGGTGACATTGCGCCGCCGCAACAGCGCCTCGAGCGGCGGCAGCAGGTTCAGATCGATGGAGGACAAATTCACATCACGCATGACGGAGATACAAACTATGCATTTTTTGTATGCGCAAGCCCGTGGCACGGTCGGGGCTCAATCACCGGGGAGCCGACCATGTCCGTCAACACCGCCTCGCCCACCGCCCCGAAGATGGGCTGGCCGTTCTGGTTCATGCTGGCCGGATCGCTGCTGATCGCCCTGGCCTCGGTGCGCTACCTGTTTCCCGGCGCGCCGGGCGGGGCCCCGGGGATCATGGCCAACGCTTTCACGAAATACGGCGTCCTGACGGTCCATGCCGGGTTCGCGCTGGTCGCGCTGACGATCGGGCCGTTCCAGTTTCTCAAAGGCTTCCGCGCCCGCCGCCCGCGCCTGCATCGCTGGATGGGTCGGACTTATGTGCTGGCCTGCCTGATCGCGGGCGCCGCCGGCCTGGTGCTGGCCCTGGGAGCGACCACCGGACCGGTGTCGACGGCGGGGTTCGGCCTGCTGGCGGTGCTGTGGCTGTACACCACGACGAAGGCCTGGACCTCGGCCATGAACCGCCGGTTCGACGAGCACCGCCGCTGGATGATCCGCAGCTTCGCCCTGACCTTCGCGGCGGTGACCCTGCGCCTCTACCTGCCCTTCGCCTTCTTCTCCCCGTTTGGCTACGACGACACCTACCGCGCCATCAGCTTCCTCTGCTGGGTCCCGAACCTGGCGTTCGCGGAGGTGTTCGTGAGGGCGCG
>CAZISF010000149.1:6133-7591 GCA_964541915.1 uncultured Caulobacter sp.
TCCTCCGCGCCCAGCAGCGCCAGGCCCGTGGCGATCGACACCAGCTCGGCGCCGCTCTCCAGTTTCCCCGCCCCGAACCGCCGCTCAAAGATGCCGCGCACGGCCGGCACGAAGCTCGACCCGCCGGTGAGGAACACCCGGTCCACCCCCGCCTCGGTCAGCCCGGCCCGCGCCAGCGCCTGATCCACCGCGCCCTCGATGGCCGTCAGCTCCGGCTGGATCCATCGATCGAAGCTCGACCGCTTCACCGGCCCCTCGATCTCCACCGACCCGCCCTTGAAGCTGAACACCGCCTCCTCGGCCCCCGACAGCGCCTCCTTCAGCCGCGAGACCGACTGGTAGAGGCGGTAGCCGTGGTTGTCGTCGAGCACCTCGACCAGCCGCTCCAGCTTCTCCGGCTCGACCGCATCGCGCACCAGCCGGCGGATGTCCTTCATGTCCCGGCTGGCCCGCAGCAGCGCCAGTTGCTCCCAGCGGGCGAAGGCGGTGAAGTAGCGGTTGGGGATCGGCAGGACGTTGTCGAACGCCTTGTACAGGCTGCCCTTGCCCAGCTTCGGCGACACCAGATGGTCGATGATCCGGTAGTCGAAGGCGTCGCCGGCCACGCCGACCCCCGCGTTGGACAGCGCCTGCGAGCGCACGCGACCGTTCCTGTGGCTGAAGCGCACCAGCGAGAAGTCGCTGGTGCCCCCGCCGAAGTCGCCGACCAGCACCGTGGCGTCGCCCTCCAGCCGCCTGGCGAAGAAGAAGGCCGCCGCGACCGGCTCGTAGACGTAGCGGATGTCCTCAAACCCCAGCCGTTTGAACGCCGTCTCGTAGCGCGTCAGGGCCAGGGCCGGGTCAGGGCGCAACCCCGCGAACGCCACCGGCCGCCCGACGATCACCCGTTTGGGCAGGTCAGCCAGATCGGCGCCGCCATGCTCGCGCACCTTCAGCAGGAAGGCGCTCAGCAGGTCCTCGAAGGTGAACCGCCGCCGCAGGATCTCGGTGTCGGTGAACAGGGTCGAGGCGGCGTAGCTCTTGAACGACTGGATGAACCGCGTCTCCAGCGGCTCCTCGACATAGGCGTCGATCGCCCACGGCCCGGCCTCGACCACGCGGCCGGCCGGGTCGTCGTAGGGTGCGTGGAAACTCAGGGCCGAGCGGAAGGCGTTGAACGGCTGGCCGTCATGATTGAAGCCGGCGAGGCCCGCCTGGCCCCCGCCCTGGTCGAAGGCGACGACCGTGTTGGTCGTGCCGAAATCAACGCCGATCGCGGCGTCGGATACGCGCGTCATGGGATGTCCCTTCGCGGAAAATGGAGTGGCGCGCGCCACCCCGGCGAAGGGGCGGGCGTCAGGCTTGGAGGATGTTTCTCGTCACGGCGCTGCTCATCATGAAGCCATGGCCCTACTCCGCCGCGGGCTCGAGCGGCTGGTCGTACGCCGCCATCAGAGCCATGTTGAGGATCTTGGACAC
>CAZISF010000150.1:0-7446 GCA_964541915.1 uncultured Caulobacter sp.
GCGGCCCCGGCTGGCGCTGCGGTCCCGGGCGCTGCTCCGACCACCGCGGGCGCCTCGCCCACTGTTCCGGGCCCCGCGACCCCTCCGGCCAAATAGCCGTCTAACAGCGAATTAATCTTTCAAGGGCCGTGGCCGGCTTGTCCGCCACGGCCCTTTTCGCGTTTGCTCGCGGGTCTTCACGGAGCCCGCCATGCGCAGGATGATCATCACGTTCGCCGCCCTCGCGCTGGGACTGCTGCTGACCGCACCCGCCGTGGCGCAGCAGGTCGCTGATCCCGATGTTGACCTCACGGTCGCCAGACCCGCCTGGGGGGCAGACGCAGGCCCCAGGGTGGTCATCGACGGGGGGCACCACAACTTCCACACCGTCGACGGGCGGTTCGCGCCATTCGCCGCCCTGCTCAGGCGGGACGGCTTCCGCGTCGAGGGACGGACATCCGCTTTCACGGCCGAAGACCTGCGCGACGTCGATATTCTGGTGGTGTCCAACGCGCTCAATGCGGTCAACGACGGTGACGACGGCTGGAAGCTGCCTACGCCGTCGGCCTTCACGCCAGCAGAGATTGCGGCGGTGAAGGCCTGGGTCGAACAGGGCGGTTCGCTGCTGCTGATCGCCGACCACATGCCTTTCGCCGGCGCGGCCACCGACCTGGGCGCCGCCTTTGGCGTAACCTGGTCCAACGGATTCGCCCGGCGCGCCGTCCCGGGCGGGCCGGACATCTTCACCCTCGCGGACGGAACGCTGAAGGACGATGTCGTCACACGGGGTCGGTCCGCGGAGGAGCGGGTGGCGCGGCTGCGGACCTTCACGGGATCGGCTTTCAGGGCGACCGCCGGGGCCCGGCCGTTGATCGTCTTCCCTCAGGGCTATGTCAGCGACGAGCCGAAAGTCGCCTGGGTGTTTGACGCCGACACCCGGCAGATCGACATCGGCGGCGCACTGCAGGGGGCGGCGATCCCGGTCGGCAAGGGTCGGGTGGCGGTGTTCGGCGAGGCGGCGATGTTCTCGGCGCAACTCGGCGGCCCCCGGCGTCAGAAGATGGGCTTCAACGCCCCCGACGCGCCGGACAACAAGACGTTCGTGCTGAATGTCCTGCGGTGGCTGGCAGGCGTGCTGCCGAACTAGGCGAACCGCCCCCTGATCATCGCGAACAGGGCCCGCACCGCCTGGGCCTCGCCGCCGACGGGGTAGCCCGGCCGGCCCTTCGGGTTCCAGGCGAAGATGTCCAGATGGACCCACGGGCCCGGCGGGGCGAAGCGCTTCAGGAACAGGCCCGCGGTCACGGAACCGGCCTGGGCCCAGGCGTCCGGATCGTTCTTCAGGTCGGCCACGTCCCCATCCAGAGCCTCCTCATAGCCGGCCCAAAGCGGCAGCCGCCACAGCGGATCGTTGACGGCCCTGGAGGCCGCCGTGATCTGGTCGGCCAGGGCGTCGTCATCGGTGAAGAAGGGAATCACCTGCGGTCCCAGCGCGACGCGCGCCGCGCCGGTCAGGGTCGCCATGTCGATGGTCAGCGCCGGGTCCAGCTCGCCCGCCCGGGTCAGGGCGTCCGAAAGAATCAGCCGGCCCTCCGCGTCGGTGTTGCCGACCTCGACGGTCAGGCCCTTGCGGGTGGCCAGGACGTCGCCCGGCCGCATCGCGTCGCCGCTGATGGCGTTCTCGACCACAGGGACGAGCACCGCCAGCCGCACGGGCAGATCGGCGGCCATGATCATCCGCGCCAGCGCGAGCACATGGGCCGCTCCGCCCATATCCTTCTTCATCAGACGCATGCCGGCCGACGGCTTGATATCCAGGCCGCCGGTGTCGAACACGACGCCCTTGCCCACGAGCGCGACCAGAGGCGCGCCCGGCCTGCCCCAGCCGATCTCGATGATGCGGGGCGCGCGCGACGGATCCGCGGCGCGACCGACGGCATGGATCGACGGATAGTTCTCGTCGAGCAGGGCATCGCCGGTCACCACCGAGATTGTCGCCCCATGCCGTTCCGCGATCTCGCGGGCGATGGTTTCGATCTGCAGCGGGCCCATGTCGTTGGCCGGCGTGTTGACCATGTCCCGGGCCAGGGCGCAGGCGTGGGCAGTCTCGCGGGCCTCGCCGACATCGGCGCCGGCGGGCGCGACCAGCCGCGCCTTCACCTCGCCCTTCTTGCGATAGCGATCGAAACGGTAGCCGCCCAGGGCGAAGGCCGTCGCCACCTGGGTCGGGTCCAGCCGTTCCGGGAGGCCTTCGAGGCGGTAGTCACCAGCCGTAAGGCGTGACGCGAGCCCCCGGAACAGCATGGCGTCGGTCTTTCGGGGGTCGCCCAGCCCGAACAGCACGCGGGTGGTCTTGCCGTCGGTTCCCGGGACGGTCAGCAACTGCCCCGCCTTGCCCTTGAACTCGGCCGCGGCCGCCAGACCCTGCTCGAACGGCGACAGGCCGGATAGATCGCCGTCGGCGACCAGGACAATGGGGAGGGTCTCGCCCTCGGGAGCGGTGAGAAGGACTTCGGTCATGGGCGCCGATTTATGCTTAACGATTCCTTGAGCCGAACCGACGAGGCTGCGGGTCAGACTTCGCCAAAGGCTCGCCTCCCATGTGTCGCATGCCGGCCCTTGCCGCAACCATTCTGACCCTCGCCGCCGGGCCGGCCCTGGCCGCCGCGCCCGCCTCCGCCTCTGCGCCTCAGGCCGCCGCCGTGCCCGCCGGGCCTGTGGCGCGCGTGAAGGCGACCGCTGCCCAGCGCGCGGAGGTCGGCCGCGTCGATCCGCTCGCGCGCGCCGCCTTCTGGGCCCGTGAACTCGAGATCGATCCCCGCGACACCCAGGCAGGCCTCGGTCTCGCCGTCGCCCTGCGTCAGCTGGGCCGCTACCCCGAGGCCTTTGACGCGGCCGGCCAGGTGCTGGTGATCGATCCTGACAACATGGACGCCCTGCTGGAAGCCGCGCGCGCCCAGGTGGCCCGCGGGCAGGGTTTTTACGCCATCGAGCCCGCGCGCCATGCCCAGACGCTGGCGCCGCGCGACTGGCGTCCCGTGGCGCTGCTGGCGGTCGCCTACGAGCAGGCCGACCGTGATGACGAGGCGCTGGCGGCCCACCGCCAGGCGCTGGCGCTGGCGCCGAACGAGCCAGCGATCCTGACCAATCTGGCCCTCTACTATGCCGCCCACGGCGACCTGCCCCAGGCCGAGCGTCTGCTGCGTCAGGCCGCGGCTCTGCCGAAGGCCGACGCGCGTGTACGGCAGAACCTGGCCCTGGTGGTCGGCCTGCAGGGCCGGCTGCCGGAAGCCGAACAGCTTGTCCGGCAGGATCTGCCGCCGGATCAGGCGGCCAACAACATCGCCTGGCTGCGCGCCGCGACGGCGCGTGCGCCGACCGGCGAAGGACGTTCCTGGACCGCGGTGACCCGTGGCGGCGGTTCCTGACGGTTCGTAGGGGATGGACGCCGGCCGCTCCGCGTTGCTATAGCCGCCGCGGCCGCTTCGCGCGGCCTTACAACTGATCCCAAGTCCACGCGCCGAGGAGCCTGTCGAAGGGCGCGCTGGATCGTCCCGGCAGGCGGGAGGATCGTATCCATGGCCAATGTGACCGTTGTCGGCGCCCAGTGGGGCGACGAGGGCAAGGGCAAGATCGTCGACTGGCTGAGCAACCGCGCCGACGTGGTCGTGCGGTTCCAGGGCGGCCACAATGCCGGCCACACGCTGGTGGTCGATGGCAAAGTCTACAAGCTGGCGCTGCTGCCGTCGGGTGTCGTTCAGGGCAAGCTGTCGGTGATCGGCAACGGCGTCGTGGTCGATCCCTGGCACCTGCTGGGCGAGATCGAGAAGATCGCCGAGCAGGGCGTGGCCATCACGCCGGACCTGCTGGTGCTGGCTGACAACGCCTGCCTGATCCTGCCGGTGCACAAGGACCTCGACCAGGCCCGCGAAGCGCAGTCGACCCAGAAAATTGGCACCACCGGCCGTGGCATCGGCCCGGCCTATGAGGACAAGGTCGGTCGCCGGGCGATCCGCGTCGCGGACCTCGCCGATCCTGAAGCCCTGCAGGCCAAGATCGACCGGTTGCTGTCGCACCACGGCGCGTTGCGTCGCGGCCTCGGACTTCCTGAAGCGGACGGCAAGGCGTTGCTGGCTGACCTGCTGGAGATCGCGCCGAAGATCCTGCCCTACGCCCAGCCGGCCTGGCGTTTGCTGGACCAGGCCTACAAGGCCGGCCGCCGGATCCTGTTCGAGGGCGCACAGGGCGCGCTGCTGGACGTCGACCACGGCACCTATCCGTTCGTGACCTCGTCCAACACCGTCGCCGGTCAGGCCGCCGCCGGGTCGGGCATGGGCCCGCGCGGGCCGGGGTACGTGCTGGGCATCGTCAAGGCCTACACGACCCGCGTCGGCGAGGGCCCCTTCGCCGCCGAGCTGAAGGACGAGGTCGGCCAGCACCTCGCCACCGTCGGCCGGGAGGTCGGGACCAACACCGGTCGGGGACGCCGCTGCGGCTGGTTCGACGCGGTGCTGGTGCGTCAGTCGGTGGCTATCAACGGCATCGCCGGCATCGCGCTGACCAAGCTGGATGTGCTGGACGGCCTGAAGACCCTCAAGATCTGCGTCGGCTACGACATCAACGGCACGGTCTTCGACTACCTGCCGGCCGGCATGCGCGACCAGGCCGCGGCCCTGCCGATCTACGAGGAAATGGAAGGCTGGTCGGAGAGCACCCAGGGAGCCCGGTCGTTCCGGGACCTGAACGCCAATGCGATCAAGTACGTCCGCCGCATCGAGGAGCTGATCGGCGCGCCGGTGGCGCTCTTGTCGACCAGCCCGGAGCGGGACGACACGATCCTGATGCGCGATCCTTTCCAGGGGTAAATCGTTAACCTTGTCCGGTAATCGAATGCTCAGGCCCATGGACTAGCGTTCTCCGTTCAGGGGGACACCGTGCGGGCAAGACGCAGAGCGAAACTGGCGGCGGCGACGGACCGTACAGCACGCAGTCTGCGGTCGCTGGAACGCACCGCGTCGACCAGCCGCGTCCTGAACCTGCTGGCCATCGCGGCCCAGAGCGGCGGCCGGCCGGACTGGGCGGAACGGCCCCTGTTCCGCAATCGCGTCCTGAACGCGTCGATGATTCTCAAGCACCGCCTGAGACCCGACGAGACTTACGTCTTCGACGACTACCGGACGTCGGCGACCAAGATCATCATCCCGTTCGAGCGGAGCGATCTGGCCCTCGGCGGACAGTCGTTCTTCATCGGCCAGCGGGGCTGGATGGACCTGCTTCGCGAGGCCTGCGCGGACGGCCGCGCCCTCGACCACGACGTGGCCGTTCTGCGGATGATGGACAGCCTGCCGTCGCTCGATCCGTTCCTGCTTCGCGAACACCTGCGGCGACACAACCACCATGTCGCGCCCTGCTACTTCGCCATATCGTCGGCCGACCTGGAAGCCATGCACGGCTACGTCGCCATGCAGGTCGAGGAACTGGTCAAACTGGCCTGCCAGAACCCAGGGCAGGGCAACGTAACCGGTCGACTGGTCGAAGCCCTTCTGTCGACCGACATCGACGAACGCCTGGAACCGTTGCGCGTGACCTTCATGCTCGAGGGCCATGACTTCAGCGAGGGCGTCTTCAGCTGGAAGGGCTTCCTCTACTACAAATGGATGCTCACGGTGCTCCAGCCGCAGCTGGCGTCCGTGGCGCGTGAAATCGGCACCTTGATCGTGTCCGGTCCGCGCGATCTGGAAACCGGTCAGTACATCGAGGCCGCCCGCGAGCGGCTGAAGCGGGCGATCCTCGGCCAGCGGGCGGAGATCGACAGGGCGCTGGCCGCCTACGACCGGGCGTTCGACGGCCTGACCCAGCGCGGTGATCCGGGCGCCTTCCGGCGCTTTCTGCTCGACGCTCCCCGACAGTTCATGTCGCTCGGCGAAAAGGTCGGCCAGGTTTCCCATATCGCCAGCTTCTGGCGCTACCGCTTCCCGTCCAATCGACCGGCGGTGGTCATGGTCGATGAGGCCATCGACATCTTCCAGGACTTCGAAGGCGGCCTTTGCGAAAGCCTCGCGATCTAACTAGCGTCAAGCCGATCTTTACCGGTTCACGCCAATGTGGGGCTTCGAAACGAGGTTAGCGGAGCCCGACTTGTTCAACGCCGATGAAAAGCTGCACCAGCGACTGGCCCCGCATCTGCAGCGGGTGCTGATCGTTGATCCGCAGCAGGCGGCGACAAAGCTGCTCGGCGATCTGCTCCGTTCGATCGCTTCAACGCAGCTGGTGACCGCCCAGACCGACCAGAAGGCCTTTCAGCTGGCCGGGATGTTCGATCCGCAGATCATCTTCATGGAGCATTCGGGCCAGAACCTTGACGGTGCGAAGCTGGCGCGGGCGATCCGCCGCAGTGAGTTCTCCTGTCGCAAGGCGCCGATCATCATGGTCACCGGCGAGGCCACGGCTGGGGCGATCCTGGGCGCGCGCGACGCCGGGGTGCATGAGTTCCTGCGCAAGCCGTTCACCATCAAGGACCTGCTGCGACGCCTCGAGGCGGTAGCGCTCAAGCCGCGCGACTGGGTCGAGGCGGTTCAATACGTCGGGCCCGACCGCCGACGGTTCAACTCGGGCGACTACGCCGGCCCCCGCAAGCGGAAGTCCGACGCGCGCAAGACGCCGGATCAGGCCCGGCTCGTCCAGGCCCTGAAGATCGTCAGGGCCGCCGCCGGCGCGCTGGACAGCGACTGGCCGCAGGCCCGCCGGGCGTTGCTCGCGCAGGCCGCCGACATCCAGAAGGTGGCCGTGTCGGTCAACGACATGACGATGATGACGGCCGCCGCGGCGCTCAGCCGTCAGCTGACGGACGAGGGCGCGATCGATCGCACCGCGCTGAACGGCGCCATCGGCAGCCTGCTGGTGTTCATGCCCCCGGAAGAGCGCGACAACCAGAAGGCCGCCTGATCAGGCCTCGACGAGGTTCCGCTCAAGGGCGGCCGCGCGCATCGTCTTCTGCAGCTTTTCGAACGCCCGGACCTCGATCTGGCGAACGCGCTCGCGGCTGACGCCGTACTCGGCGGCCAGTTCCTCCAGCGTGGTCGGATCATCCTTCAGACGCCGCTGGGTCAGGATGTGACGCTCGCGGTCCGACAGCTCAGCCATGGCTTCCTGCAGCAGGTCCATGCGCAGGCTGCTTTCCTCGGCCTCGGCGACCTGGGTCTCCTGGCTGACGGCGTTGTCGTCGGCCAGCCAGTCCTGCCACTCGCTTTCGCCGTCGGCGCGCATCGGCGCGTTCAGCGAGGCGTCGCCGCCGGACAGACGGCGGTTCATCGAGATGACCTCGTCGTCCAGCACGCCCAGGCGGGTCGCGATTGTCTTCACATGCTCGGGGTGCAGATCGCCTTCCTCGAAGGCGCTGATCTCGGCCTTGGCCTTGCGCAGGTTGAAGAACAGCTTCTTCTGCGCCGCCGTGGTGCCCATCTTCAC
>CAZISF010000151.1:0-7413 GCA_964541915.1 uncultured Caulobacter sp.
ACCTTCCCCAACGACCCCCTACCCATCTCCGTCCGCCATCCTTAGGATCGTTGCCAACAACAACGCGCCCCAGGAACAGGACACCCGCCATGAAGACCCGCATCACCGAGATGTTCGGCATCGAGCATCCGATCCTCCAGGGCGGCATGCACTTCGTCGGCTTCGCGGAGATGGCGGCGGCCGTGTCCAACGCCGGCGGTCTGGGGATCATCACCGGCCTGACCCAGCGCACGCCGGACGACCTGGCCAAGGAGATCGCCCGCTGCCGCGAGATGACGGACAAGCCGTTCGGCGTGAACCTGACCTTTCTGCCGTCGGTCAATACCCCGGACTACCCGGGCTACGTGAAGGCGATCATCGAGGGCGGCGTGAAGGCGGTCGAGACCGCCGGCAACAACCCGGCCAAGTGGCTGCCGGCCCTCAAGGACGCCGGCATCAAGGTGATCCACAAGTGCACCTCGGTCCGCCACTCCCTCAAGGCCGAGTCGATCGGCTGTGACGCGGTCAGCGTCGACGGCTTCGAGTGCGGCGGTCACCCCGGCGAGGACGATGTCGGCAACTGGGTGCTGCTGCCTCGGGCGGCGGAAGAGCTGAAGATCCCGTTCGTCGCCTCGGGCGGCGTGGGCAACGGCGCCCAGTTGGTCGCGGCGCTCGCCATGGGCGCTGACGGCATCAACATGGGCACCCGCTTCATCGCCACGAAGGAAGCGCCGGTCCACCAGAACGTGAAGGACGCCATCGTCGCGGCCAGCGAACTGGACACCCGCCTGGTCATGCGCCCGCTGCGCAACACCGAGCGCGTGCTGGTCAACGCCGGCGTCGAGCGCCTGCTCCAGAAGGAGAAGGAGCTCGGCTCCAACATCAAGTTCGAGGACATCATCGCGGAAGTCGCGGGCGTCTATCCCAAGATCATGATCGAGGGCGACATGGACGTCGGCGCCTGGTCCTGCGGCATGGTCGCCGGCCTGATCCACGACATCCCGACCTGCAAGGAGCTGATCGACCGCATCATGGCCGACGCTCACCAGATCATCAGCCAGCGGCTGGCGAAGTTCGACGCCTCCTGACCGGGGGCGTCCCGTTGGAGCGGGCAGGGCGCGTCAAACGCGCGTCTTGCCTTCCCCAACGAGAGAGCGATTAGGTCGCCGCGTTCACTGACAGGACCGGTTCCATGAAGCTCGATTCCTCCATCTCGGCCGTCATCACCGGCGGGGCCTCGGGCCTCGGCGCGGCGACGGCGCGACGCCTGGCCGCCGACGGCGTCAAGGTCGCCATCTTCGATCTCAACGAAGAGCTGGGCGAGGCGCTGGCGAAGGAACTGGGCGGCGTCTTCTGCAAGGTCAACGTGGCCTCCAGCGAAGAGGTCGACGCCGGTTTCGCCAAGGCCCGCGCGGCGATCGGCCAGGAGCGTATTCTGGTCAACTGCGCCGGGGTCGGCGGCGGGGCCAAGACGGTCAGCCGCGACAAGCAGACCGGCGAGATCAAGGAATACCCGCTCGACAACTTCGAACGCATCATCGGCATCAACCTGATCGGCACCTTCCGCTGCATCACCAAGAGCGCGGCCGGCATGCTGACGCTGGACCTGACCGACGAGGGCGAGCGCGGCGCGATCGTCAACACCGCCTCGGTCGCGGCCGAGGACGGCCAGATCGGCCAGGTGGCCTATTCCGCTTCGAAGGCCGGCATCGTCGGCATGACCCTTGTCATCGCCCGCGACCTTGCCAGCGAGTCGATCCGGGTGAACACCATCCTGCCGGGCATCTTCGACACTCCGCTGCTGGGCCGCGCGCCCGAGCATGTGAAGGCCGGGCTCGCCGCCCAGGTGCCCAACCCGCGCCGTCTGGGCGTGCCGGACGAGTATGCCCATCTGGCCCACACCATGATCACCAACGGCTATTTCAACGGCGAGGACGTCCGTCTCGACGGCGCCATTCGCATGACCCCCCGCTGACTTTCGACGCTTTCAAACCCATCCCCTCCGAAGGAACACGACCATGAGTGAAGCCTGGATCATCGACGCCGTCCGCACCCCGCGCGGCATCGGCAAATACGGCAAGGGCGCCCTGTCCGAGATGCACCCGCAGCAGCTGGGCGCCGCCGTGCTCAAGGCGCTGGCCGAGCGCAACAAGATCAACACCGCCGAAGTCGACGACGTGATCTGGGGCACCAGCTCGCAGCGCGGCCCCGCCGCGGGCGACCTCGGCCGCATGTCGGCGCTCGACGCCGGCTATGACATCAAGTCCAGCGGCGTGACCCTCGACCGCTTCTGCGGCTCGGGCATCACCACGGTGAACTTCGCCGCCTCGACCATCATGGCCGGCATGTCGGACATGGTCGTGGCCGGCGGCTGCGAAATGATGTCGATGCCGAACCGTCGCTCGCCGGAAGACGGCCCGGTGACCATGGACCAGGGCAACCTGCGCCTGCGCGCCAGGCACCCCCAGTCGCACCAGGGCATCTGCGCCGACTCCATCGCCACCCTGGAAGGCATCAGCCGTGAAGCCCTCGACGGCCTCGCCCTGGTCAGCCAGCAGCGCGCCGCCGTCGCCATCGCCGAGAACCGGTTCGCGAAGAGCCTGATCCCGGTCTACAAGGAAGACGGCACGCTGGCCCTCGACCACGAGGAGTTCCCGCGTCCGCAGACGACCGCCGAAGGCCTCGCGGCCCTGAAGCCGTCGTTCGAAGCCCTGGCCGACGTCCCGCTGGACGCCAACGGCACGACCTTCCGCAAGCTGATCACGGCGGTCTATCCGGACCTGGACATCAAGTTCTTCCACCACGCCGGCAACAGCTCGGGCGTCGTCGACGGTTCGGGCGCCCTGCTGCTGACCTCGCCGGCTTACGCCAAGGCCAACGGCATGACCCCGCGCGCGCGCGTCGTGGCCATGGCCAACATGGGTGACAGCCCCACGCTGATGCTCAACGCGCCGGTGCCCGCCGCCCGCAAGGTCCTGGCCAAGGCCGGCCTGACGGTCGAGGACATCGACCTGTGGGAAATCAACGAAGCCTTCGCCGTGGTGGCCGAGAAGTTCATCCGCGACCTGAAGCTCGACCGCGACAAGGTCAACGTCAACGGCGGCGCGATGGCCCTGGGCCATCCGATCGGCGCCACCGGCTCGATCCTCATCGGCACGATGGTCGACGAACTGGAGCGGACCGGCAAGCGCTACGGCCTGATCACCATGTGCGCCGCCGGCGGTATGGCCCCGGCCATCATCATCGAGCGCATGTAGGCAAGGCTCCTCCCCTTCGGGGGAGGTGGATCGCCGCAAGGCGAGACGGAGGGGGTCCGCTCAGATCGAGCGGGCCCCTTCTGCATTTCGGAACCCATCCCGCTGCGCCCTGCGGTCTCAGCCGCCCACCACCTTCAGCACATGCTCCCACTCCGCCTCGGTCACCGGCTGTACCGACAGACGGAACGAGGTGATCAGGCTCATCTTTTCCAGCGCCGGATCGGCCTTGGCCTCGGCCAGCGTGAAAGGCCGCTTCAGCGGTTTGACGGCCTTCAGGTCGACACACTGGAACACGCCCTTGGCGTCGGTCGGATCGATGTAGGCCTCGACGATGACCTCGGCGATCCCGACGATCTCCTTGCCGGCCTGGGAATGGTAGAAGAACACTTGGTCGCCGAGCCGCATGGCCATGAGGTTCAGCTTGGCGGTGTGATTGCGCACACCGGTCCAGGGCTCGCCCTTCGCGCCTGTCGCGACCAGATCGTCCCACGAGAAGACATCCGGTTCGGACTTCACCAGCCAGTACGCCATCGCTCGCTCCTTCGCCGCTGATCCCCTATATCCCCGACATGGCCGAAGCCTTCAACGACCTGACCCTGTCCGCCGACCGCGAGGCCCGCTACGCCGAGGTCGCCGCCGAGATCGCCTCCGTGCTGGACGGCGAGCCCAACCGCACGGCCCGCATGGCCACGGTCGCCTCGATGCTGGCGGCCAGCTTCGACCACTACTTCTGGACCGGCTTCTATGTCGTCGATCCGGACAAGGCGGATGAGCTGGTCGTCGGCCCCTATCAGGGCACGCTCGGCTGCCTGCGTATCGCCTTCGGCCGCGGCGTCTGCGGCGCGGCCGCGGCCACGGGAAAGACCCAGCTTGTCCCGGATGTGCACGCCTTTCCGGGACACATCGCCTGCGACAGCCGCTCCGCCAGCGAGGTCGTCGTCCCGGTGTTTGGACCCGATGGCGCCCTGATCGCCGTATTTGACGTCGATTCCGACCAGCCGGCCGCCTTTGACGAGACAGACGCCCGCTGGCTGGAGCGAATTCTCGCCTCGGTATTCAGCGGTTAATTTCGGCCCGCTACTTGCTGGTACGGGGGAGAAATTCCCCGTCCGGGACACATTCCGTCCCTCCAAGCGAGCCGCGACCCGATGCTGAACGCCAGGACCGTCCATCCTTCCGACCTGTCGGCCGACGACATCGCCGTCTGGGACACCCTGGTCGCCGCCGAGCCTGCGTTCGGCAATCCGCTGCTGAGCCCCGACTTCGCCCTGGCTGTCGGCGCGGTGCGCGACGATGCCCGCGTGACGGTCTATCGCGACGACGACCAGGTCGTGGGTTTCCTGCCGCATCACCGTCGTCCGGGCGGCATGGGTCGGCCGCTGGGCGCCCCGTTGTCCGATTATCACGCCCTGATCGCCGGGCCCGTCGCGGGCCTGACCGGGCCGCGCGCCCTGGCGCTCGCCGGTCTCGGCGCCTGGCGCTTCACCGGGCTTATCGATCCGCACGGGGTCTTCGCCGACACCGAACAGGGTGAGACGTCCGGCTACGCCATCGCGCTCGACGAGGCGCCCGACGCCTACCTCGAACGACTCCGCGCCGCCTCGCCGAAACGGTTCAAGAACTGGCGCCGGCTCGACAGCAAGCTGGAACGCGAAGTCGGTCCGGTGCGCATGGAGGCCAGCGATGATCCCGCCGTCTACCAGCAGATCATGGACTGGAAGCGCGAACAGCTGATCCGCACGGGCGTGGCCGACTTCCTGCGTCCCGACTGGACCCGCCAGCTGCTGGCCAACCTCGCCGTCGGCCAGGGATACCTGCGCGGCCTGAACCTGACGATGTGGGCCGGCGACACCCTGGTGGCGGGCCATTTCGGCGTCACCCGCAACGGCTGGTATCACCCGTGGGTCGCCTCGACGAACCCGGACCTGGGCGAGTACTCGCCCGGCCAGACCTTCCTGATGAAGGCGATCGCCGCCATGCCGGGGCTGGGCCTGTCGGTCTACGACCTCGGCCCGAGCCATGATCACTACAAGAGACACTACGCAGCGCCGAGCCAGATGGTTGGCGAAGGCACCGCCGCCGCCTCGACCCCCGCCGGGATGCTGGCGGGAGGGCGTGAACGCGTGTGGACCATGGCCGGCGCCCGCCGCGACGGCCTCGTCGCCAGCCTGCGCCGACGGCTGGACGCCATCGCGGTGACCGAGCTCTCGACCGCCGGCCGGGTGAAGGGTTTCGTCGACGCTGTCGCGGCCCAGCCGCGCCGCCGTCTGGCGATGGAGGGCGAATAGGGGCTCATGGGCGCGACGGTCTCCATCGTCATCCCGACCCAGCGCCGGCCCGCGGGCCTCTCGCTCGCCCTGCGCTCGGTGCTCGCCCAGACGGGCGTCGACCTCTCGACCGTCGAACTGATCGTCGCCGACAATGATCAGCAGCCCAGCGCCCGGCTGGCCGTCGAGTCGGCGGCCCGGACCGCTCCGTTCCCGGTGCGCTACCTCCATGTGCCCGAAGCCGGCGTCGCCAACGTGCGCAACGGCGCGGTGAAGGCGGCCGAGGGGGGGCTGATCGCTTTCCTCGACGACGACGAGGAAGCCCCGGTCGGCTGGCTGGCGGCCCTGCTGGACGCCATGACCCGCTATGAGGCGGATGTCGTCTTCGGCCCTGTCCAGGCGCGCGCGCCGGATTCGGTAACCGCCCATCGCGACTATCTCGAACGCTTCTTTTCCCGGGAGGGACCGGCGATGGCCGGTCCGATGCCGGGCTACTTCGGGTGTGGCAACAGCCTGCTCCGCCGGGCCGCGCTTCCCGACCCCGTGCAGCCCTTCAGCCTGCTGCGCAACCGCATCGGGGGCGAGGACGACATGCTGTTCGGCCACATGCAGGCCGCCGGCGCCCGCTTCGTCTGGGCGCCTGACGCGGTGGTCTGGGAAGACCCGGTCCCCGATCGCCTGACCCTGCGCTACACGCTGGCGCGCGCCTTCGCCTATGGCCAGGGACCGACCGCCCACTGCGCGGCCGCCAGCCCGCCGGACTGGATCGGCGTCGCCCGGTGGATGCTCATCGGTCTCGGCCAGGCGGCCGTCTACGGCCTGATCGCCGCCGTCAAATGGGCCGCTCACACCCCCGACCGGGCCCAGGCGCTCGACCGCGCCGCGCGCGGCCTCGGCAAGACCTTCTGGTTCGGCCCCTTCAAGATCAACTTCTACGGACGCAGCGCATGACCATCATTCGCGACTGGACCCCGGACAAGGTCTACGCCTTCGGCAAGGAGGTGCAGACCTACGAGCACGATCTGCACACCCGGCCGATGTTTGATGACGCCGGCCTGGCCGATCTGCTGGATCGTTACCCTCGCGAGAAGCTGGGCGTGTTCACCATGGGCGAGGATCCGCGCGAATGGCGGACCTGGCGGCGCGGCACGGCCGGCGGCCTGCCCGGCAGGGTGCTGCTTGAAATGGCCCGCGAAGGCCGCATCTGGCTGAACCTGCGGGCGACCAACGACTACCTGCCGGACTACGCGGCGCTGGCCGACGAGGTGTTCGCCGAGAAGGAGACCCAGGTTCCGGGTCTGCACACGATGAAGCGTGATCTCGGCGTGCTCATCAGTTCGCCCAACGCCCAGGTCTTCTATCATCTGGACGTGCCGATGGTGTCGCTGTGGCAGATCCGCGGCGTGAAGAATGTCTGGGCCTATCCGGTGGCGGAGCCTTTCGTCGGGGCGGAGGCGCTCGAGGCTATCGTTCTGCGCGAGACGGCTGAACAGTTCGCGTTCGACCCTGACTGGGATGCCGGCGCCGCCCGCGTCGAATTGACGCCCGGCCGCATGTTGACGTGGCCGCAGAATGCGCCGCATCGTATCGAGAACGGGCCAATGCTGAATGTCTCGCTGTCGATGGAGTTCATGACCCCGTCGGCGCTGATGAGGGCCAACGTGATCTACGCCAACGGCCTGCTGCGCCGGCGGCTGGGCGCCCACCCCCGGATTCAGCCGGGCTTTTCGCCGGTCGGCCTGGCCAAGGTCACGGCGGCCCGGGCGGCCAAGGCGCTGAAGCTGCAGAAAGCCCATGAGCGGGTCCTGCCCGTGACGTTTGATCTTGAATCCGGAGTTCCGGGCCGCGCGCAGCGCGCGGCCAAGAGGAGGGGGACACACACCCATAGTGGGGAGACCATTGGCGTGTGT
>CAZISF010000152.1:0-6940 GCA_964541915.1 uncultured Caulobacter sp.
AGCTGCCCCCCGAACTGGCCGCGATCCCGGTGCAGGACCCGGGCAGCCGCCGGCTCAGGTAACCTCCTTTCCGCTCATCCCCGCGAAGGCGGGGACCCAGGCTTTTTTCTGGCATGCAGGCGGCGCTGACCGCTAAAACACTTGGGTCCCCGCCTTCGCGGGGATGAGCGGATGTAAATCAGATGCACCAGTCCCTCCGCCTCGGCGTGAACATCGACCATGTGGCGACCATCCGGAATGCCCGTGGCGCCGGCTATCCCGAACCGTCCCGCGCCGCCGAGCTGGCGCTGGCGGCCGGGGCCGACGGCATCACGGCCCATCTGCGGGAGGATCGCCGGCATATCTCCGACGCCGACATCGATATCCTCGCCGATCTGTGCCTGAAACGCGGCAAGCCCCTGAACTTCGAGATGGCCGTGACCGACGAGATGGTCGGGATCGCCCTTCGCAACCGGCCGCACGCCGCCTGTCTGGTGCCCGAACGCCGCGAGGAAGTGACCACCGAGGGCGGTCTCGACGTGGTCGGCGGGCATAACCGCATCGCCCCGGCCGTCCAGCGGCTGCGTGAGGCCGGCTGCCGGGTGTCGCTGTTCATCGAGGCCGACCCTGCGCAGATCCGAACCTCGGCGGAGATCGGCGCCCAGGTGGTCGAGCTGCACACCGGGTCCTACTGCGACGCCTTCCGCGCCGGGGACTTCGGCCGCGCCGACGCCATCCTGCAGCGGCTGCGCGTCGGCGCCCGTCAGGCGGTCGAGCTCGGACTGGAGGTGCACGCAGGCCACGGGATCGACTTCGCCACGGTGAAGCCGGTAGCGGCGATCGCCGAGCTGGCCGAGCTGAACATCGGCCACTTTCTCATCGGCGAGGCGATCTTCACCGGTCTCGCCCCCGCTCTCCAGCGGATGCGGGCCCTGATGGACTCCGCGCGGATAGAGCTCGCCGCGTGATCATCGGTATCGGTTCCGACCTCAGCGACATCCGGCGCATCGAGAAGACGCTCGAGCGTTTCGGCGACCGGTTCATCGACCGCACCTTCACGGCCATCGAGCGCGAACGGTCGGAGCGCAAGGTCAACGCCCAGGGCGGCCGGGCGGCCAGCTACGCCAAACGCTTCGCGGCCAAGGAAGCCTGCGCCAAGGCGCTCGGCACCGGCGTGCCGCGCCGCGGCGTGCACTGGGCGGACATGGGCGTGGTCAACCTTCGCAGCGGCAAGCCGACCATGGCCCTGACCGGAGGGGCGGCGCTGCGGCTGGCCGAGATCATCCCCGAAGGCATGGAGCCGGTCATCCATCTGTCGCTGACCGACGACCACCCCTACGCCCAAGCCTTCGTAATTATTGAGGCAATACCGCGCCAGGCGGCATGAAGACGAGTTAACGGGCGCGACGAAGCGGTTTAGCGTAGGGCTTTCAGCCGGGCGGGGGTGCCCAGAGACAAGAGACCGCGCGCGAAATGACCGATGCCGCCGATGAAACGCCGCCCGACGAGACCGCCGCCGAGGCGGAGGTTGTCGAGGTGACGCATGCCGCCGCGCCCGAACCCGATGTGGCTCCCGCGGAAGAACCGGTCGACGACGGCGTCGCGTCCCGCGAGGAAGTGATCGAGACGGTCAAGACCGTCGTCTACGCCCTGCTGATCGCGCTGCTTCTGCGCATCTTCCTGTTCCAGCCCTTCACCATCCCGTCGTCGTCCATGCGGCCGAACCTGCTGATCGGCGACTACGTGATCGTGTCCAAGTTCAGCTACGGCTACAGCAAGAACTCGATCCCCTTCAGCCCGCCGCTGTTCCATGGCCGGCTGTTCTCGGGCACGCCCAAGCGCGGCGATGTCATCGTCTTCAAAACCCCTGCCGAGGGCCACAAGGACCTCATCAAGCGACTGATCGGTGTGCCGGGCGACCAGATCCAGGTGATCAACGGCGCCCTGTCGGTGAACGGCCAGACCCTGAAGCGCACGGCGATCGGCTTCGCGGGCGACGACTCGAGCGCCTGTCCGAATCTGGCGATGCCGATGCGCTACCTTGAGACCAATCCGGTCGGCCGCAGCTACATCACCTACGATTGTGGCGACGGTCCGCTGGACAACACCCCTGTGTTCCTCGTGCCCGAGGGCCACTACTTCTTCATGGGCGACAACCGCGACAACTCGCTCGACAGCCGGGTCGATCCCGAATCGGGCGGCGTCGGTTACGTCCCCGCCGAGAACCTGGTCGGCAAGGCCGAGACGGTTATGGTGTCCTGGAAGGAGGGCGCGGCCCTCTGGAAGCCCTGGACCTGGGTGATGAACCTGCGCTGGAACCGCTTCTTCCATTCGCTGCGGCACTGACGGCTCGCGCGGGCGGCCCGCAATACGCCACGAAGGCGAGTTAACGGGCGCGAAGCTTGCCCGTGTCGTATTGGCGGACTAACCACACCTGCGGGCCTTGTCCGCATCATCGAGAAGAGAGTCGCGCGCGCAATGACTGACGCCGCAGAACCGCAGGTCGAGACCGTGTCCGACTCCGAGCCGCTGGCGCTCCAGATCCGAAACGACGACCAGGGCGGCGGCGATACCATGAACGGCGCGGTCGACGAGACGATCGAGATCGTCAAGACGGTGGTCTACGCCCTGCTGATCGCGCTGGTCCTGCGCATCTTCCTGTTCCAGCCCTTCACCATCCCGTCCGCCTCGATGGAGCCGAACCTGCTGAAGGGCGACTACATCATCGTCTCGAAGTACAGCTACGGGTACAGCCGTCATTCGATCCCGTTCAGCCCGCCGCTGTTCAAGGGCCGCATCTTCGCCCACACGCCCAAGCGCGGCGACATCATCGTCTTCAAGCTGCCGTCCGATCCCAAGATCGACTACATCAAGCGCCTGATCGGCCTGCCCGGCGACCGGGTCCAGGTGAAGGGCGGCGTGGTGTTCGTGAACGACAAGGTCCTGACCCGCGTCTACGACGGTCCGGGCGATCCCGGGACCTGCTGGAACGGCTCGACCGTTCAGCGCTTCCGCGAAACCAACCCGATCAACCGCACCTATGTCACCTATGACTGCGGCCCGCGCGGCGATGTCGATGACACCGGCGTCTATGTCGTGCCGGAGGGCAACTACTTCTTCATGGGCGACAATCGCGACAACTCGCTGGACAGCCGGGTCGCGCCGGAATCGAGCGGCGTGGGCTATGTCCCGGCTGAAAACCTCGTCGGCCACGCCCGCATCATCCTGTTGTCGTGGAACGACAAGGCCACCCTCTTCAAGCCCTGGACCTGGTTCCTCGACGCCCGTCCCAGCCGGTTCTTTCACGTCCTCAAATGAACGCCCGTCTCGAGGCGATCGCCGCGCTGGAAGCCGGAATCGGTCATGCTTTCGAGGATCGTGAGCTGCTGGAACGGGCGCTGACCCATTCCAGCGTCGGCGACGGTGCGCGCAAGGTTCGTCACAACGAACGTCTCGAATTCCTCGGCGACCGCGTCCTCAATCTGCTGGCTGCGGAACGGCTGCTGGCTCTCGACCTTGAGGCCAAGGAAGGCGTGCTGTCGCCGCGGCTGGCGGCGCTGGTCAACGGCAAGGCCTGCGCCCGCGTCGCGCGCCGGATCGGCCTCGCGCCCGCTCTGCGGCTATCCGGCTCTGCGACCAAGATCGGCGCCCGCGAGTCTGATGGCGTCCTCGGCGACGCCTGCGAGGCCCTGATGGCGGCGCTCTACATCGATGGCGGCCTTGAGGCTGCCCGAACCTTCTTCAACACGGCCTGGCAGGACGAATTCGACAATCCCGCCGCCGGCCGGGACCGGGATCCCAAGACCCAGCTGCAGGAGTGGGCCCAGGCCCGCGGCCTCCCGCTGCCGCTCTATGCGGTGGTGTCCCGAACCGGCCCGGATCACGCTCCGACCTTCACGGTCGAGGTGTCGATCCAGGGCTTCGATCCTGAACGCGGCGAGGGCCGCTCCCGCCAGGACGCCGAAAAGGCCGCCGCTCTCGCCATGCTGCTCCGCCGCGAATAGGCGAGGGGGACATGTACCGCAGGTACGTGTCCCCTAAACCCGCCACCGCTCGAGGGTTGGACCGCTCGATTAGGGGACACGTTCCTTCGGAACATGTCCCCGGCCGGTTGCCTGTGCTACAGGCCGCCGCAATGAGCGCTTCATCCCCCACCCGCGCGGGCTTCGCCGCGATTATCGGCGCGCCGAACGCCGGCAAGTCGACCCTGACCAACCGCCTCGTCGGCGCAAAGGTCTCCATCGTCACCCGCAAGGTCCAGACGACCCGCTTCCCCGTGCGCGGAGTGGCCATGGCCGGTCAGTCGCAGATCATCCTGGTCGACACGCCGGGCATCTTCACGCCCCGCCGCCGGCTCGACCGGGCGATGGTCCGGTCCGCCTGGGCCGGCGCCGAGGATGCCGAAGCGATCGTCCACCTGGTCGACGTCCAGGCCGAGCTGGCCGTTACCGGCGAGGGCAAGGCCGCCGGCGCCGACAAGAAGGCCGTGATCGACGTCCAGACCATCATTGAAGGCCTCAAGGGCGCCGGTCGTCAGGCCATCCTGGCCCTCAACAAGATCGACGGCGTGAAGCGCGACCGCATGTTGGCCGTCGCCCAGGCCCTGTTCGATACCGGGGTCTATTCCGAGGTGTTCATGATCTCGGCCGCCACGGGCGCCGGGGTCGAGGACCTGCGCGACCGCCTGGCCGGGCTGATGCCGGAAGGGCCCTGGCTCTATCCGGAAGACCAGACTGCCGACCTGCCGGTGCGCCTGCTGGCCGCCGAACTGACGCGCGAGAAGCTCTACCTGCGCGTCCACGAGGAGCTGCCCTATGCGGCGACCGTCGAGACCACGGCCTTCGAGGAACGCCGCGATGGCTCGGTGCGTATCGAACAGACCATCTTCGTCGAACGCGACGGCCAGCGCGCCATCATCATCGGCGAGAACGGCCAGACGCTGAAATGGATCGGCTCGGCCTCCCGCACCGAACTCAGCGACCTGCTGGACCGCAAGGTCCACCTGTTCCTGCACGTGAAGGTCCGCGAAAACTGGGCCGACGAGCGCGAGACCTACGAAGGCCTGGGCCTGGATTTCGACGTCTAGGGCGCGGTTCAGTGCCTGTACTTGTCGGGAGGTCGAGCGGCTGTTTCAAAGCCGTCCGGGTCCCGGCTGTCGCCGGGATGAGCGGAGGTAAAATGCACAAACTCGCCCTGACCATGACCCTGTTGGCCGCCGCGCTGGCGTCTCCCGTTCACGCCGCGACCCCGGAACAACAGATCGGCGCGACCCTCGACGCCCTGCACGCCGCTGCCTCGAAGGGCGACGGCGCGGCCTATTTCGCGCTCTACACGCCGGACGCGGTGTTCATCGGCACCGACGCCGCGGAGCGCTGGGACATTCCCGCCTTCAAGGCTTACGCGGCCCCGTCCTTCTCCAAGGGCCAGGGCTGGACCTACGTGCCGCGTGAACGGCACATCACCATCGCCCCGATCGCCTGCCGCTGCGTGGCCTGGTTCGACGAGCTGCTCGACAGCGCCGGCTACGGCACGAGCCGGGGCACGGGAACCCTGATGCTGACCCCCGACGGCTGGAAAGTCTCGCAATACGCCCTGACCTTCCCGATCCCCAATGATCTGGCCAACGACATGACGGCGAAGATCAGGGCGTTCGAAGCGAAGGCGAAGGCGAAGTAGCACTCGTGAACCCTTCCCCCTCAATGGGGGAAGGGCAGGGTTGGGGGTGTAGCCCAACGGTTTCAGTGCCGGGCGCCGTTGGGCTCGACGCCTTTGTCGCCTGCCAGCAATCAGCTTGCGCGCACCCCCATCCCCGACCCTTCCCCCATCGAGGGGGAAGGGAGAAGAACGCGCCTCTCGCCCGATCCCCTGCAACCGGCTATCCCTCCCGCATGGAATGGGAAGACGACGCCTTCGTGCTGTCGGCGCGCGCGCATGGTGAGACCGGCGCGATCGTCGATCTGCTGACCGAGGAACACGGGCGGTTCGCCGCCCATGTCGCCGGCGGCGCATCGCGACGGATGAAGCCGTTCCTGCAGGCCGGAGCGCGGGTGCGGGCCGGCTATCGCGCGCGGGTCTCCGACCAGCTCGGCGCGGCCATCCTTGAACCGGTAGGTGAGGGGCCCTCGGCCCTGTTTGACGACCCCATGGCCCTGGCCGGCCTCGCCGCCGCCGCCGCCGTGGCCGCCGGAGCCCTGCCCGAGCGCGAGCCGCATCCGGGCGCCTACTACGCCTTCGACGCCCTCTCCAACGCCTTCGTCCTGCCCGACATCTGGCCGGCGATCTTCGTCCGCTTCGAGGCGGGACTGCTGCAGGAGCTGGGCTTCGGACTCGATCTGAGCAAATGCGCCTCGACCGGCGTGACCGAGGACCTGGTCTGGGTCAGCCCGCGCACCGGCCGGGCCGTCAGCCGCGCGGCGGGCGAGCCCTATGCCGACCGGCTGCTGCCCCTGCCGGGGTTTCTGCTGGGGGCCCAGGGCGGCCTGCGCGACGGCGACATCCGCAGGGGCTTCGACCTGACCGGCCACTTCCTCGAACAGAACGTCTTCGGTCCGCTGAACCGACCCCTGCCGCCGGCGCGGGTCTGGCTGCTGGAGCGCCTGGCGGACGCGGGCCGGCTGTAGCAAGTCTCCGATTGTCCCCGCGAAGGCGGGGACCCAAGTCCAAGGTCAAACGCCCCACCCGGGCAGCTTGTCAGGTGTGGCTTGGGTCAGTCACCGCTGCGCGGTGACAGCTCCCCCAGAGGGGAGCATCTGGACCGGCGCGCCCTGCCTGTGACCTGTCGACCGAATGCCCCTAAGGTGCCCCGCGAGGAGTCCCGCCCATGACCAACCCGCCACCCATCTCCCTGGCCGAGCGCCAAAGCCGTCTGGCCGCCCTGCGGACGCAGATGGACGCGGCCGGGGTCAAGGCGGTGCTGCTTGGGGCGACGGCCAGCCTGCGCTACTTCACCGGCCTGGTCTGG
>CAZISF010000152.1:7133-7398 GCA_964541915.1 uncultured Caulobacter sp.
CCTGGCCGACGCCGGACCGCTGATCCATCGCCTGCGCCGCGCCAAGTCGCCGGCCGAGATCGCCCTGATGACCCGCGCCAAGGCGATCACCCTGGAGGTTCACCGGCGCGCCTGGCGGAGCCTGACCCCCGGCGTCCTGGCCAGCGAGGTCGAGCGGTTCATCGACCAGCAGCACCGCGCCCTGGGCGGGCAGGGCGGCTCCAGCTTCTGCATCGTTTCCTTCGGCGAGGACACATCGCTGCCGCACGGCGGGGAGGGCGATCGC
>CAZISF010000153.1:0-7223 GCA_964541915.1 uncultured Caulobacter sp.
TGCGCCAACCCTTGCCCTGTCGGGGGCCCGCCCTTATGCCCCTCGCTCATGTCGATCCAAGGCCTGATCCTCACCCTGTCCTGCCCCGACCGCCGCGGCATCGTGGCGGCTGTGTCCGCGTTTCTGGCGGAGCGGGACTGCAACATTCTCGACGCCCAGCAGTACGATGACGCCGAGACCGGCCGGTTCTTCATGCGGGTGGTGTTCGCGCCGGACAGCCATGGCGCCGATGCCCTGCGGACCGCGTTCACGCCCATCGCCGACAACTTCGCGATGGACTGGAGCCTGCGCGATCCGAAGGTCCGCAAGAAGGTCATGATCCTGGCCAGCAAGTCGGACCACTGCCTGTCGGACTTGCTCTACCGCTGGCGCATCGGCGAATTGCCGATGGATATCGCCGGCGTGATCTCCAACCACCCGGCCGAGACCTATCGCAACGTCGACCTGTCGGACCTGCCGTTCCACCACCTGCCGGTCAGCAAGGACACCAAGCTGGAGCAGGAGGCGCAGGTCTGGGCGCTGATCCGCGACTCGGGCGCCGATCTGGTCGTGCTCGCCCGCTACATGCAGGTGCTGTCGGACGGCCTGGCGGCCAAGCTGGAGGGCCGCTGCATCAACATCCACCACTCCTTCCTGCCGGGCTTCAAGGGCGCCAAGCCCTACCATCAGGCTCACGCCCGGGGCGTGAAGGTCATCGGCGCCAGCGCCCACTTCGTCACGGGCGACCTGGACGAAGGTCCGATCATCGAACAGGACGTGGAGCGCATCAGCCACCGCGACACGCCCGACGATCTGATCCGCAAGGGCCGCGATATCGAGCGCCGCGTTCTGGCCCGCGCCCTGCGCTGGACGCTGGAGGACAGGGTGCTGCTGAACGGCCGCAAGACCGTCGTGTTCACCGACTAGGAATCAGCCGGCGATCTTGCGCTCCTTCGCGAAAGGGCTGAGGCCGAGCCAGGTCTGCATGCTGCCGGCGAGCGCGCGATCGCCGGTCAGGATGAGCCGTTGAGCCGCCTGGGCGACGCGCACGGTGTCCAGGCCCATCCAGATCGCGGTCATCGTGCGCAGGTCCGAGGTCACATACAGGTCCACCTCGAACCCCGGATCGACTGAGCAGAGATCGACCTCTTCGCCCGGTTCCACGATCAACCACCAGGACCGGTCCGTCGACCTGAGTTCCGGGTACCGGAACTGGATCACGCTCCGGCGTTCGGGCATCGGCGTCGGGACCAGGTGACGGCGCATGTCCCACATCAGCAGGGACGCATCGAGGTGCTGTAGGGACAGCTCCGTGGTCACCCAGCGCTGTCCCCAGACGCCGAATGCCTCCACCAGTGGCCCCAGCTCCCGGCCGGATTCGGTGAGGTGGTACTCCAGAACGCCCGGATCGTCGGCCGAGGGAGCTCGACGTAGAATGCCCGCGGCTTCCAGGCTTTTGAGCCGCTGCGAGAGCAGGCCCGGCGACATGCGGGGGACGCCCCGACGCAACTGGTTGAACCGCGTCGAGCCGGCGAAAAACTCCCGCAACACCACCACGGTCCAACGCGAACAGAGTACTTCGGGGGCCATCGCGACGGGGCAGAATTGACGATAGTTATGCTCGGTCATCGCGCGCTCCGGAACAAAAGGTCCCCATAATAGGCCGATGGGACGACCGGTGACGAGTTCAGTATCTGGACTAACGAAATTCATTTGCTGAACTGGAGAACGCCACCCGGTGACGACAGGATTGCGGCACCTCAGGCGCCCCCCCGCCGATGTTCACCGGAGAATTCAATGTCCCTCGCCCTCGCGCCGGCCGACCACTCGACCCGTTCCGAATGGCTCGAACGCGCCGACCGCATCGCCGATGCGATCGCCGTCCATGCCGCCGCGCACGACGCGGACGACAGCTTTGTTGAGGAAGCTTATGCCCTGCTGAAGGCGGAGGGCTTCTTCAAGGCGCTGGTGCCGGTCGAATTCGGCGGCGGCGGGGCTGAGATCGAGGATATCTGCCACGCCATCCGTCGCCTGGGCGCGGCCTGCGGCTCGACGGCGCTGGCCGCCGCCATGCACAGCCACCTTGTCGCCGTGGCGGCATGGCGCTGGCGGCACCAGGGCGCGCCGACCGAGGGCCTGCTCAAGCGCGTCGCCGCGGAAGACCTGATCCTGGTGTCCAGTGGCGGCTCGGACTGGCTGGACAGTGGCGGGACGGCGGTCAAGGTCGATGGCGGTTTCAGGATCACCGCCCGGAAGCCGTTCTCCAGCGGCTCGCCGGCCGGCGACCTGCTGTCGACCAGCGCGGTGTGGGACGATCCCGAGGGTGGCCCGACGGTCCTGCATTTCGCCGTGTCGCTGAAGGCGGAGGGCGTCAGCGTGGAGGACACCTGGCATACACTGGGCATGCGCGGAACGGGTTCGCACGACATCATCCTGACCAACGCGTTTATCCCGGATGCGGCCGTGTCCGGACGGCGCCCGAAGGGGGTCTGGCATCCCCTGTTCCACACCATCAGCATGATCGCCTTTGCGCTGATCTATTCCGCCTATGTCGGGGTGGCCGAGGGCGCCCGGACAACGGCGCTGACGTTCGCCGGTCGCAGGCCCGAGGACGAGGCCATGTCCCTGAGGGTCGGCGAGATGGAGAACGCCTTCGCCATGGCCGAGATGGCCCTGGAGCGGATGATCGCCCTGGCGCAGTCAGGGCGGCCCGGGCCGGACGCGACGGGACGGGCGATGATCGGGCGGACGATCGCCGGCCGCGCGGCCATCTCGACGGTGGAACGGGCGATGGAAGTCGCCGGCGGCGCTTCGTTCTATCGGTCAACCGGGCTGGAGCGCGCCTTCCGCGACATCCAGGGCGCGCGGTTCCACCCGCTGCAGGAAAAGCCCCAGCAACGCTACAGCGGTCGACTGGCGCTCGGGTGGGACATCGACGGGTAGGGTCGCCCTACCCCAGCCGGGACGATCCCGCCGCCGGCAGCACGCCGATCAACCGGATCCGGAAGATCAAGGCGCTGTTGGGCGGAATGGGGCCGCCCGGCGTGCCGGTTTCGCCGTAGCCCTGCGACGGCGGCACATAGAGGATCCACTCGTCGCCCGGCTTCATCTTCTGCAGGGCCTCGGTCCAGGCGGGGATCAGGCGACGCAGACCCATGACCGCCGGCGCGCCGCGCTCGAACGAACTGTCGAACACTTCGCCCGAGGTCAGCTTGCCTTCGTAGTGGACCTTGACCTCGTCCTGCAGAAACGGCGCGACGCCGTCAGCCGGACCGCTGGCGACCACCTTGTAGAGCACGCCGGACGGCAGCTTCTGGATGCCGGCTTCCTTGGCGGTCGTGGCCATGAAGGCGGCGGCGGCCGTGGCGTTGGCTTCCAGCAGCGCCGGGTCGGGCCTCTTCGGGCCGCACCCGGCGAGCGCGACGGACGCCAGCGCGGCGGCCACGATGAAGGTGCGGCGAAGCATTGTCTGTCTCCTAGACGAAGCGGGGCGGGTAACCGCTCTGGCGCAGGGCGTCCATGATTTCCTGGGTATGCTGGGCGTCGCGGGTTTCGATCATGATGTCGAACTCCGCGCCCTTGGCCGGCACGTCGAGGGCGAGTCGGTTGTGCGCCACCTCGATGATGTTGCCGCCCATCTCGCCGATCACACGACTGACCGTGGCCAGCAGGCCCGGGCGATCGTCGCCGATGATGCGCAGGGAGACCAGTCGCTGGGCCCGGACCAGCTCGCGGGTCAGCACCGAGGCGAGCAGGCGGGTGTCGATGTTGCCACCGCACAGGATCAGGCCGCACTTCTTGCCGCGGAACCGCTCCGGATAGGCCAGCAAAGCCGCCAGCGAAGCCGCGCCGGCGCCCTCGGCGATGGTCTTCTCGACGTTGCAGTAGAGGGCCACGGCCCGCTCGATGTAGGGCTCTTCCAGCAGCAGCACGTCGTCGATCAGCGGCCGGGCGACGGCATAGGTCCTGGCCCCGACTTCCTTGACCGCGATGCCCTCGGCGATGGTCTGCCCGCCGGCCTCGGCGTTCAGGCCGCGCATGCGGGCGGTGAAGCTGGGGAACATCGCCGGCTCGCAGCCGATGATGCGGATGTTCGGATTGATCGCCTTGGCGGCCGTGGCGACGCCGCTGATCAGCCCACCGCCGCCGATCGGCACCGGCAGCACCTCGAGGTCCGGCACGTCTTCCAGCATTTCCAGGGCGATCGTGCCCTGGCCCGCCATCACGTCATAGTCGTCGAAGGGGTGAACGAAGGTCAGGTCGCGCTCTTCGCGGAGCTGTTGGGCGTGGGCGGCGGCCTCGTCATAGGTGTCGCCGAAGATGACCACATTGGCGCCGTGCTGGCGGGTGTGTTCGACCTTCACGAACGGGGTGCCCTTGGGCATGACGATAGTCACCGGAACGCCGAGGCGGGCGCCGTGGTAGGCCAGGCCCTGGGCATGGTTGCCGGCGCTGGCGGCGATCACGCCGCGCGATCGTTCCTCATCGGTCAGCAGCATCAGCTTGTTCAGCGCGCCGCGCTCCTTGTAGGCGGCGGTGAACTGCAGGTTCTCGAACTTGACCCACACCTGGGCGCCGGTGATCTCCGACAGCGTGCGGGAATAGCGGCAGGGGGTCCGCTCGACATGGCCGGCGATACGGCCGGCGGCGGCCTTGATGTCTTCGAGGGTAAGGGTCATGGGCGTTCAGGCGGGCGGGGCGCCAGCCTTCACCGCAAACCCCGCATGAGGTCAAGCCGCCGCATGGCCTTTCCGGGCAGTTCGGAGACCCGGCCGAGCGGAAGTGATTCCGCCGCCTTGCGCAGGGCATAGGCTGTTTCCCGCATCAGCGCCGCCGCCGACGGCGCGCCGATGAAGCCGTGGGTCACGCCGACCCGGACATTCGAGAGCTCCCGCTTGAACCGGTAGTCGCCCGCGCCAAGGTCGAGGCGGCTGTAGGGCGTGTCATCCATCCAGCGCAGGATCTCCTGGAACAGCAGCATTCCCGGTGAGTAGCGCTCGAACTGCGGGTCGTGGCTGATGATCCAGCTGTGGATGTTGCGCCCGCCCCGGAGATCCATCTGGGCCGCCGCGAGCGTCTCGCCGATGTGAAGCGTGAACATGACCCCGCCGAAGTCAGGATCACGGCTCTGAAACAGATTCTGCACCAGCCGAAGCGGCCATCCGGCGGCGAACAGGTCAGTCTGGCCGGTCGCCTGCCACTGGGCCTGCTTCCAGGCGACCAGCTGGTCGAAGTCAGCGCGAGAGCGGGAAAAGGCGGTGAAGGTCACCGGACCCAGTTCGCGCTCGACCTTGCGGCGTTTCTTGTCGGTGTCCTTCAGGGCGGAGACGCCGGCGGCCTTCCGCTCCGCCTCATAGGCCGCATAGCCGTCGCCCACATCGATGACGAACGAGTCCTCGCGCCCCCGGGCCAGCGGCGCGAACGGCGTCTGGTCCTCGAGCATGTGGGAAAAGTCGAACCGCCCCACGCCGAATGCCTCGGCGATCGCGCGCGGATCAACCTGCAGCCCGGGCTCGGCCACCAGGCCCTGATAGTCGCACATCGGCGCCCCGGCCGGCATGGCGGTAAAGGCGCCGACCCGCGCGGCGATGAAACCCCTGGGATCGTTCAGCCCGCCCAGAACCGCCACCCGAAGACCGCGATCGGCGTTCTCCGGGCCTTGGGCCCGCGCCACGGCCCGGGGCCAGTGTGGCGACAGGAAGGGGCTGTCCAGGCTCGGGTCGGCCGCCTGCAGCGCAGCCCAGCGCTCGACGGCGAACGCGGTCAGCTCCCAGGGTCTGACGACATCAATCTTCACGAAGAGGCTCCTCGGCGGGTCTGGACGCCCGCAAGCCTAGCGCCCAACCCTTGCGGGAGCGTTTAGACTCTCAGGCAGACTTCCGGCTGGCGAGACGGCCCGAAGCGGCGCTATGACGGGGGTCTGTTTTCCCGGGAGTTCCCTTCATGCGTCGCGCGATTGTCGCCTTCACCCTGGCCATGGCCACGTTTTCCGCCGGCGTCGCCCAGGCCAAGACGGTGGTCGTGACCGCCGCGCGCCTGCTCGATGTCGCCACCGGCAAATATGTCGAGCAGCCCATGGTGGTGATCACGGACGGGCGTATCACGGCCGTTGGAACTCCCGCCACGATGACGGTCCCGGCTGACGCCCAGAAGATCGACCTGCCCGGTCAGACCCTGCTGCCCGGCCTGATCGACATGCATGTCCACCTGGACTCGACGCCGAAGTACGGCGGCTACACGGGTCTGGCCTTCACTGACAGTTTCTGGGCCGTTGTGGCCGTACCCAACGCGGCGGCGACGCTGAACGCCGGTTTCACTTCGGTGCGCAACGTCGGGTCGGATCGCTACAATGATGTTGCCCTGATGGAGGCGATCAACGAGGGCATCATTCCCGGCCCGCGGATCACGCCCGCCGGCTATGCCCTGGGCGCGACGGGCGGCCACTGCGACACGACCTACTTCCCGCCGTCGGTGAACATGACCTCGCCGGGCGTGTTCGACGGCCCCGATGAGGCCCGGAAGCTGGTCCGGACGATGAAGAAGTACGGCGCGAAGGTGATCAAGATCTGCGCGACCGGCGGCGTCTTCTCCAACGACGCGGTCGGCGTCCAGCAGCTGTCGGTCGAGGAGATAAAGGCCATCGTCGACGAGGCCCACATGGACGGCATGAAGGTCGCCGCCCACGCCCATGGTCCCGAAGGCATCCGCGCCGCCATCCAGGGCGGAGTCGACACCATCGAACACGCCAGCCTCGTCGACGACGAGGGCATCAAGCTGGCGCTGAAGTACGGCGCCTTCTTCGGCATGGACATCTACAACACCGACTACACCCAGGCCGAAGGCCGGGCGAACGGCGTACGTGAAAGCGAGATCAAGAAGGACGCAGACATCGGCGAGGCCCAGCGGCAGAACTTCTGCAAGGCCGTGAAGGCCGGCGTGAAGCAGATCTACTCGACCGACGCCGGCATCTATCCGCATGGCTGGAACGCGAAGCAGTTCGCCGTGATGGTCCGCTACTGCGCCACGCCGCTGCAGGCCATCCAGGCCGCCACGATCAACGCCGCCGCCGCCCTGGGCCAATCCGGCGACGTGGGTCAGGTCGCCGTCGGTCGCTGGGGCGACCTGATCGCCGTCGCGGGCGACCCGCTGGCGGACGTGACGCAGCTCGAACACGTGACCTTCGTCATGAAGGGCGGCGTGGTGGTTCGGGGGCAGTAGATGCTCCCCCCTTGGGGGAGCTGTCG
>CAZISF010000154.1:0-7202 GCA_964541915.1 uncultured Caulobacter sp.
GCTACACCACGGCCACCCCGATCCAGGAACAGGCGATCCCCGTCGCCCTCGCCGGGCAGGACGTTCTGGGCATCGCCCAGACCGGCACTGGCAAGACCGCCGCCTTCACCCTGCCGATGATCGACCGCCTGGCCTCAGGCCGCGCCCGGGCTCGCATGCCCCGCGCCCTCGTGCTGGCGCCAACCCGCGAGCTGGCCGACCAGGTCGCCAGCAGCTTCGAGAAATACGCCAAGGGCCAGCGTCTGAGCTGGGCCCTGCTGATCGGCGGCGTCTCGATGGGCGACCAGGTCGCCGCGCTCGACAAGGGCGTGGATGTGCTGATCGCCACCCCCGGCCGCCTGCTCGACCTGTTTGAGCGCGGCAAGATCATGCTCACCGGCGTGCAGCTGATGGTCATCGACGAAGCCGACCGGATGCTCGACATGGGCTTCATCCCGGACATCGAGCGCATCTTCAAGCTGACCCCGCCCAAGCGTCAGACCCTGTTCTTCAGCGCCACCATGCCGCCGGAAATCACCCGGCTGACGCAGCAGTTCCTGAAGAACCCGGTCCGCATCGAGGTCAGCCGCGCCGCGACCACCGGCGAGAACATCGCCCAGTTTGTAGCCCGCATCCCGAGCAACGATCCCAAGGCCAAGCGGGTCGCGCTGCGCAGCCTGATCGACCGCAGCGAAATCAAGAACGGCATCGTCTTCTGCAACCGCAAGAGCGAGGTCGACATCGTCGCCAAGTCGCTGCGCACGCACGGCCATGACGCCGCCGCCATTCACGGCGACCTCGACCAGGCGACGCGCATGCGCACCCTGGAAGGCTTCCGCAAGGGCGAACTGAAGCTGCTGGTGGCCTCCGACGTGGCCGCACGCGGCCTCGACATCCCGGATGTCAGCCACGTGTTCAACTACGACGTCCCGCACCACGCCGACGACTATGTCCACCGCATCGGCCGGACCGGCCGCGCTGGACGCTCGGGCGAGACCTTCATGATCGTCACGCCCGCCGACGACCGCAATTATGACAAGGTCATCAAGCTGACGGGCAAGGTTCCGGCCGAAGCGACCTTCGAAGGCATCGACTGGGCCAGCCTGAAGAGCGAGCCGCGCGCCAAACGCGATGGCGACAAGCGCGGCGGGCCGCGCGCCGGAGGCCGGGATCGCGATCGTGATCGCAGCCGTGGTCGTCCCGCCTCGGAAACCTCGACCGTGTCGATGGAAGCCATCTCGCCGGGCACGCCCGTCGCCGAGGCGACTGATAAGCCCGCCCGCCGTCCGCGCGGCCGCAAGACCGAGGCCGACACGACGCCGATCGCCCAGGTCGAAGCCGTGGTCGCTGAAACGCCGGTCGTCGCCATGGCGGCGCCGGGCGAAGACGTTGCTCCGACCGAACGGTCCGAGCGTGAACCGCGTCGTGGCCGCAGTCGGGGCCGTGGCCGCGATCGCGACGCCACGCCGCGCACGGAAGCGGTGGTTGCTGAAGCCGCCGCTCCCCCCGTTCGCGAAGAGCGGGTTCGCGAAGAACGCGCGCCGCGGCAGGAAGAGCCCCGCCGCGACCGCGAACCGCGCCGTGCCGACGCCCGTCCGGAGGGGCGCGACCGCGGTCCGCGCCGCGATGAGCAACGCCGGGATCACGCCCCGCGCGGTCGTGATCGTGACGATGACGGTGGCCGAGTCGTAGGCTTTGGTTCGGACACGCCCGCATTCCTGATGCGGGCCGCGCCGATCAGCCGGACGACTGCGGAAGACTAGCTCGCCGCCGTGACCTGGTCGCAGGCGTCGGCGGCGGCCTGAACCGCCGACGACTCCAGCTTGTCCAGCCGCGCTTCCTCCGCCTTGCGTTCAAGCTGGCTGGTCTTGCTGTCGGCCGGCGTCAGATCGGTGCGCGTGGCGAGGGCGAGCGACAGCTTTTCCCGGCTCGTGTCGAGTTTGGCGATGCGTTTGCGGATGATCGTCTTGTCCGCGCCGGTGGCGGCGTCAGCATCGGCTTCCAGAAGGCCGGCGGCGACTTCATAGGTCGCGATACACCGCGCCTGGGCCTTGAAGTCAGGCTTCGCCTGAGCGGTCGAAACCGCCAGCAACGAAACGAGCAGGCCGGTAACGGCCGTACGCATGGTCATCTCCCTGGGGCGAAGCGCCCCGTCAGGCGGATATCGTATGCCGCCACGAAAGCTGCAATACGACATCCCGCCTGACGCGGATATGAACGGGCTCGCCTAACGCTTGAGCGAGGCGCCGAGGAACTTGCGGATAGCCGGACCATAGGGCGGCCGCATCTGAAGCAGCGGGCCGATGTCCTTCTTCACCTGGGTGTAAATCGCCTTCTTGTGGCTGAACTCGAGGAAGCCGTCATGGCCGTGGTAGCTGCCCATGCCTGACGGACCAACGCCGCCGAACGGCAGCTCTTCCTGGGCCACATGCATGATCACATCGTTGACCGTCACGCCGCCGCTGGTGGTGTGATTGAGGATGCGGTCCTTTTCGGCCTCGTCGGTCCCGAACCAGTAGAGGCCCAGCGGCCGGTCGTGGGCGTTGATGTAGTCCACGGCCTCGCTGACGGCCTTGTAGGTCTTCACGGGCAGCACCGGACCGAAGATCTCGTCCTGCATCACCGTCATGTCGTCGGTGGCGTTGAGGATCAGGGTCGGCGGGATCTTGCGATGCTCCTGCTGGCTGAAGTCCTCGCCGGCCGGGTTGATCTCGCGGATGTCGGCGCCCTTGGCGCGGGCGTCGTCGATGTAGCCCTTGATCCGGTCGTAGTGCCGCTGGGCCACGACGGAGGTGTAGTCGGGATTGTCCTTCAGGGTCGGGAACATCCGCGTCACCGCGCTGGTGGCCTCGGTGACGAACTCTTCCACCCGGTTCTCGGGAACATTGACGTAGTCAGGCGCAAGGCAAATCTGGCCGGCGTTGAGCGTCTTGCCGTTCATGATCCGCGCGGCCGCGGTGGCCATGTCGGCGCTCTGTGAGATGATCACGGGGCTCTTGCCGCCCAGCTCAAGCGTCAGAGGCACCAGGTTCTCGGCGGCTGCGCGCATGACATGGCGGGCGATCGATGTCGCACCGGTGAAGATCATGTGGTCGAACGGCAGCCCGGCGAAGGCCTGACCGTCTTCCGGCCCACCGGTGATCACGGCGATCTCGTCGTCGGTGAAGGCCTTGGCGAACATGGTCTTCATCAGCTCGGAGGTGACGGGCGTGAACTCCGACGGCTTGATCATCGCCCGGTTACCGGCGGCCAGGATGCCGGCCAGCGGGGCGAAGGTCAGGTTGACGGGGAAGTTCCACGGGCTGATCACCCCCACCACGCCCTTGGGCTGGTACTGGATCTCGGCCTTGGCCCCGAGCAGGCCGAGGATCGCCGGCGTGGTCTTGCGCTTCTGCGCCTTCATCCACTTGCGGACGTTTTCCTTTGCGAACTTCAGCGGGCCGATCGAGCCAGACACGTCGGTCAGCAGGCTGGCTTCCCGCGAGCGGTTGCCGAAATCGGCATTCAGCGCGTCCTGAATGTCGACGGCATGGTCGACCAGCATGCCGATGCAGCGATCGAGCCACTCGATGCGTCTTTCAGCACTCGGCGCCCCGTCCCGGATATGCGCCGCCTTCTGACGATCAAGGATGGCCAGCATCGCGGCCGTATGACCTTCGATGCCGAGATTGGCGGGTGCGTTCATGGGGGTCCCTCCGGACAGGCCGGGCTGCCCCCGGCTCAGGTGATCGACGATCAGAATGACCGCACCTTCGTCGCGCCGCAAGCGACCGGCGTTATCCCTTTAACCGGTCATTCGGACCTTTCGGCATACGCTCGCCCATCTACAGCTCAGACCCGCTCGAAGGGCGGCCTGCGCCAAGGGGGAATGACCAATGTCCGGCGAAGTCGAAACCATTCTGAGAGGGCCGGAGGCCTACAAGGTCGCCCGCAAGGCTCTGGACCTGATGGAAAGCCATCGCGTCTGGCCGACGCCCCTGAATTTCGAGCTCTGGTCGCACTATGTCGCCGACCCGGAAGGCGCCCTGGCCGTTGAACTGGGCAGGCTGATCCTGCTGGGCGAACCCCTGACCGAGAGCATCAGCGAGGATCTCGCGGCCGCTTATCTGGCCAAGGCCCGCCTGAACGAACAGATTCGCGACGCCGGGGATCAGCTGTCGAAGGAACTGGACTCGGTGTCCAAGGCCATCCAGCAGGCCCAGAAATCCAACGAGGCCTATGGCCAGACCCTGGCCGGCGCCAGCAAGGACCTGAGTGAGGCCGAAGGGGTCGAACAGGTTCGCGCCATGGTCGACTCGCTCTCCTCGGCGACCCGCCGGGTGCAGAAAGAGAACAAATCCCTCGAAAAGCGCCTCGCGGAATCGACGGGCGAAGTCCAGCGGCTGCGGGAACATCTCGAACAGGTTCGCCGCGATGCGACCACCGATGGATTGACCAACCTGGCGAACCGTCGCGCGTTCGACGACGAGCTGGCCCGCGCCTGCGCCGACGCCGACGAGACGGGCATGGCCCTGACCCTGGCCGTGCTGGATATCGACCACTTCAAGAGCTTCAACGACACCTGGGGCCACCAGACCGGTGACCAGGTCATCCGCTTCGTCGCCAGCGTCATCGGCCGTCTGGGCGCCACGCCGCGCTTCTCGGCCCGTTATGGCGGCGAAGAGTTCGCCATGATCTTCCCCGGTGAAGACTCCGGACTGGTTGAAGCCTGCCTGGAGGAAATCCGTGAAGAGGTCGCCTCGCGCATGTTGAAGCGTCGGTCGACCAACGAGGATCTGGGTACAGTGACCGTGTCCGCCGGCCTGGCGACCCGCCGCGAAGGGGAAACCGGCAGCTGCGTCATGGAACGCGCCGATGCCGCCCTCTACACCTCAAAGCGCTCGGGCCGTAATCGCGTCACCAATGGCGAGAAACTGGCCGCGGCGGCCTGACGCCCCGGCTTGCCGATCTGCCCGTCTTGCCGACCTGAAAGTCCCGTGCGAGCCTTCGCCGTCGAAGGAACCGCCACCGATGTGTGAACGCATCCGCTAACCGCTGGCCGAGGCTGGCACGATCCGCACCGCCCGGCGCCCTGCGCCGGGCGAAGCCGCGTTCACATAGTCCCTTCAGGTCTCCATGTCCTTTCTCCGGAACGACGCGATCAATCGCGTGAATCTCCACTACACCCTGCAGGCCTTCGCCCAGGGAGCGGGCGGCCTGTTCGTCCTGGTCTTCCTGCTCAAAGCCGGGGTCCCGGTCCCGCTGGCGCTGCTGTTCCAGGCCGGCATCATCGGCGGGCGGTTTCTGTTGCGCCCGGTTGTTCTCCCGTTCGCCAAGCGCTGGGGCGTCAAGCCGTTGTTGATGACTGGAACCGTGCTGACGGCGCTTGACTACCCGCTGCTGGCGCTGGTCGACGGCGTCGGTCCGCTCCTGCTGGTGCTGTGCGCCGTCTCCGCGCTCGGCTACCTGCTCTATTGGCTCAGCTTTCACGCCTATTTCGCGGCCATCGGCGAATCCGATGACCGGGGCGGCCAGATCGGTTTCCGGGAAGCGCTCGTCGCGCTGGTCGGCATCGTCGCGCCGCTGCTCGGCGCTTTGGGCCTGTCCACGGTCGGGCCGATGCCGACCTTTCTCTGTGTCGGCCTGGTCCAGCTGATGGCGATCGTTCCGTTGATCGGCGCGCCGAACGTGGCCGTATCCAGCGAGCTATCGCCCGGCCCACCGGTATCTCGCATGGCCCTTGGCCTCATGGTCTGCGACGGGCTGTTCGCGGCGACCTACCATTTCGTCTGGCTGGTCGCCCTGTTCGTCACCCTCGGCGAAAACTTCCTGGCCTACGGCGGCGCTGCGGCCGTGGCCGCCGTTGTCGGCGCGATCAGCAGCCTCGCCCTCGGCCGGCACGTCGATCTCGGCCATGGCCGGAGATCGGCCCTGATCGCCTACGGGATCGCCGCAGTCGTGGTCATCCTGCGAGCCGGCAGCCTGCACACCCCCTGGCTGGCGGTACTGGCCAATGCGGCGGGAGCCCTGCTGGCGGCGATCGTCACGCCGGTCCTGATGACGCCGGTCTACAACATGGCCAAGGCCTCGCCCTGTACGTTCCGCTTTCACATGGCGACCGAAGGGGCCTGGGACATCGGCTGCTTTGTCGGCCTGACGGTCGCGGCGGGGATTGCGAGCCTCGGCCAGTCCCTGTCGCTCCCGATCCTGCTGGCCCTCGTCGCGGCGGTGCTGCTGGTGCTGCAGCTGTGGCGCTACTACGGTCGCGGCCCGGTCTGAAAATATTCATTGGCGTTCCCCGGCGTTATGGGGGCTAGCCAGTCCGCATAAGAAACCCTCGGAGGATGCTCGGGTGGACTACACGAAAATCAAGGTTGAAGTGACCGACGGCGTGGCCGTGGTGACCATGTCCGATCCCGCGACGATGAACGCCGCGGGCCTGGATCTGGCCGGCGAACTGAGCCACGCCCTCTCCTCCATCGCCGCGGGCAAGGTCGTCGCCCGGGCCGTGGTGCTGACCGGTGAAGGCCGCGGGTTCTGCTCGGGCGCCAATCTCGGCGGCGGCGGAGCCACGGGCCGCGAGCTGGACGTCGACGGCAAGCCGGACGCCGGCCGGGCGCTGGAAACGGTCTACAACCCTCTGGTCAGCCAGATGCGCGACCTGCCGGTGCCGCTGGTGACGGCGGTCAACGGCGCGGCGGCCGGCGTCGGCTGCTCCTTCGCCCTGCTCGGCGACCTGATCGTCGCGGGCGAAAGCGCCTACTTCCTGCAGGCCTTCCGGCGCATCGGGCTGGTGCCGGACGGCGGCTCGACCTACCTGCTGCCGCGCGCCATCGGCCGCGCCAGGGCCATGGAAATGGCCTTGCTGGGCGAAAAGATCGGCACCGCCAAGGCGCTCGAGTGGGGCCTGGTCAACCGGGTCGTCCCCGACGCCGACCTACTCGCCACCGCGATCGGAATCGCCAAGGAACTGGCCAATGGCCCGGCCTCGCTCGGCGGCATTCGTCGCCTGATCTGGGACAGCCTCGACAGCGACTGGTCCGGCCAGCTGACCGCCGAACGCAAGGCCCAGAAGATCGCCGGCAAGACCCACGACTTCGTCGAGGGCGTCAGCGCCTTCCTGCAGAAACGCGTCGCGGCGTTCACGGGGCGGTAGCGATGCTCCCCTTCGGGGGAGCTGTCAGGCCAAAGGCCTGACTGAGCAACCATGTTTAGGCTGGCATCTGTTTGATCCAGGGCTGTTG
>CAZISF010000155.1:0-5533 GCA_964541915.1 uncultured Caulobacter sp.
CGGCCGGCCACATGACCAATCCCTAACTTGCGTCCGGCCGCGGCGAGGCCGATCCTTCACGCTCGCCGGAGATCCGAAATGGCCGAAGAACCGCCCGAAACCCCGTTCCCGCCGCCGCCGGCCAATCGCGGCCCGATCGCCATAGCCTTCGTCGGCGCCGGCGTCGGCCTGATGGTCGCCGGGCAGCTGGCCTTGCATAGCGCGCCCATGGCCTATGCCGGCCTCGCGATCCTTGCCGTCGGCATCGTGTTCGGCGTGCAGAGCCAGCGGGGCAAATGATGTCGCTTCGTGGACTGCTGATCGTGGCCGGTTTGCTGGCGAGCCCGGCAACAGCGCTGGCGGCGCCCCCGCCCCCGCCCTGTTCGGCGCCCGAGTATCGACAGTTCGATTTCTGGGTCGGCCGCTGGGACGTCTATCCGACAGGCCAACAGAAGCTGATCGCGCATTCCCTGATCGAGCGGCTCTACGGCGGCTGCGCCATCCGCGAGAACTGGATGCCCCTGCAGAACGGCGGCGACGGCGGCAGCCTGAACAACTACGTGCCCGGCGATCCGGGCTGGCGCCAGACCTGGCTTGACGCCAGCGGCGCGCGGGTCGAGTTCCGGGGCGGCTGGAATGGCCAGGCCATGGTCCTGACCGGTCAGTGGGCCGGCGTGCTGGGCCCGGGCAAGGACGCCCTGGTTCGGATGACCTACACCAAAGGGGCCGATGGATCGGTGCGCCAGTTCGGCGAGGCGTCGACCGACGGCGGCAAGACCTGGTCGACCAACTTCGACCTCACCTATCGACCGTCGAGCGGCGTGACGCCCCTGGGCGGCTGAGCCATTCAGGCCGCGACCGCGGTCTTTCTTTTGCCCGCCTGAACAAACACGCTAGAGCGTCGGGCGACACCTTGGGGGCCTTCAGGTTGCGTATTGTGAGTGCCATTCCGGCCGGCATCGGGCTGGCCGGCGTCCTGCTGGCCGCGTCGACCGCTGACGCCCAGACCGCGCCTGCGCCCGCCGCCAAACCGGCAGCCGCGCCGACTCCGCCGCCCGCCCCGGCCTCGACGACCGTGCAGGAAGTCGTGGTCCGGGCCGAGGATCCGCCGCTCAGGAGTTCCATCGACCGGCGCAGCTACAGCATCGAGGGCGACCTGCAGGCGACCACCGGCTCGATCGCCGACGCCCTCAAACGGGTCCCGTCGCTCGAGGTCGACATCGACGGCAATGTGAAACTGCGCGGCGACGCCAGCGTCACCATCCTGATCGACGGCAAGCCATCGAGCCTCATGAAGGGGCCTGGCCGCGCCGACGCCCTGCAGGCGCTGCCCGCGGACCAGATCGAGCGGGTCGAGGTGCTGACCAATCCAGGCGCCCAGTATTCGCCCGAGGGGACCGGAGGCGTCATCAATCTGGTGACGAAGAAATCCCGCCGGGCCGGCGCCGGACCGTCGGGCTCGGTGCGGATCAACGCCGGCACCCACGACCGCTACAACGGCGGGATCAACTGGGCCTACAACAGCAAGAAGCTCGCCCTGTCGGCCAACCTCGGCGTCTGGCGGTTCACAAACAGATTCACCATCGACAGCGACCGGACCCTGACCGGGCCGGGCGGGGTCTTCCGGCAGGATCAGACGAACAGCCTCGACATGGTGGGCCTGGGCGGCAACTTTCGCCTCGCGGGCGACTATGAGGTCGACGCGCGCAACAAGATCAGCGGCGAGTTCAGCCTCTTCCGCATGAAGCCGTCCTTCGACAGCGAGAATGACTTCGAGATCTTCGACGGGACCGGGACCCGCATCGGCGCCACCCGCAGACTTGGGTCCAACGGCGGCGGCACACAGGCCGTGAGCGGCTCGCTCAGCTGGCGACGCGAGTTCTCCGGCGACGACCACAACCTGACCGTCGAACTGAGCCGGGACCGCTGGACCTCGGACGACGAGTCGGATGTCCGGGTCGACGCCCTCTTTCCGGCGGGCCCCAGCGTGTTCGAGGACGGCGACAACCGCTCCGTCGCCAGCAATCTGGACGTCAAGGGCGACTACAGCCGCCCGATGCCCGCGGCGGGGCGGCTCAAGGCCGGGCTCGAAGTCCAGGACAGCAAGACCGACCTTGATCAACTGCTCTCGACGGGGCCGACCGCGGGGTCGACGGTGATTGACCTGGCGCGCTCGCACCGGCTGCTGTTCGATGAGACGGTCTATTCCGGCTACGGCACCTACGAACAGCCGTTCGGCGACCTGACCGTGCTGGCCGGCCTGCGCTTTGAGTCGGCGACCAACGACATCAACCTTCTGACCACGGGCCTGTCGACCAGCCACGATTATGACCGCGTCTATCCCTCGCTGCATCTCGACTACAGGCTCAGCGACACCTCGCGGCTGAAGGCCAGCTACGCCCTGCGCATACGTCGGCCCGGCGCCGGCGAACTCGATCCCTGGCGGGTCTACATCGACGCCTTCAACTACCGGGAGGGCAACCCGAACCTTGAGCCGTCAGAGACCCAGTCCTGGGAGGCGTCCTACGAGTACCGCAAGGGCCGCAACTACTATCTGACGACCGCCTTCTGGCGGCAGACCGACAACGGCGTGACCGACCTGCTGGTGGACCTGGGCGGCGGGGTGCTGCTGACCACCAAGGCCAACCTCGCCCGGAGCCGCTCAGGCGGGCTGGAGGTCGTCGTCAACCGCGGCCTGACCCCGACGCTGAGTCTCAATCTCACGGGCACGGCGTTCTGGAACGAGATCGACGCCGCCTCGCTCGGCTTCAGCGACACACGCTCCGCCTGGTCCGTCGGCGGTCGCGCCAGCGTGGACTGGCAGGCGACGCCGGTCGATCTGCTTCAGGTCAATCTCGTGGCCACCGGCAAGTCGATCACGCCGCAGGGCTATATCGAGCCGACCTACACGACGAACCTCGGCTACCGGCGCAAGCTCAATGACCGTCTGTTCCTGACCGTCACCGCCACCGACGTCTTCGACACCCAGGAGTCCCGCCTCATCAGCGACAGCGCCACGGTCAGCGGAACCACGGTTCGCAAGGGCCAGAGCCGGGGCCTGTTCGTCGGCCTGCGCTACCGTTTCGGCGCGGGCAAACCCCAGCGCGACCCCGCGTTCGACTACAGCGGCGCCCCCGCCGGCGGCGGCGGCCCGCCGACCTAGACGATCGGGCTGACCACCAGGAACTGCGGGTTGTCGACCCAGCCCATGAAGGCTCCCATGACGGTTTGAAGAGCCTCGCTGCCGAGGTCCTCGGCGGTAAAACCGTCGAGATCGGGGATGTCGAACACCTCGACGTAATCGACCGACGGCGCGCCCTCGCCGATCAGCAGCCCCTCGACACGATGGTTGGTGAAGGCGGCGACCCGCTTGATGGCCCGGATGTTGGGGTAGTCGTAGCTCTTCACCCAGGCCTCGAAGTCCTCGCGGGAAACGCCGGACTTGAGCTTGTAGGTGATCATGACGTTGGCCATGTAAGCCTCCTCTGTCTGTCCGTGCAGAATTGGTGCGGACGCGATGGAGAACCAGACCCAAAAGGGGGCCTGAAGCCGCCTTGAGGTTTCCTTTGCTTGCGCCGAAAGGTCCGCAAGCGTAACGGAAACGCGTTTCAGTGAAGGAGAATACCGATGGGATACCGGGTCGCCGTTGTCGGCGCCACGGGCAATGTGGGCCGTGAAATGTTCAACATCCTCGAGGAAGTGAACTTCCCCGTGGACAAGATTCACGCGATCGCCAGCCGCAAATCCATTGGCGTCGAAGTGTCCTTTGGCGAGAAGATCGTCAAATGCGAGGACCTCGCCCAGTTCGACTTCTCCACCGTCGACATCGTGCTGATGAGCGCGGGCGGCGAAGTGTCGAAAGAATGGTCGCCGAAGATCGGCAAGGCCGGCCCGGTCGTCATCGACAACTCGTCGGCCTGGCGCATGGACCCGGACGTTCCGCTGATCGTGCCGGAAGTGAACCCGGACGCGGTCGTCGGCTTCACCAAGAAGAACATCATCGCCAACCCGAACTGCACCACGGCCGGGCTGTTGGTCGCGCTCAAGCCGCTGCACGACGCGGCGAAGATCAAGCGCGTCGTCATCTCGACCTACCAGTCGGTTTCCGGCTCGGGCAAGGAAGGCATGGATGAGCTGTGGGCCCAGACCAAGGGCGTCTTCGTCCTCGGCGCGCCCGAGCCCAAGAAGTATCCCAAGCAGATCGCCTTCAACGTGATCCCGCAGTGCGACTCGTTCATCGACGACGACTCCGGCGACACCAAGGAAGAGCGCAAGATGGCCGATGAGACGCACAAGATGCTCGACCCGGCGATCAAGGTCAGCGCGACCTGCGTGCGCGTGCCGGTGTTCGTCGGCCACGGCGAGAGCGTCAACATCGAGTTCGAACGCGCCCTGAGCGACGACGAAGCCCGCGAGATCCTGCGCGAAGCCCCCGGTCTGGTCGTGATCGACAAGCGCGAGGACGGCGGTTACGCGACGCCCAAGGACATCCAGGGCGAGTTCCCGGTCTACGTCAGCCGCATCCGCACCGACCCCACGCTCGAGCACGGTCTGTCGCTGTGGGTGGTCTCCGACAACCTGCGCAAGGGCGCGGCGCTGAACGCCGTGCAGATCGCGCAGCTGCTTCACGACCGTGGTCTGATCAAGCAACGCACCCTGGCCTAGGTACAGACCCTCGCAAGACGCGGGTGGATCATTCAGGGGCCCGGGACCAGGTTCCGGGCCTCTTCTTTTTCTGGAGTTTCGCCATGCCGCCGGCGAAGGACGAAGGCCGGGCCGCGCTGCTTTCGGCGTTCGGCTGCTACACAATCTGGGGTCTGTTCCCGATCTACATGCACGCGCTCGGCCATGCCGGGGTGAGCCCGGTCGAGATCACGGCCGAGCGGGCCGCCTGGGCAGTGCTGTGGGCCGCCGGGCTGGTCCTGATCGCGCGCAAGCAGGGGGAGCTGACGCAGATCCTGCGGGAGCCCCGGACAGTCGGGCTACTGTTCGGGTCAGCGATCCTGATCAGCATCAACTGGCTCCTGTATGTGGTGGCGGTGAACAGCGGCCGGACGCTGGAAGCCAGCCTCGGCTATTACATCAACCCCCTGCTCAATATGGCCGCTGGCGCCCTGTTCTTCCGGGACAGGATCGACCGTTTCGGCGCAACGGCGATTGGTCTGGCGGCATTGGGCGTGGCGGTGCAGACCGCTGCTGTCGGCCACCCGCCGCTGCTGTCGCTGGGTCTGGCGCTCAGCTTCTGCGGCTACGGCCTGATCCGCAAACAGGTCCGCGCTGACGCCCAGACCGGCCTGCTGGTCGAGACCGCGATCCTCGCCCTGCCCGCGACGCTCTATGTGTTCTGGCTGCAGCGGCAGGGCCTCGGCCACTTCGGATCCAGCCCCTCGACCACCGCCCTGTTGCTGCTGTCCGGGCCGCTGACCATCGCCCCGTTGGCCCTGTTCTCCTGGGCCGCGCGGCGGATCTCGCTGGTCTGGCTGGGCTTCATCCAGTTCATCTCGCCGACGTTGCAGTTCTTCGTCGGCATCGCCTCGGGCGAAGCCTTCACGCC
>CAZISF010000155.1:5633-7144 GCA_964541915.1 uncultured Caulobacter sp.
TCTCGCCGACGTTGCAGTTCTTCGTCGGCATCGCCTCGGGCGAAGCCTTCACGCCGATGCGCGCCGTCGCCTTCGCCTTCATCTGGCTGGGCGTCGGCGTATTCGCTTTCGGCGCCTGGCGGCGTACGCGGCGGTTGGCGATCGCCTGAAACCGGCTAGGGTCGAGCGGTGATGACCCGGCGGACAGTCCTGATCAGCAGCGCGGCGGCGGCGATGACGGCCGGCGCACCCGATCCGCTGGCGGGCCTTCTGACAGGCGACGGCGATCCCGGGCTGGCGCTTCCGGCCTGGGCCGCGACAACGGGCCCGGCGCGGCGCGACCGCCCGGCCTTTGCCCGCGCCAACGGGCTGGCGAACATCGCCGCCGGGCGGGCCATGACGGTCGACACGCCGGTGCGGATCGCCTCGATCTCGAAGCTGGTGGCGACACTGGGCTTCATGACCCTGGTCGAGGCGGGCCGGGTGGACCTCGACGACGACGCGGGCGACATCCTCGGCGTCCGTCTGCGCCATCCGCTGTTTCCGAACGAACGGATCACGCCGGAGCGGCTGCTTTCCCACACCGCCGGCCTGCGCAACGGTCCCAGCTACCCTGTCGGCTTCGGCCGCCCCCTCAGAGCGGCCCTGACGCCCGGTGGCGCGCAATGGGACGACGGCGCCTGGTTCGGCCCGGCAAGCGAGCCGCCCGGCGACTGGTTCGCCTATGCCGACGTGAATTTCGCGGTCATCGCCCAGATCATCGAGCGGGTCAGCGGCCAGAGGTTTGACCGGTTCATGACCGCCCGGCTGTTCCGGCCGCTGGGCCTCGACTGCGGCTACAACTGGAGCGGCGTCAGTCAGGCCACGCGTGACCGGGCCGGGGTCCTCTACCGCAAGGCGCCGTCGGACGCGGGACCTTATGATCCTTCCGGACCATGGATCGCCCAGCTGGACGAGACTGTGCCCCCCGCGCCGGCCATTCCTCACCCACGCGCGCCGGACGCCGGTGACCGGGGCCTGGACAGCTACGCGCCGGGCGAAAACGGCTTTGTCTTCTCGCCCCAGGGCGGGCTGCGGGCGAGCGCGGCGGACCTCGGCCGCATCGCCGGGCTGATCGCGCTGGGCGGCGGGTCGATCCTGAAGCCGGCGACGCTGGCGCGAATGACGACGCCGGTCTGGCGCTATGACGCGAAGCGGCCGAACGGCGACGCCTACGGCGGATCGATCCTCGCCTATGGCCTCGCCTGCCAGACCCTGACGGGGGCCGAGGGCGACAGACTCTTCGACGGCTGCGCGGGCTGGATCGGGCATCCGGGCGACGCCTACGGCCTGACGTCCGGTTTGTGGGTCGATCCGAAGACCGGGCGCTGGTTCACCTATGTGATCACCGGCGAGGCGCGGTCGCTGAAGGCCAACAGGGGCCGCTCGGGGTTTACGCGACAGGAAGAGCGGCTGGCCGGGGTGCTGGCGAGGGGCTGATCCTCCCCATCGGGGGAGGTGGACCGGCGAAGCCGGGCCGGAGGGGGTCCGCT
>CAZISF010000156.1:0-7057 GCA_964541915.1 uncultured Caulobacter sp.
CCATCCTTTGCATGGTCCCCCTCCCCCGGTGGGGGAGGAACTCCAGTCTACGCCCCCGCAAACAGCAGGCGGCCGGCGTCCATGTCGGGGCGCAGGGCGCCCAGGTCGGCCTGGGACACGGCGAAACAGCCGAACGACCGGCCGAGCTTGCCGTTGGCGGCCAGATAGGACGGCTCGCAGTAGTCCGCCGCGTGGACGATGATCGCGCGGTCGCGGACTTCCGAATTGGTCGGGTCCAGCCCGTCCAGCAGGACGTTCGGGCCGTGCTTGGAGCCCCAGGCCTGACCGACGGTCAGATAGGCGCCGACCGACGAGGCGTTCGAGTCCGGCACGTTGGAGAAGCGTTCGGCGTAGCCCGTGTGGGCCGGATCGGAGCCCCGGCCGTGAGCCGTATGATAGGCCTTCGCCTCGCCGGTCGTCAGGTCGAGACGGAACAGCCGCGGCTTGCTGGAGTGAGCCTGGAAGTCGACGATGTAGAGCCGGTCTTCATGGGCGACCTTGCCGCGATGACGCTTGAGGGCGTCGAGCGCCGCGTGCATCAGCGGACGTCGGATCAGGCCCTGGGGATCGAGTTCCGGGCCGAGCGCCACGACGGGCGGCGGCGGCACGGCGAGCGGAGGCGCGGCGGGATCAGGATTGAAGGTCTGCGAAACCAGCGCGGGTTTCGGCGTCGAGGTGGCGCAGGACGCGGTCAGCGCCGCCAGTCCGACAATAAGGCCGCGTCGCGACAGACGTGGATCCAGCTCTCTCAAGATGGCTACTCCGCTTGGCGCCCCCGCGCGGTCGAGGGGCGTCGATAGCCCATCATCTCGCAGTTGCGAACCCGACCCGGTGTCGCACCCGCTCACTTTCTCGCTAGTGATCAGTTCGCGGGCGCCTGAAGGGCTGACTGCAAACGGCCGGCCAGATCGCCGTTGCCGGCAACCTCGACCCCCTCGAGGCCGAGCCATCCAGCCATCCTCGTCAGCTCGGCGGCGAGCGCCGCGGGAGTCTCCGGTCCGGCTTCAGGCTCGGCATGGGCGGCCTGAACGCGCAACACCTTCGCCTGCCGGTCCGCTTTCAGATCGACCCGCGCGGTGATCGCCTCGCCTTCGAGGAAGGGCAATACGTAGTAGCCGTGCACCCGCTTCTCGGCCGGCGTGTAGATCTCCAGCCGGACCCGCAGGCCGAACAGGCGCTCCGTCCGATCGCGAAACCAGATCAGGTTGTCGAACGGCGACAGCAGGGCGTGGGCGCTGATCCGCTTCGGCTTCGCCTCGGGATGCAGGTAAGCGGGCTTGTCCCAGCCCTGGACCTTCACGGGCGTCAGGGCGCCGGCTTCGACCAGCTCGCGCACCGCGCGGCGGGCCCCGTCGAGCGGCAGGCGGTAGTAGTCCCGCAGGTCGGCCTCGGTCGCCACGCCCATGGCCCGGGCCGAGCGGAGAACCAGGTCGCGAATCGCGTCGACCTCGTCCGGCGTCGGCAGGTTCATGATCGCCGCCGGAAGGGCCCGCTCGGTGAGGTCATAGACCCGCTCGAACCCGCGTCGGGTAGAGGTGGTCAGGTAGCCCGTCCAGAACAGCCATTCGAGCGCGCGCTTGCCCTCCGACCAGCTCCACCAGCCGGGCTGACCGCGCGGGCCGGTGGCGAAGTCGCCGCCGGTGACCGGGCCGCGCTTCTCGATCTCCTCAAGGATGTTGTCGATGTAGTCGCGCCGCTCACGGCCAAAGCGGGCCAGCCCCGTCCAAGTCTCGCCGGCCTCGGCGCGGGCCATGCGCCACCGGAACAGCGGCTGCATCTCCAGAGGCATCAGCGAGGCTTCGTGACCCCAGTATTCGAACAGGGTGCGCTTCTTTCCCCACGCCTCGGCCTCCAGCACGCCCTGCGGATAGTCGCCCAGCCGCGAGAAGGCCGGCAGGTAATGGGTGCGGGTCAGGACGTTGACGCTGTCGATCTGGATCACGCCCAGCCGCCCGGCGACCTGGCCAAAGTGGCGCTTGCCCGGCGCGGCGTGACGGCGCGATTCGGCGAAGCCCTGGGCCGTCAGGGCGATGCGGCGCGCCTGTTTGAGCGAGAGATCGAAGCTCTTCACGCGTGATCCAGCACCGGCTTGGGCCTGTAGGGTTTCTCGAGCGCCGCGACCTCGTCTCCGCCGAGCGCCACGTCCAGCGCCGAGAGGGCGTCCGTCAGATGGTGCAGCTTGGAGGCCCCGATGATCGGGGCCGTGACGGCGGGATTGCGCAGCACCCAGGCCAGGGCGACCTGCATGTTCGACAGACCGCGCGCGCCGGCGATGGCCTCGACAGCATCGACCACGGCAAAGTCGGCTTCCTGGTAGTAGAGGCGCGGGGCGAACTCGTCGGTGCGGGCGCGTTCGGTGTTGCCTTCGCCGACCTTGCTCCGGCCACCGGCCAGGAAGCCGCGCGCCAGCGGCGACCAGGGAATCACCCCGATGCCTTCCGCCTTGCAGAGCGGCAGCATCTCCCGCTCCTCCTCGCGATAGACGAGGTTGTACTGCGGCTGCATCGAGACGAACTTCGTCCAGCCGTTCACCTCGCTGACGCTCAGCATCTTCGCGAACTGCCAAGCGTACATCGAGGAGGCCCCGATGTAGCGGGCCTTGCCGGCCTTCACGACGTCGTGCAGCGCCTCGAGGGTCTCCTCGATCGGGGTGTCGTAGTCGAAGCGGTGGATCTGGAAGAGATCGACATGGTCGACGCCCAGGCGCTTCAGACTGCCGTCGATCGAACTCATGATGTGTTTGCGCGACAGGCCCTTGTCGTTGGGGCCCGGACCCATCGGGAAGTGGACCTTGGTGGCGATGACCACCTCGTCCCGGCCGGCCGCGTATTCCTTCAGCAGCTTGCCGGTGACCACCTCGCTCTGGCCGAGGGAGTACATGTTGGCGGTGTCGAAAAAATTGATCCCGCGCTCGATGGCCGCCTTGAAGAACGGCCGGGCCGCGTCCTCCTCCAGCACCCACGGCCGCCAGCTGCTGGCGCCGTAGGTCATGCAGCCGAGGCAGAGGCGGGAGACCTTGAGGCCGGTCCTGCCGAGTCGCACGTAATCCATGGGCCTTCCCTTGCGGCTGTCGTGACAGGCCGCCGGTTCCCGTCGCATAAACGCTCCCCGGGGGCGGCCTTATCAGGCTGACGGGGGAGAGTGACGACGTTGACGACTTTGACAAGAAGCGACGTGCCGGAAATCCAGCGCGGGGGCGAGGCCGCTGACAGGGCCTTCCGCCTGCACTGCATCAATCGCGACAGCACCAACGGCGCGCTGCTGAAATATCGCGACTGGCAGGGCTACATGGTCACCGGCCAGCACTCGGGCACCCACTGGATCAAGTGGATGCTCAGCCACGCGATCGCCCACCGCTACGGCGTCGAGCCGCCGCGCTATTTCAACAATTCCTCGTCCAACGAGATCATCGGCCACCCCAAGCACAAGCGCATTCACGGCGCCCTGCCGCGAATCGCCAGCTCGCACTCGATCCCGCCCTATGCGCTCGACTGGGGCTGGCTGCGGGGCCTGGCGCCCGTTCCGCCATACGGCGTGGTGGTGCGGAACATCCGCGACGTGATGGTGTCGAACTACGAAAAATGGCGGGGAACGGATCGCAAGACCTATGATGTGCCCTTCTCGCGGTATGTCGCCGGCGACCCGACCGGCAAGGCCTATGTCTGTGACGTGTGGTGGTACATCCACTTCCTCAACCGCTGGGGCGAGGTGGCCAGCCGATTTCCGAAGGAGACGCTGGTGATCCGCTACGAGGACTTCCAGGCCGACCGGCGCGCGGCGCTGGAAAAACTGGCCCGGCATCTGGGACTGGACCTGGGCGCGGCATCGCTCGATGTGGGCGCGGCGGCCGGCGCCAAGGACGTGATGGCGAACCATCAGGATCCCGAAATCGACGAGAAGCCGTTGCGCATGGACGGCGTGCCGGCTGCGACCTTTTCGGACGCCGACGAGGCGCTGCTGAAGGGCATCCTCGACCGAAACCTCAAGCACGACTTCGGCTATGGCTACTGCGGCGCGCCGAGAGGGTTTCAGGCCTAGACGTGAAGGCGGCCGTCCGTCAGGGCGGCTGGGTCGAAACGGAAAATCACCTCGCCGTCCGGCTTCTTCACGCCCTTGACGACCTTTTCGGGCGCGATCGTGTGCAGCATCCAGCGCAGGATGTTCAGGCGGGCCGCCTTCTTGTGGTCGGCACGAACACAGACCCATGGCGCCTCGTCGCAGTCTGTCCGGCGCAGCATCTCATCGCGGGCGGTGGTGTAGTCCGACCACTTTTCCTCAGCCACATCGTCAAGCGGGCTGGTCTTGAACACCTTGAGCGGATCGGTGCGGCGGGCCTTGAGGCGCTTGGCCTGCTCCGCCGGGCTGATGTCGAGCCAGAACTTCAGCAGCTTCACGCCGCTGGCCACCTGCATCTTCTCGAAATTGGGAATCTCGCGCAGGAACTCTTCGTGTTCCGCCGCGGTGCAAAAGCCCATGACCGGCTCGACCCCGGCGCGATTGTACCAGGACCGGTTGAACAGCACGAACTCGCCGGCCGCCGGAAGGTGCGCCACGTAGCGCTGCAGATACCACTGGGTGCGCTCGCGGTCGGACGGCTTGGGCAGCGCCACGACACGCGTTTCCCGGCGGGCGAGCGGCCCGGTGATCCGGGCGATAGCCCCGTCCTTGCCGGCGGCGTCGCGCCCCTCGAAGATCGTCAGAATCTTCCAGCCGTCCTTGATCGCCTGTTGCTGGGTGCGGATCATGGCGATCTGCAGATCGCGCAGTTCGTCGTCGTAGGCGTCGTTTTCCATGCGCGGACCCTACCGCCGGAACACGGTCCGCGGCTAGAAGAGTCCGGATGATCCGTCTGTATGTCCCCAACGATCTCGCCGGCGGCGGCGATATCAGCCCGTCACCCGAGCAGGGCCGATACCTGACGACCGTCATGCGTCTGGCGATCGGGGCCGAGGTCCTGCTGTTCAATGGCCGGGACGGCGAGTGGCGCGCGACGCTGGTTGAGGCGGGCAAGCGTGTCTGCCGCCTGGCCGTCGGCGCCCGGACGCGGGCCCAGACCACCGGTCCGGACCTCGATCTGGTTGTGGCTCTGGTCAAACGCGCCCGCCTGGAGACGATCATCGAGAAAGCGGCCGAGCTCGGCGCGCGGCGCGTGCGGTTAGCCATCACCCGCCGGACCAACGCCGACCATACGAATGTCGCCCGGCTGCAGGCCATCGCGATCGAGGCCGCCGAACAGACCGGCCGGCTGGATGTCCCGCTGGTCGTCGCGCCGGAGAAGCTGGACCGGATGCTGGACGGTTGGGAGGCTGACCGGACGCTGATGTTCTGCGACGAAGGCGGCGGCGTGCCGCCGGCGCTTGAGGCCCTGCGGGCTGCATCCGACAGCCCGGGCGCAGTCCTGATCGGGCCGGAAGGCGGCTTCGCGCCTGAGGAAGGCGAGCGGCTGCGCGCCCTGCCCTTCGTCACGTCTGTCTCGCTCGGCCCGAGAATCCTGCGCGCCGACACCGCCGCCATCGCCGCCCTGACCTTGTGGCAGGCGGCGCTTGGCGACTGGCGGTAACAGTCGCTGTCACGAAGCCTTGCGACGAGCGTGATTGTCTCCCACCTGCACTTGAGCGTATTGATCGCGCCCGGTCGGGGAAGGGGCCTCCCTAACCACTGCAAAATGCCTGGGGAGGCACCAAACTATGGCCACGACCGTCCGTGACGACCGGCCCCTTACACTCGATGACCTGACCGGATGGTTCGCCTCCGGCAGCAAACCCGCGAGCGAATGGCGCGTCGGCGCCGAGCACGAGAAGTTCGGCTTTCATCTCAAGGACCACACGCCCGTCGAATACGCCGGCGCCAATGGCATCGAAGCGATGCTCAAGGGCCTGATGCGGTTCGGCTGGGAAGGCGTCTACGAAGACCGCGCCGATGGCGGGAAGACGCTGATCGCGCTGGAGCGCAACGGCGCGAGCGTCAGCCTTGAGCCCGGCGGCCAGTTCGAACTCAGCGGCGCGCCGCTGAACTCGATGCACGAGATCTGCGAGGAGACCGGCAGTCACCTGGCCGAGGTCAAGCAGGTCGCGGACGAGATCGGCATCGGCTTCCTGGGCCTGGGCTTCCACCCGACGCTCAGGCGCGAAGACGCCGCGATCATGCCCAAGGGCCGCTACGTGATCATGCGGCGCTACATGCCGCTGGTCGGGTCCATGGGCCTGGACATGATGTTCCGCACCTGCACGGTGCAGGCGAACCTCGACTTCAGCTCTGAAGCCGACATGGTCGCCAAGTTCCGCACCAGTCTGGCGCTGCAACCCATCGCGACCGCCCTGTTCGCCAACTCCCCCTTCACCGAAGGCAAGCCCAACGGGTTCCTCTCCGCGCGCGCCAATGTCTGGACAGACACCGACGCCGACCGGACCGGCATGCTGAACTTCGTGTTCGAGGACGGCTTCGATTTCGAGCGCTATGCGCGCTACGCCCTCGACGTGCCGATGTACTTCGCCAAGCGGAAGGGTTTGTACGTCGACGTCGCCGGCAAGTCGTTCCGCGACTTCATCGACGGCAAGCTCGACGCGCTGCCTGGCGAACGGGCGACGCTGAAGGACTGGGTCGACCACACCAGCACCATCTTCCCTGAAGTGCGGCTCAAGACCTATCTGGAGATGCGCGGCGCCGACGGCGGCCCCTGGAGCCGGCTGTGCGCCCTGCCTGCCCTGTGGACCGGCATCTTCTATGACAGCGCCGCGCTCGCGGCAGCGTGGGACCTGTGCAAGCACTGGACCCCGGAAGACCGCGAGAACGTCCGTCGCGACGTGAACCGCCTGGGCCTGAAGGCCGTGGTCGCCGGCCGCACGGTGCAGGACGTGGCGAAGGATATGATCGCGATCAGCAAGGAAGGCCTGAAACGCCGCGCCCGGCTGGACGGGGGCTTCATCGACGAGACGACCTATCTGGGCGAGCTAGAAGCCATCGCCGACAGCGGCCTGACGCCGGCCGAACGCCTGCTGGAGAAGTTCCACGGCGAGTGGAACGGCGACATCAGCCGGATCTTCGTGGACTGCGCCTA
>CAZISF010000157.1:0-1525 GCA_964541915.1 uncultured Caulobacter sp.
CACCTGCAGGACAAGGCGCCGGGCCGCAGCTACGTGATCCTCGAGGGTCGCGACACCATGGGCGGCACCTGGGACCTGTTCCGCTATCCGGGCATCCGCTCGGACTCGGACATGTACACCCTGGGCTATTCGTTCCGGCCCTGGACCGACGCCAAGGCCATCGCCGACGGCCCGTCGATCCTCAAGTACGTCAAGGACACCGCCGCCCACTACGGCATCGACAAGCACATCCGCTACGGCTGCATGGTCAGGCGCGCCAGCTGGTCGACCGAAGAGGCCGCCTGGACCGTCGAGGTCGAGAAGGGCGGCGAGGCGCTGACCTTCACCTGCAACTTCCTGTTCCTGTGCGGCGGCTACTACAGCTACGTCGAGGGCTACACTCCCGACTGGGCCGGCATGGACAGCTTCAAGGGGCGTATCGTCCATCCGCAGAAGTGGCCGGCCGACCTCGACTACAAGGGCAAGAAGGTCGTCGTGATCGGCAGCGGCGCGACCGCCGTGACCCTGGTGCCGGAAATGGCCCGCGACGCCGGCCATGTGACCATGCTGCAGCGCTCGCCGACCTATGTCGTGTCGCGCCCGGCCGAGGACTCGATCGCCAACTGGCTTCGCACCAAGCTCTCGCCGATGGCGGCCTACGGCGTGACCCGCTGGAAGAACGTGCTGCTCAACATGGTCTTCTACAATCTCGCCCGGAAGAATCCGGCGAAGACCAAGGAGCGACTCGTCGCCATGGTCCGCGAGCAGATGGGCCCGGACTACGACGTCGCGACCCATTTCACGCCCAGCTACAATCCCTGGGACCAGCGCCTCTGCCTGGTGCCGGACGCCGACCTGTTCGACGCGCTCAAGAGCAACCGCGCTTCGGTCGTCACCGATCATATCGAGACCTTTACGCCCACCGGCCTGAAGCTGAAGTCGGGCGCCGAGCTCGAGGCCGACGTCATCGTCACGGCCACGGGCCTGAACCTGCAGGTATTCAACGGACTGGAGCTGGTCGTCGACGGCCAGGTCATCGAGCCGGCGCAAACCTTGTCCTACAAGGGCATGATGTACAGCGACGTGCCCAACCTGGCTTCGTCGTTCGGCTACACCAACGCGTCGTGGACGCTGAAGTGCGACCTGACCTGCGAGTACGTCACGCGGCTGCTCAACCACATGAGCCGCACCGGCCAGCGCCAGTGCACGGCCCGCCGCAACGATCCGACGATCCAGGAAGAGCCGTGGCTCGACTTCTCGTCCGGCTACGTCCAGCGCACGATCGGCAAGTTCCCGAAGCAGGGCTCCAAGGCTCCGTGGAAGCTGCACCAGAACTACGCCCGCGACCTGATGGCGCTGAAGTTCGGGTCGGTGACCGATGAGGTCATGGTGTTCTCCAACCCGGCGCCGAAGACCTCTGTGAAGAAGGCGGCCTGAAGCGGCGCCGCCTTTCGCGGCGTTTGCGTTCCTGTCACAAGGCTGAGCCCGGTTCGTGGTAGCGGACCGTCTCTCGCCGTGACGTCTGTGACCCCATGACCGATGCCCC
>CAZISF010000157.1:1625-7039 GCA_964541915.1 uncultured Caulobacter sp.
TCCCTCCCTTCGGAACAGCGCGTCGCAGTGCGCGCACCGACGGGGGAGGCTGGAATGAACAACCGCTTGATAGGGATGCTCGCGGTCGCATCCGTGCTGTTCGGGCTGACGGCCTGCGTTGGCGGCGGCGCGCATGGACCAAAGGCGGCCAGCCGGCAACCCAATGTGATCGTCATCCTCGCCGACGATCTCGGCTATGGCGACACCTCGGCCTATGGCGGGGCCATTCCGACGCCCAACCTCGAAGCCCTGACGGCCTCCGGCGTGCGGTTCACCAACGCCTATGTCGCGGCCGCGGTCTGCGCGCCATCGCGGGCCGCCCTGCTCAGCGGTCGGTCGCCGACGCGGTTCGGCTTCGAGTTCAACCCGGTCGGGCGCGACGAGCAGACGGGTCTGGCGTTGAGCGAGACCACGCTGGCCCAACTGATGAAGCGCGCGGGCTATGCCACCGGCATGGTCGGCAAGTGGCATATCGGCCAGGCCGCCGGCTATCATCCGCTGGATCGGGGTTTCGACAGCTATTTCGGCATGCTGGGCGGGGCCACCGAGTACATCACCAATCCCGCGGACGGCGACATCTCCGCCAAGGTCTATGGCGACGCCCAGACGACGCGCGCGGCCTTCCCGGTGTTCCGGGGCCGGCTGCCCGTCAACGAGCCCCGCTATCTGACCGAGGCTTTCACCGACGAGGCCCGCGGCTTCATCCGGTCCAACAAGGACCACCCGTTCTTCCTCTATCTGGCCTACACAGCGCCGCACACGCCCCTGCAGGCGACGAAGAAATACGCCGACCGCTTCCCGAACATTGCCTCGCCCTACAAGCGCACCTACGCGGCCATGGTTTCAGCGCTCGACGACGGCATCGGCGCCGTCATGGCCGAGGTCCGCGCCCAGGGGCTGGAGCGCGACACGGTCGTCATCTTCCTCAGCGACAACGGATGCGCCGGCTATATCAACGGGGGCTGCACGAACGCGCCGCTCGAAGGGGCGAAGGCAACCCCCTGGGAGGGCGGAATCCGCGTGCCCTTCGTGATATCCGCGCCGGGTCGCCTGCCGGCCGGCCGGGTCGAGGACCGGATGGTCTCGAGCCTGGACATCCTGCCCACCGCGGTCCGACTCGCCGGCGTCGCGCCGCCCGCGTCGGCGGAGGGCTTCGATCTCGTGCCCGTCCTCACCGGCGCGCGCCGGGGCGACATCCACCCGGCGCTGCTGTGGCGTATGGGGCCCAACCACGCGGTGCGGGAGGGGCGCTGGAAACTGCTCGTCGTCAACAAGTCCGAGGTCAAGGATGACCTCAGCCGGATCCTCGGATCCCCCGTTCCCGATGGCGTCCAGGCGACGATCGGCCCGCTGGGCCAATGGGTCCTGCTGTTCGACCTCGAGACCGATCCGGGCGAAACCCGCGACGTCGCCGCCCAGCATCCCGATGTGGTCAAGCGTCTGGCCGGCCGGTTCGATACGTGGGACCGGAGCAATGTCGCGCCGATGTTCACCAGTCGGCGTCAGGTGCAGACGGAGATCGGCGGCCGGGGCGTCCAGCTGTTCAACTAGATCGGCTAGCCGCTGCAGGCGCGTTGCGCCGGCGTGGGCGGGCGCAGCTTGAGAAACAGCCGATAGAGGCGTTCGAGGACGGCCAGGATCGTCGGATGGCGGGCGATCAGGCCGAGGGGGCGGAGCAGCGGCAGAACCCGCCACATGGCGGCGAATGCGGCGGCGCCGTACAGCATCGGGCCATGGTCTTCGCGGGCATGAAACCGGTTCAGGAGGTCGGACCGGTCGATCGGGCAGGCCTCGTCGCCGGTTCCCACGTCGATGAAGTCGACGGCTGCGTTGCGGTCCAGCCGCCGCAACAGCGCCACCTCGCGCCGACAGAGCGGGCAGGATCCATCGAACCAGACGGTGACCTTGGTCATCCCGCGGGACCTAGGGCGTGCGGCGTCGATCTCAAGCCGGCGTCACGCCGTCGCGTCCGCCACCCGCGGCGCATCGACCCGCGCGCCCGGGAAGATGCGCAGGAAGTTCTCGGCGTAGAACTTCTCCCGCACCGTCTCGCTGCGGTCGCCCAGCGCCGTCTCGAACCGGCCGATCGGATTCCGCCCGCCCTCGATGTGCGGATAGTCGCTGGAGAACAGGTAGAGGTCCGGGTTCGACTGGTCGATGAAGTTGCCGACCTCCTCGAAGACGAAGGGTGTGAAGGCCAGCTGCTGGGTGATCTGCTCCGACGGGATGCGGCTCAGGCCCTGCAGATTGGCGTCGTTGCGGCTCCAGTGCTTCACCACCCAGTCCAGCCGGCGCAGCAGTTCGGGAACCCAGCCGGCGCCCAGTTCGACGCTGGCGCCGCGCAGGCCAGGGTGCCGCTCCAGCACGCCGTCCAGCACCATCATGGTCAGGAAGGCCTCAGGCCCCTCATGCAGCAGGGCGACGTCCTTGGTGCGCAGGTTCTCGCCGCCGCCCAGCCAGTCCTTGGTCGGCGGGCGGCCGTTGTTCATCCAGGCCTTGGCCAGCTGCAGCGGCGCGCCGCCCACATGCAGCAGGAAGGGTAGGCCGGCTTCGGCGAGGGTCGCCCAGAAGGGGTCGAGGTCGACGTGCCCGGGTGATCGGTCGCCGCTCGGCCGGTGGGGAATCCAGACCGCCTCGAGGCCGCTGGTCAGCACCTGCTTCAGCTCGGCCATGGCAAGGTCCGGATCGTCGAGCGGAATGATGGCCACACCCATCAACCGGTCATCGGCGCCGCAGAAGTCGGCCATGTGCCGGTTGTGCGCCCGCGCTCCGCCATAGCGCAGAAGGGGATCGATCTTCGAGCTCGGCGAGAAGGGCATGGCCACGCTGTGGGTGGCGAACACCAGCTGTTTGCGGAAACCCAGCAGGTCCATGGCCCTGCTGCGGTCGCCGCTGTTGAATGCCCCCAGCGCCTGGATTTCCTTGGACGCCTCGATCAGTCGGTCGCCCAGGGCGATCTGGGCGGCGACATGGTCGTCGCTGTGCCGCCCGCCCTGGTCCATGATCACCGCCACCTCTTCGTCGGTGACGATCGAGGCGGAATAGCTGACATCCGGCATCTCCTCGCGCAGCGCCGGATCGGCGTACCGCTTCAGGAAATCCGGCAGCTCCATGATGTGGCTGTCGGCGTCGTAGAAGGCGCGCGTGGCGGGGGCGTAGGTCATGCTTCTCTCCCGGACGTCCGCCGCGATCCTGCGCCGGTGAAGGCGGGCGGGGCGTCACGTCCGGGGAGTATTCAACGCCTCGGGCGTGGAGTCACCCGTTCCCGGTCAGGCTGCGTCCTCGACCTTCAGGCTCTGACGCAGGTCCTTCTTGAGGAACTTGCCGCTCGCGTTGCGGGGCAGGGACTCCTTGAGCAGCCAGACGTAGCGGGGCGCCTTGTGCTTCGCGACCAGGCTGACGCAATGCTCGCGGATCTGGTCGGCCGTGAGGGTCTCGCCCGGCCTGAGCACGATGGCGGCGCCGACCTCCTCGCCCAGCCGCGCATCGGGCACGCCGAACACGCAGCATTCGGCGATCGCGTGATGCTGGTGCAGGGTCGCCTCGACCTCGGCGCAATAGATGTTCTCACCGCCGCGCAGGACCATGTCCTTCTTGCGGTCGACGAGGAAGATGAAGCCTTCCTCGTCGAGCCGGGCGACATCGCCCGTGTGCAGCCAGCCGTCGGTGATCGACTCGGCGGTGGCGTCGGGGCGGTTGATGTAGCCCTTGATGACCGAGGAGCCGCGCACCCAGAGCTCGCCGGGCTGGCCCGGGGGCAGGGGATTGCCGGCGTCGTCGACGACCCGCGTTTCGAAGCTCGGCATGGCGCGGCCGCAGCTGGCGGGCTTGTCGACAAAGAAGTCGCCGCTGATCGAGGTGATGATCCCGCAGGTCTCGGTCATGCCGTAGCCGGTGTTGGGCCGGGCGGTGGCCACGGTGTTCTCGATCTTCTCGACGAGATCCGGCTGGATCTGCGCGCCGCCGCCGCCGACGGTCATCAGGCTGGAGGTGTCGTACTTGCCGAAGTCCGGGTGGGTGACCAGTTCGCGCGCCATGACCGGCACGCCGCTGACGCTGCTGATCTTCTCGCGCTCGATCAGCTTCAGGGCCTCGCCGGCGTCCCAACGGTACATCAGCACCATCTTGCCGCCCGCCGCCGTGGTCGCGTAGGCGCCGCAGTTGTTGGCCGTGACGTGGAACAGCGGCGTGGTCACCAGGGTGGCCGGGACCGGAACCGGCGCGTCGGGGTCGGGCATCACGCCCGTTCCGTGCGCGGTCGCGAGGGCCGTGACCTGGCCGGCGAACATCATGTTGAACAGGTTGCTGACGCAGCCCCGGTGGGTCAGCTGCGCGCCCTTCGGGAAGCCTGTCGTGCCGGAGGTGTAGAAGATGCAGGCGTCGGCGTCGGGATCGATCTGGACGTCCGGCAGGTCGCCGCCCGGGGCGACGATCGCTGCCCAGGGCGTGGCGCCGACAGGCGCATCGGCGCGCACCGCTACAAGGGTCGCGTCCCCCAGCATGGCCGGGTCCTCGTTGATCCGGGCGATTCGCTCCTCGTCGGCGAACACCACCTTCGGGGCGGAGTCCTTCAGGCCATAGGCCATCTCCGGCGCGGTCCACCAGGCGTTCATGCCGACCACGGCCACGCCGATGCAGCAGGCGGCCCAGTAGATCAGCATCCATTCGGGATAGTTGCGCATGGCGATGGCGACCCGGTCGCCGGGCTTCACGCCGTGGGCCATCAGCCAGTTGGCGATCGACGCCACCTGAAAATGGGCCTCGCCATAGGTGATCCGCTCGCCCTCATATACGAGGTAGTCGCGCTCGGCGAAGGGCAGGGTGGACAGCCAGACCTCACGCACGCTCGGCGGCGCGTTCCGGAACGCCCGGATCGTCGATCCGCGGACCTCGATCTCGGTGATTTCAAAGGGGGCGCCGGGCGCGGTCAGTTCCGCCCAGGCGTCGTTCAGTTCCGCGTAGTGCATCCTGTTCCATCCCTGTCTTGAACAGCGCCGACTTCTGATGGCCGGCTGCTTTGTGTCGTCATGGCGCCGGACCGGTTGGTCGCGGCGAAAATCATTGTCAGGTCGGCGCGGCGGCGGCGCGGCTGGCGCTTTCGACCTTGGCGCGATCAACCATCTGCAGGGTCGAGCTGGCCTTGGCCAGCACCTTGCCGGCCGGATCGAGCAGCCGACCTTCGAAAAAGCAGGTCGTGCGACCGCGTTTCTCGACCCAGGCCTCGGCGATCACCCGGCCGGGGCGGGCAGGCGCGAAAAAGCTGACCTTGAGCTCGAGGGACATCGGGACTGTCCCGGTTCCAAGCATGGCGATCGCCGCATGGGCCATGGCCGCGTCGATCCAACCGGTGACAAAGCCACCCTGCACCACGCCGCCCGAATGGCACATGTGCAGGCCGGCTTCGTATTCGAGCA
>CAZISF010000158.1:0-7026 GCA_964541915.1 uncultured Caulobacter sp.
ACGCCCAGCCGGCCGTAGGCGTCCGAACCGACCGGCGCGGCGATGCGGTCGGCGACCTCCTTCTGGAACATCAGACTCATCGACAGCGGCCGCCATGGCCCTGTCAGCCACTTGATCAGCAGCGGCGTGCCGACGTTGTAGGGCAGGTTGGCCACCACGTGGCCGGGACCGCCCACCAGAGCCGCCTCGTCGACCTTCAGGGCGTCGCCCTGCACCAGGGTCAGCCGGCCATCAGCGGCTTCCGCAAGCTCTTCCAGTAGCGGCAGGAAGCGCGGGTCCTTCTCGACGGCGATGACGCGCGCGCCGGCCTCTAGCAGCGCGCGGGTCAAGCCGCCGGGGCCGGGGCCGACCTCTATGACGGTCTCCCCGTCCAGCGGGCCGGCCAGCCGGGCGATCTTGCGGGTGATGTTGAGGTCCAGCAGGAAGTGCTGGCCAAAGCTCTTGTCGGCCAGCAGGCCGTGTTCCCCGAGGCTGTCGCGGAGGGGCGGGAGGGAGTCCAGGTTCATCCTCGGCGGTCCGCGATCTGGGCCGCAAGCCGGATCGCCGCGATCAGGCTGTCGGGACGGGCCAGGCCGCGCCCGGCGATGTCGAACCCCGTGCCGTGATCGGGCGAGGTGCGCACGATCGGCAGGCCCAGCGTCACATTCACCCCGCCCCAGAAGTCGAGCATCTTCACGGGGATAAGCGCCTGATCGTGGTAAAGGCAGATGGCGGCGTCGTAGCCGGCGCGGGCCTCGGCATGAAACAGGCTGTCGGCCGGCAGGGGTCCCTTCAGCGTCACGCCCAAGTCAGCCAGCGCCCGGACGGCGGGTTGCAGGATGTCGATCTCCTCGCGCCCGATCTCGCCGGACTCGCCCGCATGTGGATTGAGGCCGCAGAGCACCATCCGGGGGGCGGCGATGCCGAAGTCACGCCGGAGCGCGCGCGCGGTCACCAGCGCCGTGTTGACGACGCCCTCGACCGTCAGCTGACCGGACACCTTGGCCAGTGGCGTATGGATCGTCACCAGCGCGGCGCGCAGGTCGCCCGCGACCAGCATCATCACCGGCCCGCGCGGCCCGTCCTGCTGGCCGGCGGCGGTCAGGTCGGCGAGGAATTCGGTGTGGCCGGGGAACCGGAATCCGGCGGCGTACAGCGGAGCCTTGGCGATCGGGGCGGTCACCAGGCCGCTGACGTCGCCCGACAGGGCCAGCCCCGCGCCCGTCTCGATCCAGCGGATCACGGACCCGCCGTTGGCGGGGTTCGGCTGACCGGCGACGACGGGCGTCGACAGCGGAATGTCGAGGATCGGGATCGCGTCGGCGAAGACCTCCAGGGCCTCCTTCGGCCCGGTGACGGCTCGGACGGGCGCCGGTGCGCCGGGCGCCGAGGCCAGGGCCTGGACGTCGCCGACAACCATGAAGGCGGGTCCCTGCTCGCGCAGGGCCCGCCACGCCTTGACCGTGATCTCCGGACCGATCCCGGCGGGATCGCCCAGGCTCAGGGCCAGAGGCGCTGCCGTCACCGCGTTTCGATGGTCGCGCTGGTGCGCAGGTCGCGCAGGATCCGCTTGGAGATGTTCGACAGCTGGACGCTGATCAGGCGCGACTCGACCTGTTCCGGCGTCGGCAGCTGCGCGCCGCTGGCGCGGCGGCCGCAGACCATGATCAGGTGCAGGCCGAGCGAGGTGCGGATCGGCTGCGACAGCTGGCCATCGGTCGTGCTGGCGACGGCCGTCTGGAAGTCCGGCGCGAGCGTACTGATGTCGGCTTCGCCCAGATCCCCGGCCAGAACCGACGGATCGGCGCCGGCCTTGGCTTCGAGATCGGCGCAGCCGGTGATCTTCTTGCGCAGACCCTCCAGCGTCTTCGCCGCGGCCTGGATCTGCTCCGGTGTCGCGGTTTCCTCGAGGGGCACGGCGATCTGCTTGAGCGTGACCATGGTCACGTTCGAGCCGGCGCGCTTGTCGCGCAGGTAGATGATGTAGACGCCATCCTGGGTCGGAATCGGCGGCGACAGCTGGCCCGGACGCAGCTGGTCAAGCACGGCGTCGACCTCGGAGGGCATCTCGCCGGCGCCGATCCAGCCGGCGTCGCCGCCGTTGGCCGCGGTCGGCGAGGCCGAGAACTGGCGCGCGACGGCCGGGAAGGGCGCGCCCTTCTGCATCTGGTCGATCAGGGATTGTGCGCCCTGGACGGCGACGTCCATGCCGCCGACACGGGCGGCCTCGATATAGACTTCGCTGATCTGGTACTGCGGCTTGCTGGCCTGGGCGGCCAGGCGATCCAGCGTCGCCTTGATCTGGTCGCGTCCGATCCGCAGGCGGCCCCGGAAGCGACCGCTGATGTAGCCTTGCCAGCTGATCTCGGCGCGGAGCTGGGCGCGCAGGGTCTCCGGGCCAATGCCGGCGGCGCGCAGCTGGGCGATCAGCTGGTCGGTCGTCATGTTGTTGGCGCCGCGGGCCATGTCGGCGATCGCGGAATCGACGTCGGCGTCCGACGCGACGATGTCGATCTTGTTCTCTTTTTCGATCCGGCGAAGTTCCTGCAGCTGCAGGCGTTCCTCGATCAGCCCGCGCAGGGCCTCACGCTGAAGCTGCGGCAGGTTTTCCTCGGTCGGCTGGATGCCGGCGGTCAGCACCAGAAGGCGCATGCGCTGGACCAGGTCATAGGTCGAGACGATGTCGTCGTTGACGATCGCCGCGACACTTTCGGAAACGGTGGGCAGGGGCGCGTCGGCGGCCGTGATGGTCGGTGCGGCCGGCGGCGCGTACACGGCGGCGGGCGCATCCTGGGCGGACGCTATGGGCGCAAGGCCGAGGCTCACGACGGACACAGCCGCCATCGCCAAGCCCGTCATGCTACGCACCGACTTCATCAATCTGGTCGTTCCCTTGAGAGTTTGGCCCGGCCGAGTCGTGGGGCCCCGGCCGAATTTCATTGCCTGTAGCCTTTATCGCCCAATGTGGCGAGCGTTAGGCGCAGGATCACCGAGTCCGACGGGCCCAGGGTGCGGTTATAGGTTTCCTCGTGCACCCAGACGACCGCGAGGTCGATGCAGTCGTCCCGATACAGCGCGCCGAATTCCTGGCGGCGCCACACATCGCTCTCGATGTCGCGCACGCCTGCGAAGGTCACGCCCCAGTTGCCGGCCACCATCACCTGGCCGGCGAAGTCGATGTCCTCGCGCTGGACGCCGGTGATGTCCTGGTTGTCGCGGAGATAGCGCACAAAGCCCTGGGCCCGGTCCGACTCGACGTTGACGCCGACCTCGAGCCGCTGGACGTCCCAGTTCTTCGCGTCGAACCGGGCGCGGGTGAAGAAGTTGATGCCTTCGACAGGCGTGCCTTCCGCCGCGACGATCCAGTCGGACGCCTTGGGCTGAAGGCCGCTGCGCAGGGGGAACTGCTTGTCCGGCTCGGCGCGGAAGCTGCGCCCCAGCAGGACGCTCAGGCCGCGCCCGTCGTCGTAGAGCAGGCTGGCCCGGACGCCGGTGTTGATCCGCTGGCCGCCCTCGTAGAGGTCGAATCCGGGGAACTTGTCCGCGCGCAGCAGATTGGTCTCGTCGAACTCAAGAACCGAGCTGTCTTCGTTGGTGATCAGCGGGTTGGGCTTGGTGTCCGGCGACAGCGCCACCTGCAGCAACGGTTCAAGCACCAGGGTGCGGTCGCCGTCGCGCCGGTAGAGCGGATAGCTGACGTCCACCCCTGCCACGCCCACCGCCCGGGTGATCGTGTCGCTTTGACCAAGATTGGGCGGTGGCAGGTCGCTGACCGCGAACACATCGGTGCGCGCTTCGGCGAAGGGCGACAGCCGCAGGCCGCTGGCGAAGGTGAAGTTGCGGCGCCAGTCGACGCCGGCCGAGGCGCGCTGACTGTCCGTGCCGGGTTGGGTGGCGACGAACTGTGACTGCTCGCGCGTCAGGCCGACAGCGCGGCCTCGAACACGCAGGCGGCCTCCAAGTACCGGGCCTTCCGGCTCCCAGTAGCCCTCGACCAGCGGGGCGATCGTCGGAAAGGTTCGATCGTTGTCGCCCGGGCGCAGGCCCTGGATGCTGACGGCGGCGATGCTGAAATAGGACCGCTCGTCCTGACGAACGGCGTAGACCTGCGAGGTCAGTCGCTTGTCGTCGGACGGCACGAGGCCGCGCTGCGCATAGACGTCGCTGATGTCGTACTTGTCGAACAGCAGGTCTTCCGACGATCGTTCCGCCGCGAAACCCCAGCGCCAGTGATCGGCCAGGTCGAACGCCCCGTCGGCCAGTACATAACTGCGCGAGGTCAGGTCGCCGATGCGATCGCCGTCGCTGCTCAGATCATGCTCGTAGGTGTAGCCGAAGCGGGCGTTGATCTGGCCGTTCTCGAACCGCCGACGCCACTGGAAGTTCACGAACGGGTTCACCTTGGTGTTCAGCTGCGGGCTGATCACGAGGTCCTGGGAGGGCGAGATGATCCAGGCGTAGGGCTGTTCATAGGACAGGCCACGGCGCTCTGACGCGACGATCTTCGGCGGAAGCAGACCCGACTTGCGGTCTGCGCTGGGGTCGGGGTGCCAGAATACCGGTGCGTAGAAGACGGGGATGCCGAACAGCTCGATGACGGCGTTCCGGTAGTAGATGATCTGCTTTTCGCGATCCTCGACGACCTTGTCGGCGCGAATCGACCAGGTCGGCGGACGGCTCGGATCGGAGGCGCAGATCTCGCAGGGCGTATAGATCGCCTTGTTGAGTTCGTTGACGGTGTCGCTGCGACGGACAGCCGTGGCGGCGGCGATTTTCACATTGTTCGCCAGCCGGGCGGAGAAGCCCTGGGCGACGCCGGAGCGCAGTTCCTCGTCGAGGATCATCACGTCAGCGAAGCTGACGGCGCCCGAGGGATCGATGATCACGACCTTGTCGCGGGCGGTGATGACACCGCTCTTGATGTCGTAGATCACTTCGCCGGCGCGCAGGGTCCGGCCGCGATAGCGGATTTCGACGCCGCCGCGGGCAGTAACCAGCTGCTGGCCGTCGTCCTGGATGAGCAGGTCCGATTCCAGATAAAATCCACGATCGCCGAGACCATCGTCCTCGGCGGCGGCCACCGGCGCTGTGGCGACAGCCTGTGCGGCCGCGGGCGCGACGAAGGCCAGGGCCATCAAGGCGCCGCCGGCCAGCAGGCCGGCGCGTCCGGCATAGCGTCGAGCTTGGCTCATCTGGCCGTCTTTCTCCCGGGTGCGCGAGTCCGCGCGATTCCCCCGTCTTCCGTATAGCAAAGCAGGGTCAGTCCCGATAACAGCGCCAGCAGCGGCGGCGCCCAGGCGGCGGCGAAGGCCGGAAGGATCTCGGCCTTGCCCAGCGCGCCGCAGAACTGGTTGAAAAAGAAGAAGATGAATCCCAGCGCTACGCCCGACGCGGCCAGCGCGGCCAGCCCTCCCAGTCGCATCAGACGCAGCGAAAACGCCGCCGCGAGCACGGACAGGGCCGCGTAGAGCAGCGGGGTGGCCAGCAACTGGTGCAGCCGCAGGCGGTAGGGCAGGGCGGAGAAGCCGGCCGCCTCGGTCCCGCGGATGGTCGCCGGCAGTCGCCAGAACGCGATGGCGTCGGGGGTCGTAAAGCGTTCGATGGCCGCCTGCTCATCGAGCGTCGACGGGATGGACAGGGTTTCGGAACGCACCGAACCCGCGCCCGGAGCGGCCTCACGTACCCCGCGCAACCGCCAGTACCCCGGCATCAGACGCGCCTCCTCCGCCTCGAGCCGCCTGGAGAACTCCAGCCCGCCGTTCGGGGTGACCCGGTAGATAAACATCGAGACATCCTTGAGGCGGACCGAGCCGTTGATCTCGTCGTGAGCGCGAGCCCGGATGACGACCTGCGAGGTGGCGTCGCCCTGTCGCAGCCAGGTGTCCTTGGCGGCGGAGGTCTGGAATTCGGCGGCGATGGCTGTCCGCGAGCGTTCGAACGACGCGCCGAGCATGGCGGCCAGCGGATTGAGCGCAGACACCGTAACCGCGCCGACCACGAAAGCGGCGGCGGCGGCCGGCAGTATGAACCGCCAGGCCGAAACCCCGGCCGCACGCATGGCGATCAGCTCGCTGCGGCGGTTCAGGCCGACGAACGCGGCGAGGGTGCCGAACAGGAAGGCGAAGGGCAGCAGGGTCAGGATCGTCGACGGCGCCTTGAGCAGCGTCAGCCACAACAGGCGGGGGAAGCCCGCGTCGCCGCGACCGCCCACCGTGCGGGACACTTCAACGAAATCGATCAGCAGGATGACTGCGCCGATGACGGCCAGTGCGCCGGCCACGCCGGCGAGCGTGCGGGTCAGCACATAGCGCTCGAGGCGACCGATCCCCTTCATGCGGCCGCTCCGCGGGCCCGACCGACGACGATCGGCAGCCATTCGCGCCAGCCCTGACGCCGTTCGACGTCACGGAACAGCTGGCTGAACGCCCAGGCGCCGGCGAGGATCGGGATCAGGTACTGCAGGATATTCAGCCACGGACTGTCCTCGCAGGCCGACTGCACGGCGAAACCGATAATCCGCACCACCGCCGCCAGCGCGCCGGCGATGGCGATGCGTCGCCCGTACCCCAGGCGGTTGAAGCTGGAGCCCAGCACAGCGGCAAAGGCCATGGCCATGAAGGTGATGCTGTAGAGCGGCGACGCGAGGCGTGAATGGCCTTCGGCGATCAGCTTCTCCCGGTTCTTGCGCTCGTAGGATTTCGACAGGTCCGGGAACAGAAGCTCGTGGAGATAACGGTCCGACGCTTCGTACGTGACGCCATCGCGGGTCTTCAGGAACGGCGTCAGGTCGAGGGCATATTCCTCGAACGACAGGTAGTTCAGTACGCCGGTGCGCGAGAACTCCTGGTTGGATCCGTTGCGCATGACCAGGACCGGCTGGCCTTCGCGATAGGTGATCCGGCCTTCCTTGGCGGTGTAGGTGGTCGCGCCGCCCTTTTCGGTCCGGTGATGGATGAACAGGTTGCGAATCTTGCCGTCGCTCTCGACGGTCTGGCCGTAGACGGTCAGGCGCGGCGCCGGTTCGGTGAACTCGCCTTCGCGCACCAG
>CAZISF010000159.1:0-7018 GCA_964541915.1 uncultured Caulobacter sp.
TTTCGGAGGGAAATGGCGCGAATGACGGGACTCGAACCCGCGACCTCCGGCGTGACAGGCCGGCGCTCTAACCAACTGAGCTACATCCGCATAGATGCCCGCCTCGCGGCGAGGGGCGTCTGATAGGTGCGTCCCTCGGACCTGTCAACCGGTCAGGACGGGATCAGATAGTGAAACGGAGCCGCCGGTCCGGTGGCGAGGCCGAGCGCGCCCCAGATCCCCGTAATCGCGAGGCCCACGACGAAGAAGGCGATGGCGTAGGGTAGGAGGGTCGACAGCAGGCCCCCGACGCCAAGGCCCGGCCGCCAGCGCTGGGCAAATCCCAGCACCAGAATGAAATAGGGGTTCATCGGCGACATGATGACGAGGCTCGAATCGCCCATCCGATAGGCGGCGGTTGTCATCTCCGGGCTGACGCCCAGCAGCATGAGCATCGGCACCAGCACCGGTCCGAGCGCCGCCCATTTTGCGGACGCCGAGGCGATGAACATGTCCAGCCCGGCGCCGAGAATCGTCACCCCAATCAGGATCAGCGCCAGCGGCAGGCCGGCGGACTTGAGCGCGTCCGCCCCGCTGATGGCGGAGATGGCCCCGAGGTTCGACCAGTTGAACATGGCGATGAAGTGCGAGGCGACGAAGGCCAGCACGATGTAGGGCGCCATCGCCGCGATCGACTCACCCATGTAGCGGACCACGTCGCTATCCCTGCGGATCAGGCCGGTCCTGAAGCCGTAGACACAGCCGCTGAGCAGGAACAGCAGGAAGAAGCCGGCGACCAGCGAGCGGAAGAACGGCGTCCAGCGGGCGGGGCCTTCGGCGGTCATGTCCTGCAGCGGCGCGCCCGGCGCCAGCGCCAGCGTCGCCCAGAGCAGAATGACCGCCAGCGCCGCCAGGCCAGACCACAAGAGCGCGCCGCGCGGAGCGGCAGGCGGCGGAGCGCTCTCGTCCGGCGTGGCGACAGCCGGCGGGCTCCAGACGCCCAGGCGCGGCTCGACGATCCGGTCCGTGATCCACCAGCCGACGAGGATGAACACCAGCCCGCCGGTGGCGGTGAAATACCAGTCCCCGGCCAGATTGGCCGTCCAGTGCGGGTCGAGCAGCCGGGCGGCCGGCTCGGTGAAGCCGAGAATCAGGGCGTCGAACTGGCCGGGGAGGGGATTGCCGGCGAACGAGGCTATGGCGGCGGCATAGGCGCAGGCCAGGCCCGCGATAGGGTTGCGGCCAGCGGCGGCGAACACCACCGCGGCCAGCGGCGGCAGGACGACGATCCCCGAATCAGCCGCGTGGTTCGAAAGGAGCCCGATCAGCAACACCATCGGCGTCAGCAGGGCCTTCGGGCTGGCCCTGACCAGCGCCTCGATGGCCGCCGTCAGCAGACCGACCCGCTCGGCGACCCCCGCGCCCAGCATGACCAGCAGCACCAGGCCAAGGGGCGCGAAGCCTGTGAAGGTCTTGGCCATTTCCGTCAGCAGGGACCGGATGTTTTCCGCCGACAGCAGGCTCTTGGCGACCAGAACCTCATGCGTGACAGGGTTTGTGGCGCTGACGCCCAGCGCCGCGCAGATCACGCTGGCGACAACGACGCCGCCGATCAGCCAGAGGAAAATGAACACCGGATCCGGCAGACGGTCGCCGAACCGTTCGACGGCATCGAGAATCCGGATTCCGAGTGGACGTTTGGACACGGCAGACACCCCCCGGCGGCGCCCTGAATCGAACGGGCTGAAGGGAAGTCTGCATGGGGCTTCATGTATCGCAAGGGCCACGCAGGGTGGTTCGCCCCGATGGCGCGACCTTGGGCGCGTTGCGTCGCGGTTACCCAGGATGAGGTGCAATTGCCGACGTCCTGGTGAGCAGCGCGGCGGGCAGGCGTCGAACCACGCAATAGTCCGTTTGAACCCCTCACGGCCTTGGGCTAGAAGGGCCGCGACTCCTTACCGGGAAGCCCATGGACGCCTTTCTCCTCCAGTACCTGCCGATCGTGATCCTGCTGGGGATCGCGGCGGCGCTCGGCGTGGCCTTCATCCTCGCCGCCGCCGTGTTCGCGCCGAGCGCGCCGGACACTGAAAAGCTCTCCGCCTACGAATGCGGATTCAACGCCTTCGACGACGCGCGGATGAAGTTCGACGTCCGGTTCTACCTGGTCTCGATCCTCTTCATCATCTTCGACCTGGAAGTGGCCTTCCTGTTTCCGTGGGCCGTGACGCTGATGAAGCTGCCGCATGACCAGAGCGTTTTCGCCTTCTGGTCGATGATGGGCTTCCTCGGCGTGCTGACCGTGGGCTTTGTCTACGAGTGGAAAAAGGGAGCCCTGGAATGGGAGTGATCGTTCCCGCCGGCGTTCCGGCGCTCTCCGCCGGCCGCTCGGTCGTCGAGGGCTATGACCCCAAGGTTCACGACCCGTACTTCGACGGCGTCTCGCAGCAGCTGGCCGACAAGGGCTTTGTCACGGCCGCCGCCGACGACCTGATCACCTGGGCGCGCACCGGCTCGCTGATGTGGATGACCTTCGGGCTCGCCTGCTGCGCGGTCGAGATGATGCAGGCCTCGATGCCGCGCTACGACCTCGAGCGCTACGGTTTCGCGCCGCGCGCCAGCCCGCGTCAGAGCGACGTGATGATCGTCGCCGGCACCCTGACCAACAAGATGGCTCCGGCCCTGCGCAAGGTCTACGACCAGATGCCGGAGCCGCGCTACGTCATCAGCATGGGCAGCTGCGCAAACGGCGGCGGCTACTACTATTACAGCTACAGTGTCGTGCGCGGCTGCGACCGCGTGGTGCCGGTGGACATCTATGTCCCGGGCTGCCCGCCGACCGCCGAGGCGCTGGTCTACGGCGTGCTGCAGCTGCAGAAGAAGATCCGCCGCACGGGGACCATCGAGCGATGAGCACGGACCTCGAGGCCCTCGGCCAGGGCATCGTCGCCAACAGCGCCGGCGCGATCACCACCTTCGACGTGGCCTTCGGCGAGCTGACCGTCACCGGTCCCGCCGGCCGGGTGCTGGAGGCGCTGACCTTCCTGCGCGACCATCCCGACTACCGCTTCCACCAGCTGGTGGACCTGTGCGGCGTCGACTACCCCGAACGGCCGCTTCGGTTCGACGTGGTCTACCACCTGCTCAGCCTGGTGAAGAACCATCGCATTCGCCTGAAGGTGCAGACCGACGAGGACACGCCGGTGCCGAGCGTCGCCGGCGAGTTCCCGGCGGCAAACTGGTTCGAGCGCGAGGCGTTCGACATGTACGGCATCTTCTTCAGCGATCACCCGGACCTGCGCCGGCTGCTGACCGACTACGGTTTCCACGGCCACCCGCTGCGGAAAGACTTCCCGATGACCGGCTATGTCGAGGTCCGCTACGACGACGAGCTGAAGCGGGTGGTCTACGAGCCGGTCAAGATCGCCGAGTTCCGCCAGTTCGATTTCCTGTCTCCCTGGGAAGGCGCGACCTACGCCCTGCCGGGCGATGAAAAGGCGGTCAAATAGCCATGGCCGACAAGCCCGCACCGATCCGGGGGGCGGTCGCCTTCTTTCTGGTGACCTTCTCGACGGCCTTCCTGATGACCGTCGGAGCCCGGCTGACCAACTGGTTCACCGACGCGCCGAAGATGGCCAATACCGAGACGACCGGCGTGTCGATCATGGTCGCGGTCGTCACCCTTGCGCTCGGCTTCAGCCTGCGACGCATGACGCTGATGGAATTCCGCAGCGCCCTGCTGGGCGGTGCGGCGGTGCTGCTGGCGATCAGCCTGTCCGGCGCAGTCAACACCGACAGCCTGACCGGCGTGTTCACCTTCATTTTCCTTCTGGGCCTGCTGCTGCTCCTGGCCGGCCTGTTCGTGTCCTGGCGCATGGGCGCGCGTGGGATTGGTGAGAACGATGACTGACGTTTCGACCGTCCCGGCGATCCCGGAAACACCGGTCCGCAAGTTCAACATCAACTTCGGCCCGCAACACCCGGCCGCGCACGGCGTGCTGCGGCTGGTGCTGGAGCTGGACGGTGAAGTGGTCGAGCGGGTCGACCCCCACGTCGGACTGCTTCATCGCGGCACCGAGAAGCTGATGGAGGCCCGCACCTACCTCCAGAACATCCCGTACTTCGACCGCCTCGACTACGTCGCGCCGATGAACCAGGAGCATGCCTTTTGCCTGGCCATTGAGAAGCTGCTGGACGTGGACGTGCCGAAACGCGGCTCGATCATCCGCGTGCTCTACAGCGAGATCGGCCGGATCCTGAACCATCTGCTGAACGTGACGACCCAGGCCATGGACGTCGGCGCCCTCACGCCGCCGCTCTGGGGCTTCGAGGAGCGCGAGAAGCTGATGATCTTCTACGAGCGCGCCTGCGGCGCTCGCCTGCACAGCAACTACTTCCGTCCCGGCGGCGTCCACCAGGACCTGCCCGAGGCGCTGATCGAGGACATCGACCGCTGGGCCGTCGCCTTCCCGAAGGTCTGCGACGACATCGAGACGCTGATCACTGGCAACCGCATCTTCAAGCAGCGCAACGTCGACATCGGCGTGGTGAAGAAGGAAGACGCCATCGCCTGGGGCTTCTCCGGCGTTATGGTGCGGGGCTCGGGCATTGCGTGGGACCTGCGCCGCAACCAGCCCTATGAGGGCTACAGCGAGTTCGAGTTCGACATCCCGCTGGGCGTCAACGGCGACTGCTACGACCGCTACCTCTGCCGCATGCAGGAGATGCGTGAATCGACGAAGATCATCCGCCAGGCCTGCGCCATGCTGCGCGGGACGCCGGGTCCGGTGATGACGCTCGACAACAAGGTTTCGCCGCCGCGCCGCGCCGATATGAAGGCGTCGATGGAAGCGTTGATCCATCACTTCAAGCTCTACACCGAAGGCTTCCGCACGCCGGAAGGCGAGGTTTACGCCTGCGTCGAGGCCCCCAAGGGCGAGTTCGGCGTGTTCCTCGTCAGCGATGGCACCAACAAGCCCTACCGCTGCAAGATCCGCGCGCCGGGCTTCCCGCACCTGGCGGCGATGGACTTCCTAAACCGGGGCCACATGCTGGCCGACGTCAGCGCCATCCTCGGCAGCCTCGACATCGTGTTCGGGGAGATCGACCGGTGACACCTGCCGAAGTCGCCCAGGCCCAGCTCGACGCCTACAACGTCCAGGATCTGGACGCTCACTGCGCCTGTTTCGCCGATGACATCGCGATCTTCGACCTGAACGGTGAGCAGAACCTGCAGGGCATCGAGGCCTACCGGGACCGCTACAAGGGCGTGTTCGCCCAGTTTCCCCAGAACCGGGCGGAGCTCGTCGCGCGGATCGCCATCGGCAACACCGTCATCGACCACGAACGCGTTTCGCGCGGCCCCGAAGGCCCCGCTTTCGAGGTCGCCGCCATCTACACCATCGCGGACGGCAAGATCGCCCGCGTTGATTTCGTGAAAGCCTGACGCATGTCCGTCCGTCGTCTCGCCAAAGAGCAGCCCGCAAGTTTCGACTTCAGCAAGGACACGCTGAAGACCGCCCAGTGGTGGATCGCCAAGTACCCGCCCGAGCGCAAGCAGTCGGCCGTGCTGCCGATCCTGTGGCTGATCCAGAAGCAGGAAGGCTGGGTCTCCGAGCCCGCCATCCGCACCGTTGCCGAGTTGCTCGGCATGCCGGTCATCCGCGTGCTGGAAGTGGCGACCTTTTACACCATGTTCCAGCTGGAACCGGTTGGAAACGTTGCCTTTGTGCAGCTATGCGGCACCACGCCCTGCATGCTGTGCGGCGCCAATGACCTGAAGAAGGTCCTCTACGAGAAGATCGGCCCCAAGAACCATGTCTCGGCCGACGGCAAGTTCAGCTGGGAAGAGGTCGAGTGCCTGGGCGCCTGTTCCAACGCCCCGATGGCCGCGATCAACGACTACTACTACGAGGACCTGACGGCCGAGAGCCTGGCGACGATCCTCGACGAGTTCGCGGCGGGGAAGAAGCCCAAGCCCGGCTCGCGCATCGGCCGGGGGGCTTCGGAGCCGCACGGCAAGATCCAGACCCTGCTCGAACCGAAGCTTTACGACGGCTCGGCGGGGAAGAAGATCAAGATCCCCAACCTTCCTGAAAAGCCGAAGAAGGCGAAGAAGGAGCCGGCGGCTTGATGGATGACGCCGACCTGAACGCAAAGCGGATCGCCTACATCGACCAGCTCCGGTCGCTGTATCGCCGTGAGCGGCTGGTCGGTTTCTTCCTGATCCTGGCCGGTTTTCTGCTGATCCTGCCCTCCTGGGGCATCTACACCTGGTCCCACACCCTGATCGCGATCGGCTACGGCCTGATCGCCCTCGGATGGGTCCTTTTCATCTACGTGATCTGGCGCCGCACCGCCTGGCGGCGCGCCAATCCCTTCGATCCGAAAGCCTGAAGCACCATGGTCGGCATCCTCGAAGACAAGGACCGCATCTTCACCAACCTCTACGGGCTCCAGGACTGGGGTCTTGAAGGGGCGAAGAAACGCGGCTGCTGGAACGGCACCAGGGACATGATCGACGCCGGCGGCGCGTGGATCATCGACAACATCAAGCAGAGCGGCCTGCGCGGTCGCGGCGGCGCCGGCTTCGGCACCGGCCTGAAGTGGTCGTTCATGCCCAAGGAAGTGAAGGACGGGCGTCCCCACTATCTGGTCGTCAACGCCGACGAGTCCGAGCCCGGCACCTGCAAGGACCGGGAGATCATGCGCCACGATCCGCATCTGCTGATCGAGGGCTGCCTGATCGCCTCGTTCGCGATGCAGGCGCACGCCTGCTACATCTACATCCGCGGCGAATATGTGCGCGAGCGCGAGGTGCTCGAGGCGGCGATCAAGCAGGCTTATGAAGCGAAGCTGATCGGCAAGAACAACGTCCATGGCTGGGACTTCGACCTCTACGTCCACCACGGGGGCGGGGCCTATATCTGCGGCGAGGAAACCGCGCTGCTCGAGAGCCTCGAGGGCAAGAAGGGCCAGCCGCGCCTGAAGCCGCCGTTCCCGGCCGGCGCCGGCCTCTATGGCTGCCCGACGACCGTCAACA
>CAZISF010000160.1:0-6746 GCA_964541915.1 uncultured Caulobacter sp.
GCCGGCAAGATGAACCTCAAGTTCGAGCCGCTGAATCTGGAAGAAGTCACCGAGGACGCCGTGCGGCTGGTGCGTAACCGCGCCGAGGCGGCCGGCCTGTTCCTGACGGTCGACTTCCCGTTCCTGCCGGAGATCGAGGCTGACTATCGCGCCGTCAAGCAGGTGCTGCTGAACCTGCTCAGCAACGCGATCAAGTTCACACCCCGCGGCGGTCGGGTCACGGTCCGCGCCGAGGTCCGCCAGGATACGTTGGGCGAGCGGGTCCGGGTCTCGGTCTCGGACACCGGCATCGGAATCAGCAAGGACGACCTGTCGCGCCTCGCCCAGCCCTTCGAACAGGTCGAAAGCCAGCACAGCAAGACCACCCAGGGCACGGGTCTCGGTCTCGCCCTGACGAAGTCGCTGATCGAGTTGCACGAAGGCGCGCTGGAGATGGACAGCACCCCGGGCGAAGGCACCACGGTCAGCTTCATCCTCCCCATCCGCCGCCTGCAAGGCGTCATCGCGGCGTAGGCCACCGCCCTGCGGGTGAACAGGTTTGACACCCTCTCACCCTCCCGTTCCAGTCTCCTCGTGTGGGAATGCAATGACACTGGATCGGCGGCACTTTCTGGCAGGGATCACGGCGGCGGGCGCCGCCGGCATTCCGTTGGCCGCGCCGGGCTCCTCCGCCGGTGGGGTCCGCGTTCGCCGCCCGATATCGACCCTGTCGCCGGATGATCCCGACGTCGCGGCGCTGCGGCGCGCCATCCCGTTGATGCGAAAATCCGGCGCCTGGGAGGCGCAGATCGCGCTCCACAGCGACATGCGCAATCGCCAGCACACCTCATGGCGCTTCCTGCCGTGGCATCGCCTGCAGGTCCTCCGCTTCGAGCAGATCGTCGCCCGCTACAGCGGCAAGCGTGACTTCGCGCTGCCCTACTGGGACTGGGCCAACGATCCCTTCCCGGCCCTGTTCTACGAGGATCCGGTGTTCAGGATGCCCGGCAGGGTCGCGCCGCGCGGCATGGTCATGAACAGCCGCTGGTACACGGCCCGGCTGGACGATTCCTTCGACACCTTCTTCGGCGCGCCACGCGAGAATGCGGGGCCCCGGCATGTCGCAGGCTCCGCCGAATGGGGCGGCCACAACCTGATGCACGGCTTCGTCGGCGGCGACATGAACGACCTGATGCGCGCGCCCAACGATCCGATCTTCTGGCTGCACCACGCCAACGTCGACCGCGCCTGGACGCTCTGGCGCCGACACAATCCCGACGCCGTCTATCCCCAGGCCTGGCAGGAGGAGGTGCTGTCCGGCCTCATTGACGCGGACGGGCAGCCCGCGCCATCGATGACCGCCGGGGCGACGACCGAGACCTTCGCCTTCGGCTACACCTATCCCCACGACCCGTCCGTCCCGCCTGTCGTCGGACGCCAGGGCGTGCGAACCGCCCGACCGGCGCGTCAGACCCTAGAGGCCCGCCGGATCTGGGCCGGCGCCGGCGTCCTCGAGATCCCTGCGGCTCTGGCGAACCGCCGGGACGTCCGCGCGGTCGGCTTCATTGAGATCGAGTGCAACCCGCGCAAGTCGGCGATGGTGCTGGTCACGGCGCGCCGGCTGGCGGAGAACCGGGAAGTGTTTCGCGACACCATCTTCGCCATCCCGATGGGCATGTGCTTCGAAGCGGCCGCCTACCGCATCGCGCTCGATGGCCTCTGGAACACCCCCGGCTACGGTCCGCTGGAGCTTCGGGTTGATGTGGGTTCGATCCTGGGCCTGCAACACGGGCGCGCCGGCGCGGTGCTGCGCAGCGTCGTGCTTGAGGTCGAAGAGCCGGGCCGGGCCTGACGGCGCGGGCCGGACGTGGGGTCAGTCGCCCGCTCTGGCCGGCGCGGGCTGCACCGGATCGCCGCCCGGCTGCCCTGCATCCAGCCGCCGCCGGAATCGCGCGTTGGTCGCCCGGTCCAATATCGCGCGCATGGCCTTCGCCAGCCTGGTCCGTTCCTCGCGCGGCAGGGTCGCCGAATAGGTCACGATGTCCCGTTCGAGACGGGCGCGCGCCGCGAGCTCAAGAGCCCGGGCCCGGTCGAGGTCGGCGTTGACCGCCACTGCGTCGAAATGGTCGGACGCCATCGCGTCATAGGCCCTACGACGAATGGTGCGCGCCTCGCGAACGCCAGCGATGCTGTCCGCCGCAGCCGCGCGCAGGACGGCGTTGAGCGCGGGCCGGTACTCCGGCGAGAGCGCCCGCGCCGAGGCCCACAGCGGGGCCGGTCGCCCCTGCCCCTGGCTCGCCGCCGGCATCGGCCGCATCAGTCGCGGCGCGAGCACCCAGGCTCCCGCGCCCATGCCGACGAGAAACAGGTTCAGCGCCAGCGATCCGATCAGACCAAAGAGCAGGCCACGTCCGTTCAAGAGTCACCTCCGGCGACATCGGCCAGGTCCGAGCCGTAGACGGTCGCGAGCAGCATCGCGTCTTCGCCCGCGCTGGCCACCGACAGGTTCACGCCCAGCATGAGCCCCGCCACGGCGACGGCGGCGAGTCCGACGCCGACGCCGGCTCCGGCGAACCAGCGTTGCACCGGTGCGCGGACCGACCGGCCCTGTGGCGCCGCGTTGAGAATCCGTCGCCGCAGATCCTGCGACGGCGTCAGGCGGGGAGCGGCGTCCATCGCCTCGTCGAGATCCCGGGCCTGCGCAAGCGCCCGACCGGCCGCGTCCGGTGACGCCGCCAGAAGGGCGAAGGCGGCATCCTGATCCTCGGCCGGCCAGCGGGGGATGGATCCACCGTAGGCCTCCGCCAGGGTCTGGAAACGGTCCAGGTTCATCGCCCTACTCCTTCAGGTCCGCGAGTGTGGCGCGCAGGGCTCTCCGTCCCCGGGCCAGCAGGCTTTCCAGCGCATCCACCGACACGCCCATCAGGGCGGCGGCCTCGATATTGGTCAATTCCTGATAATGGCAGAGCGTGATCGCCTCTCTCTGCCGGTCGGGCAGGTCGGCCAGAGCCGCGTTGACCCGTGCGCCGGTGTCGCGCGCGATCAGCCCGCGATCGGCCGCCGGACCGGTGTCGACCTGTTCGGGCGGCTCGGCCATCGCCACCTCGCGGCGGCGGCGCAAACGGTCGTAACAGAGGTTCAGCGCCACCCGGTGCAGCCAGGTGTCGAACCGGGCCGCGCCCGGGATCCAGCGCGGCGCCTGTTTCCAGGCTCGCACAAAGACTTCCTGGGCCACGTCCTCGGCCTCGGCTGCGTCGTTCAGCATGCGATAGGCGAGCTGCAGCATCCGCGGCAGCTTGCGGCCCACCAGCGCCTGGATGGCGGCCGGGTCGCCGCGCCCTACCCGCGCGATCAGGTCCTGGTCGGGATCGCTTCCGCCCGTCGCCAAACGTCTCCCCACATCGCCAGCGCGCCCCCCGGCCCGCCGCCTGGCGAGGCTTTGGGTCAATGACCGCCGCCACTCCGGCCGCCCATGCCGCCGCTGCGCATCGCCGCCATCTCGCTGGAGCTCAACGAACCATCGCCGTTGACGTCGATACGCGAGAAGCGGCGCTCGACCATCTTCTCGATTTCCGGCCGGGTCAGGAAGCCGTCATTGTTGGAGTCCATCATGCCGAACATCATACCGGCCCGGCCACCGCCGCCCTGGCCCTGGCCAGCGCCCGCGCCCTTGGCCATCCCGGCTTCCAGTTCGGCCTTCGACAGCTTCCCGTCCCCGTTAGCATCGCCGCGCATCATCATCTTCACCCGGCCGGCCTTGAATTCTGCCAGGCTGACGCTGCCGTCGCCGTTTGCGTCCATGCGCCCGCCCGGGGCGCCCTGGGCCAGCGCGGCGCCGGCGGTCAGGGCCAGCAGGACTGTGGCCAGTGTAATCGTCTTCATCGGTGGCTTGCTCCGTTATGCACCCCGACGGTTCAACGGCGGAACAGCCGGCTTCCGTCGGCTCAGGCCTGTGTGATCGCGTCAAAAGCCGCGCGGGCCCGGACGCGGTCCTCCGTCAGGCGTTTCCGCAGGGCTTTCAGGGTTCGCGCGCCGCCGGCCCGGGCCAGAATGGCCTGCAGTCCCTTGGGCTCGGCCTCGGGATCCGCGGAGTCCTCCAGCGCGAGCTTGAGCAGCTGCGACAGGTCCTGCTGCAGGGTCCAGGCCTGGGTCAGGTCGCCCAGCGACGCCGGGTCCCCGAATCCGGCGGCCGACAGCGCGGTCAGCGCGTCGCCGGTGTTCTGGGCCAGCGGTCCGCCCGTCGCGGCATGGACGATCTGCAGATGCTGGGCGGCGAACTCGACATCCACCAGCCCGCCCGGGGACAGCTTCAGGTCCCAGAAGCCGGACGGCGGCCGTTCGGCTTCCAGCAGCGCCCGCATCTCCCGCACATCGGCGGCCGTGCGCGCCGCATCGCGCGGCCGGCGCAGGGCGGACTCGATGGCTCGGGCGGCCTCAGCGGCAAAGGCGGGCGAGCTGGACCAGACGACCCGGGCGCGCGTGAGAGCCAGCATCTCCCAGGTCTCGGCTTCGCGATCATAGTAGGTCTCGAAGGCGTTCAGGCTGACGGCGACCGGACCCTTGCTGCCCGTGGGCCTCAGCTGCATGTCGACCTCGTAGAGCCCGCCCTCCCCGGTTGGCGCGGACAGGGCCGCGATCAGCCGCTGGGTGAACCGGGCGTAGAAGGTGTCGGCGCTCCAGCCCTTGGTCGCCGACATCCCGGCGGGATCGGTCGACCGGTACAGCGTCATCAGGTCGAGATCCGAGCGCGCCGTCATCTCCCGGCCGCCGCACTTGCCGAGCGCTACGACCGCGACCTCGCCGTCGAACGCACCGCCCTGTCGTTCGGTCTCTGCCAGCGCGGCGGCGGACAGGCCCTTGATGCAGAGATCGGCCAGTTCGGCGAAGGCGGCCCCCGCCTGGGCGGCGCTGGCCGTGCCGCTCATGACCTGAACGCCGACCCGGAAAGCCTGCTCCCGATGCACCCGCCGGGCCGCGTCCATGGCCTCTTCGAACCCCTCCGCCTCGGCCATCGCGCGGTTGAACCAGGCCTCGCCCTGGCCGGCCTCGAACGGCTGGAAGAAGGCGCTGTCGAGCAGGGCGTCTAGCGCCGCCGGCCGCCGGGCAAGCGTCTGCGCCAGCTGAGGCGCATAGGCCATCACCTCCACGACCAACCCGAACAGCTTCGGCTGGGCGAGGAACAGCGACTGGACCTGCACGCCCGACGACAGGGCGCTGAAGAAGTCGGAGAAACGGTTGAACGCCACGTCCGGCGCGCCAGTGGCCTGTACCGCGTCGAGCAGCCGGGGGGCCAGCCGGGTGAACAGCTCGCGGCCCCGCTCGGTGCGGGTCGCGGCGATCCGGCCGTGATGCCAGCGCCGGATGGTCTGCGACACCTGCGGCGGGTTGGAGAACCCCATCCGCTTGAGGGTCGTCAGCGTCTCCGGATCGTCCTCGACCCCGGTGAAGATCAGGCTTCCGAAGCGCGACGACAGCTCTTCCTCGCCCTTGAACAGGTCGCCGTAGATGGCGTTCACCCCGCGCAGGATCTTCCCGACCGCGGCGTCGAAGCTGCGAAGGTTGTCGTAGCCCCAGAGCGCCGCGACCCGTTTGCGATCAGTGTCGGACTCAGGCAGCCGGTGGGTCTGGTCATCGGCGAGCATCTGGACCCGGTGTTCCAGCGCGCGCAGCGCATGGTAGGCGATGGTCAGCTCGGTCGCGGCCGCCTGGGTCACATGTCCGGCCACCGCCAGCGCGGCCAGGGCGTCGAGCGTGCGGTTGGAGCGCAGGTCCGGATGCCGCCCGCCCAGGATCAGCTGCTGGGTCTGGGCATAGAACTCGATCTCGCGAATGCCGCCCCGCCCCAGCTTCAGGTCCGCGCCCTTGGCGGTCAGCCGGTCATCGACCTTCCAGGCGTGGATCTGGCGCTTGATCGAATGGATGTCGGCGATGGCGGCAAAGTCGAGGTTCTTGCGCCAGACGAACGGCAGCAGCTCCTCGAGGAAGGCCTCGCCCGCCGGGATATCGCCGGCCGCTGCCCGCGCCTTGATGAAGGCCGCCCGCTCCCAGTTCTGTCCGACCGATTCGTAGTAGGCGAAGGCCGCCGGGGCCGGCACGGCGGGCGGCGTGGAGGACGGATCCGGCCGCAGCCTCAGATCCACCCGGAACACATAGCCGTCAGCGGTCCGGTCCTGCAGCGTCCGCGCGACGCCATGGGCGATGCGGACGGCCTCGTCGCCGGCTTCCACGCCCTCGGCCAGCGGCAGTCGCTCGGGCTCGTAGAAGAAGGTGATGTCGATGTCGCTGGAGTAGTTCAGCTCGAACGCCCCGTGTTTGCCGAGCGCGATGATCATCAGGCCGGGGATCGGTCCCGCCAGCCCGGGCTCCACGGCGACCAGCCGCCCGCGCTCGATCTCGGCCCGCGCGGTCAGGGCGACAGCGGCCTGAAGTGCGGCGTCGGCGAACCGGGCCAGCGCTCCGGTGACCGCGTCCAGCCCCCAGACCCCGCCGAGATCGGCGATGGCGGTCAGCAGATGCAGGTCGGCCTTCAGCTCGCGCAGCACTCTGCGGCCGACCTCGTCGTCCGGTTCGTCGGCCTGGGCGCGCGCCTGGTCGAGAATGCCCGCGAGGCGGTCGGCGGGATCGCTCTCCAGCGTCTGACGCAAAGCCGCCGGCCGCCGCCGGGCCAGTCCGGCGAGATAGGGCGAGGCTCCGAAGATGGGCGCGAGCGCCGGCCACGCAGCCTCCAGCGCCTCGCCGCCGATCCGCGCCTGCAACAGCTCATGCGC